>JAQXIW010000088.1 GCA_029007985.1 Oscillospiraceae bacterium | reverse complement strand
GAATACAAAACCAGACAAATTTACATCGACTATATGCTGCGTGATGCAGGCTGGATTGAGGGCAAAGACTGGTTCAATGAATTTGAGCTTGAGGGTATGCCAAATCAGTCAGAGGTTGGCTTTGCCGACTATGTGCTCTTTGGTCAGGACAACAAACCACTTGCTGTTCTGGAAGCAAAACGCACCTGTGTTGATGTTGCCAAAGGCAGACAGCAGGCAAAACTTTATGCTGATTTGCTTGAAAAGAAATATGGTCGCAGACCTGTTATCTTCCTTTCCAACGGTTTTGACACACGCATTTGGGATGATAAATATTATCCTGAACGCAAGGTGGCAGCGGTATATTCCCGCCGAGATCTTGAAAAGTTGTTTAATCTTCGCACTTTAAAGACAAGCCTTAAAAATGTTTATGTGAACAGAAACATCGCGGGCCGCTATTATCAGGAAGCCGCAATCAAAGCTGTTTGTAAAGCCTTTGATACCGACAACCGCCGCAAAGCCTTGCTTGTTATGGCTACGGGCTCAGGTAAAACAAGAACTGTTATGGCTCTGTGTGATGTACTGCTGCAGCACGGCTGGGTGAAAAATATCCTTTTCCTTGCTGACAGAAACTCCCTTGTAACACAGGCGAAACGCAGCTTTGTTAACTTGCTGCCTGACCTGTCTGTTACAAACCTCTGCGAAGAAAAAGATAACTACGATGCACACTGTGTTTTCTCCACCTATCAGACAATGATGAATGTAATTGATAATGTAAAGGATGAAGATAACAACAAGCTTTACACAGTCGGCCACTTTGACCTGATTATATGTGATGAAGCACACCGTTCCATCTATAACAAGTACAGAGACATATTCAACTATTTTGATGCTCCGCTGATTGGTTTGACCGCTACACCAAAGGATGAAATCGACAAGAATACATACGAAATTTTTGAACTTGCCAATGGCGTGCCTACATATGGCTACGAGCTTGCACAGGCAGTAAAAGACGGATACCTTGTTGATTATATGTCTGTGGAAACAAAGCTGAAATTTATCGAGCAGGGCATTGTTTACGATGAACTGTCAGATGAGGAAAAAACACAGTACGAAGAAACCTTTGTGGATGAAAACGGCGAATTACCTGAAAAGATAGACTCTTCGGCACTTAATTCCTGGGTGTTCAACGAAGATACAATCCGCCAGGTATTACATATACTGATGACTAAAGGTCTGAAAATAGATTATGGTCAGAAGCTTGGCAAAACTATCATTTTTGCAAAAAATCATCAGCATGCCGAAAAAATCCTTGAAGTGTTTGACAAGGAATATCCGCACCTGCCGGGTTATGCAAAGGTTATCGACAACTATATGAACTATGCGCAGAGTGCTATTGATGAATTTTCTGACCCGAAGAAACTGCCGCAGATAGCAATATCCGTTGATATGATGGATACGGGTATTGACGTGCCAGAAGTGCTTAACCTTGTGTTCTTTAAAAAGGTAATGAGTAAGGCAAAATTCTGGCAGATGATAGGCCGTGGTACACGTCTGTGTCCACTGCTTATTGATGGAAAGGATAAAGAAAAATTCTACATCTTTGATTTCTGTGGTAACTTTGAGTTTTTCCGTTTCAATCCGGGAAAACCAACTGCTAATATGATTGCTTTGCAGGGTGCGATTTTCCACCTGAAAAGCCAGATTGCATATAAACTGCAGGACTTGGATTATCAGATTCCATATCTCATAGAGTTCAGAAAAGAACTTGTGGAAGATATGGTACGCAAAGTGCGAGAACTGAATAAAGAGAACTTTGCAGTTCGTCAGCATCTTAAATATGTTGAGATGTATGCAAACCCTGACAATTACGACACATTAACATACGAAAACACACTGATTATCGGCTCAGAACTTGCACCGCTGATTATTCCAGATGATGGCGATGCAAAAGCATTCCGCTTTGACCATTTGATATACGGCATTGAATATGCATATCTTGTGGGCAAAAAATATGCCAAAGCAAGAACCGATTTGATGAAAAAGGTTGTGGCACTTTCCAAAATTGCCAACATCCCTGAAATTATCGGGCAAGCAGACTTAATCAACAAAATTCTGCATACACCGTATGTGGAAAATGCAGGCATAAATGAGTTTGAACATATCCGTGAAAACTTGCGTAACCTGATTAAATATATTCCTAAAGTGGATTTAAGGTTTGATATAGACTACGAAGAAGACATAGTTGATATGGTGGAAAATGAATCAGAACTTGACAATGATGACCTTAAAAACTACAAGGCTAAAGCAGAGTTTTACGTTCGTCAGCATCAAGATAACCTTGTTATCGCAAAGCTAAAAACAAATAAACCGCTGACAGCTCTTGATGTTCAGCAGCTGGAATCTATTCTCTGGGAAGAACTTGGAACACAGCAAGATTATGAAGCTGAATATGGAAAGAAACCTCTGGGTGAATTTGTCCGTGAGATAGTAGGTCTTGATATGACCGCTGCCAAAGCTGCTTTTGCACAGTATTTGGATGAAACAGTTCTGGATGACAGACAGATTTATTTTGTAAACCAGATTGTTGAATATATCATTCATAATGGTTTGATGAAGGATATGTCGGTTCTGCAGGGGGCTCCATTTACAGACAGAGGCAGCGTTGTTGAAATATTTACGGATTTGACTGTGTGGAGCGGCATAAGAAAAACAATAGAAGAGATTAACGCAAATGCATTGGCGTAAAATGAAAAAGATGGTTATCGTTTGATATCCATCTTTCTTTTATGCATGTATCAGTTTAAAAGGGTTTCAGGTACTCTTGACAAGCTTTTGCCGTACAACGGCGTTGCTTGCTAGGACAATGCCGTTAAATATAATTTTACTACAAATGTGATTATAAAGACTTTTATATAAAACAGATTGTATTATGATTTAAGAAATCTTTGTGAAAAAAATTAAATATTGTAACATTTTTATCTCTGCCAACGGCTTCCTATGAGGGGCCGTTTTTTTGTTTGCACATTGAACAATTTGTAACATCTGTATTTGTGTTTAAAGAGAAATTTTAAAGCAGCATAACACTTTTTGTTCTTTACAGGTCTACAGGTGAGGGGAATATTTTTCAGTCGGTATAGTTGCTGATTTTATTGTCATTACCTACAAACTGAAAAGAGTATTGTTTGTGCAAAACACAGAGCTTTAAAGAACTTAACAGTTCGGATTTAAAATAAAATCTTCTACTGCACCAAATCAGCATTATCCGAGCTTTTTGCCAATCGGCGAAGGGCTCGGATTTGTTTTTTATATAAATAACTAAAATAAAAATAAAGATAAGCCGGAAGATGTTCAAGACAGCTTAATATAGACGAAAATAGGATGATGACCTCGGTGGTAATATGCTGCCGAGGTCTTTTAATTATAGAAAAAACGCAGATGTTGTGATATGATAAATGATATATCAGGCGGGGTGTTGCTCCGTGCCAAATTCCTATTTTAGTGCTTAAGGGGATGCATAATGAGTATTACTGTAAATATATATTATAAAGGTGAAAACGGTTCAGCGCGCAAGTTTGCAGAAGAAATGATTTCAAGCGGAACAGTAGATGCGATACGAAACGAAAAGGGAAATATTCGTTATGATTATTTTTATCCGGTTGATGACGCTGAAACAGTATTGCTGATTGATAGTTGGGAAAATCAGGAGGCAATAGATGTTCATCATGGAACGCCTATGATGGATACTATTTTCAATTTGAGAGAAAAATATAATCTTCATATGAAGGTTGAAAGGTATATATCAAATGATGAAATACCCCAAACAGATAAGAAGTTTATTAAGGAATGAAATTCAAATTAACAAAGTAAGAGGCTGGGCAAGATGAAGATAGATAAAGAACAGTGGAAATGGACAAGAGAACCAAAAGAGTGTGCAATCACAGATGATAAGATTGAAATAATAACAAATCCACATACTGATTTGTGGCAACGAACATATTATCATTTTAGAAATGATAATGCTCCTGTATTACAACTGACCACTAAGGAGAAGTTCTTTTCTTTTGTAGTGAAGACAGAATTTGAAAGCAAAGTGCGTTTTGATCAGTGTGGCGTTGTTATGTATCTGGACAGTGAGAACTGGCTCAAGGGCTCTATCGAATATGAGAATGATGAATTTCAGCATCTTGGAAGTGTGGCTACCAACAACGGATATTCGGATTGGGCCACAACGGAGATTAATGCAAATATCAAATCTATGTGGTATAGATTCAGCAGGCGAGAAGATGATTACTGTATTGAGTGTTCTGAAGACGGAATCAAGTTTAAGCAGATGAGAATCTGTCATATGTATAAAGCTGCCGATGAAATTCAGTTTGGTATTTATGCTTGCAGTCCTGAAGATTCATCTTTTAAGGCCACATTCACTAATATGGAAATAACAGAATGCAAGTGGGCGGCACATGATGGTCAGGCACCTGATAAAGAGTAAAAATTGAAATTTTCACGAAGCACCGTAACCGGCTTACGGATGAGTCCTGGCGGTAAGAATTTGTGTGAAGAATGGCAGTAAAAGCAGAAATGGGTGTGCGGTTTGCACACCCTTTTCTTATTAAAAAGTCTTTTTCAGCCTATAGATTACTTGGTATTATGAAGTTGCCTGTAGGGGCTTGCGTCCCTCTCCGGCGCACTGCGGACAGTCACAGGCTGTCCTGTTTTTTGCCTCTTTTTCTTGATTACGGAATACGACACATAAATCAACTTGTTGTCAATTTTCGCAAATTGTGATATACTGTCTTTCGGTAACAGAGTCTTACACAGACACCCTTGGCGGCAAATTTCAAAAACCGCCATCGGTACAGGGGAAGTACGGTGAGAATCCGTCGCAACAGTCATTGCCGTATCTGCTTTTGCACAAGTCGGAATGCCTGCCTGTTATCCCGACTAATATCGGCCTTGGGCAATGAAGGCGGATACAGTAATACCAAGGGATTACTGCGCCTGTAAGTTGTCTGCTTACAGGTCTTTTTATTGCAAATAATAAAAAGGAGAGTCAAAAAATGACAAAAAAACTTTTATCGGCTGCACTGGCTGCAATTATGGTATTCTCATTTGCGGCGTGCTCAAAAACAAACAAAACAAATTCGGTCTCAAGCGAATCACAGGTGAGCGAAAATACCGCCGTTTCCCTTTGGGACAGCGCCGTCTACACCGAAGACACGGAAATAGGCGAGGGCGAAAAAACGGTTGCCCTGACTGTATCGGCAGAGGGCAAAAGCGTTGTAATCACAATTAAAACCGACGCGGAAAATCTCGGCGAAGCCCTGAGAGAAACAGGCGTTGCCGAGGGTGAAGAAAGCGAATACGGCCTGTACATCAAGACGGTAAACGGAATGTACGCCGACTACGATCTGACAGGTGCATACTGGTCTTTCTACCGGGGCGAAGAATATTCCTCCGTGGGCGTTGACGGCGCGCGGCTGTCCGGCGACGGTGTGAACGAATACTCTCTCGTCTTGGAGGTCTTTGAGGGTTAATAAAAACGGAGCGAAAGTGAACCTAGTAAACCGTACGGTTTTCGGTGGCGCCACAATCGCTCCTTTTATTGTTTCATTTTTTCAACTGTCTTATGTCCTTGCCTGTAAAGGCGAGCACGGTACATTCGCCGATAAGCCTCGAGGACACTTTTTCCGAGTATCTTTGAGTTAACAGTCTTTGGGAAGTGAGATTGGTGGTGTATATTGTAGGCTTGCGGTTTATCATTCTCGTGTTTACTATATTGTAAAACACGCCCTGTGTGTAGGAAGTCATGGTTTCCGCGCCCAAATCGTCCAAAATAAACAAATCACAGTCTAAAACATCCGACAAAAGCTCCCGGTTGTTGTACTTTGTCTGTTCAAAGCGGTTGAACAGGCTTTGAGATGAGCAATACAGCACAGTAAAGCCTTTTTCAATTACGGCGTTGGCGACAGAGCAGGCGAGATGCGTTTTGCCCAGCCCCGCCCGACCGATGAGCATAAGGCTTGTACTTTTTTCGCTGAAATTCTCCGCATAGCTGATGCAATAATTCAATACTGCGCCCATTTGGTCGTATGGAATAACCGTGTTGCCGGCCTCGTTTTTCATCGGCGTCTTAGGGTAGTAGTCGAGAACAAAATCCCGAAATCTGCAATCCGGAAAAGGCGACGCCCGGGACAGCCGCTTTTGTTTGTTTTTCTGTATTTCCGCTTTCAGACAGGTACAGGCTCTGCCGTTGTATACCCCGGTGTCTTTGCACAGACCGCAAACATATCTTTCGGCGGTGTAGTCCGCCGGATAGCCGTTTGAAGTGAGAATATTCGCTCTTTCGGCCTTCAATTCGTCAATGTACCGGGCGCATTGCCGGGCTTCCCCGCTCATCTGTTTTAAGCCGTAAAAGGCCATTGACAGGCCCAATTCATAAATCTTGTCGTCAATCGCCTTGATTTGCGGAAAATTATCGTATATTTCTTTTTTGCGCCGCAGCATTTCGGAATGCATTCGGTTTCTGCGTCGCTCAAGAGTGTTTGAAGCGGCTGAATAGCTGTCCATCAAAGATTAGTTCTCCTTTTTGTATTCGGGTACAATGTGCATACCCGACAAAATAATATCTTCCTCCGGGGGAATGTCGCGGCTTTCGCCGACAGGGCTGTTGTGTATCTCGTTTATGTCCGACGGATTTTTGTAGCCTTTCTGCGACCAGGATTTCAAAATCCCGTTGCAGTATCTTATGTTGGCGTTAAATCCGGCCGTTTCTTTGGCACAGGCTATCATCTCTTCGCTCATTCCGAGAGCCTCGCCCCAGCCGTCTATTATCGTCTTTTCGGATTTGGTGAGTTTTGTACAGTCCAGAGAAAAAACACGGCATACGGCGGCGTAGCGCTTTTCTCTTTCGGTCAGAGTTTTAATGTGGTTTTCCGCCTTTTCGGCTGTGGTGACGCCGTCTTTTTCGTACAGATTGAGAATTGTCCTCGCCGTGTAGCCGGGGCCTTTTTGAACAGGCGCATAGTACATTGCAAGAATTAAAATGACTTCAACCGGCACGCCGTCCATCACATAGAGATTGACAAAGGTTTCGGTGCTTTTGGCATTGAGAGCGTGTCCGAAAATTTGCTGTATATGGCCGACGAGAGCCCGTATTTCCGGGCGGTCTTTTGACAGCCGCAATATATCCCGCGAGGAGAGTCGTTTTTTTGTTTCTCCGCCGTCTCCGTCCGCTTCGCACAGCACCAGCCCTTTATCCGCCCAAAAGTAGAGAGAAGATATGACCGAGGCGACGGTAATGTCAAGCCGGCGGGATATTTCGTTCACATCTATTGCGCCGGCTTTCAAAACAAAGAGAATGACCTTCAAATCGTTTTCCTTTGCGGCGTAAAGATTATCAAAAACAGTCATAGGTACCCGAGCACCTATGACCGCCTGTTTCAGTAACTTAAATGTCATTATTATTTATCCAGGTACTCGCGACCCTGTAATTTGTGCAGTGTTCTGGCCAGGTCGCCGCGCTTCATATAGAGATAGAGACCGAGACAGACGAAAACGCCTGCTACAAGGCGGTAAATGTACATTGTCATATCAAATTTGGACATGTCCAGGTTGAAAAGACCGTTGCCGCCGGCACCCATAACAAATGCAAATACGGCATATACCAAATATATAATAGGGCATTTAATCTCCGGCTTAAGTTTAATTTTGCTCATAAACAGCATGATAAAAGCGCATGTTATAAATGCGTTTAACGGTGCGGTAATAGCGTAAATATTCATGATTGCCTCCACGATTCTGATTATCTTAATAATTTTATCTTTTTTTTACCGCATTGTCAATGTATTACAAGCCGACGCTCTGTGAATAATTGTGAAAATTGTGATTAAGTCACTTTACATATCAAAAAAATATGTTATTATAAATACAGGGAAATGAAAAGGAGAATATCACCCATGGTTTACACAAGAAGAAACAGAGGCGTCTGCTCAAGACAGACAACGGTAAAAATCGAAGACGGCAAGGTTGTCGATATTGAAGTAATCGGCGGTTGCCCGGGCAACTTAAACGGTATTTGTTCAATCGTAAAGGGTCTGCCGGCTGAATTTGTCATCGAGAGATTCAAAGGCGTAAGATGCGGTATGAAATCAACTTCATGCCCTGACCAGATTGCCGCCTGTATCGAAGAAGCACTTGCACAGGCTTAATTAAAATAAAAATCACCGACCTCTTGTGCACAAGTCCGTAAAAAACGGACATTGAAAAAGAAGAGCCTCCTATGGTAGAATGAACGAAGAACTACCATAGGAGGTTTTTGCAATGTCAAGGAGCTACAGGCACATCGAGGAATACACAGAAGAAATATTGCGCTTAAGAGCAGAAGGAAAAACGCGAAGAGAAATCGGAGAAGCCCTTGGGTTCAGCAAGGAACAAATTAAGAACTTTATGAGCAGATACAATCGAAAGCAAGAGAAGCTTGCCGCCGGAATCGTCGTACATAGAAAAGGACGACCCTCAAAGAAGGAGGCAGAAATCACCGACCAGACGAAAACAGCCGAGCTGCGGTATATTCTTGCACGCAAAGAAGCACGAATTAAGCGGTTGGAAATGGAAAACGAGCTCATGCGGGATTTTCTCTCGCTAACCGAAAGGAAGTGAGAACAAGCGTAAAATATTTAGTGGTCTACCGTCATCGCGAAAAGTATGCAGTTAGCGAAATGTGCCGCTTCTTCACCGTTTCAAGAAGCGGATACTATGACTATCTGAAGCGCATGGAAATACCGGCAAAGGACTTGCCGTTGGCTGAAAAGATCAGCGAGTGCCAAAGCAAATGCGGCAAAACCTACGGCTATCGCCGTGTACATCTTTGGCTTGAACGGTCGGGTATTCATCGCGATCCCAAAACCGTCCTGCGCGTCATGCAGAAGTACAACTTACTCTCTGAAGTCAGGCGGAAGCGGTATCGGAATTACGGAGAACAGCTTCACCGTTATCCGAATCTGCTGAATCGCGACTTTCACGCCGATCGTCCCAATCAAAAGTGGGTGACCGATATATCCTACATCAAGACACAGCAAGGCACGCTGTACCTTTCGGTCATTCGGGATCTGTACGACAATAGCATTGTCGCCTACAAGACCGGCACAGAGCAGAACATCAATCTTGTACTTTCCACAATTCGCGCAGCCAAGAGAAAAGAGAAGGTCACTGGGGAGCTGCAACTCCACAGTGACCAAGGCTTTCAGTATACCTCACAAGCGTACTTTAAGCTAACACAATCATACGGCATTTCGCTGTCAATGTCAAGACGCGGAAACCCATATGACAACGCTTTGGCGGAAAATTTTTTCTCTATCCTCAAGACTGAGTGCATTTCCCGCGCGAAAATCCGCAGTTATGCGGAGGCGCGCCTCCTCATAACTGCATACATCCAATTCTACAACAACGAAAGAATTCAACTCAAAACAAAACTGACTCCGCT
Source organism: Oscillospiraceae bacterium (assembly GCA_029007985.1). Taxonomy (GTDB): domain Bacteria; phylum Bacillota; class Clostridia; order Oscillospirales; family Ruminococcaceae; genus RGIG3102. The sequence continues at coordinate 37 of JAQXIW010000088.1, read as the reverse complement.
TGAAATGCGAAGTCAGTTCATTGGTTAAATCCAATAT
>JAQXIW010000087.1 GCA_029007985.1 Oscillospiraceae bacterium | reverse complement strand
TCGGTACTCTTTCTTTTTGCCAGAATTCTTTGAGCAGGTTTCATAACAAGGAAATTATCAAATTTGTCACCTAATTCATAATCAATAATTTCATTGTTGAATAAGTCCATAAAGCAGGCCAAATAATACCATTTGCCTTTGTTTTCTATGTAGGTAACATCAGTAACAATTTTCTGCATAGGTTTATCTGCCTTAAAGTTACGGTTAAGTATATTAGGAAAAACAGAGTGTTCTGCTCCTTGATTAACAGCAGAATTTTTAGCTTTTCTGATATATCCTTTGATATTCAATCTTTTCATGGATTTCCATACGGATACATCACATATTACCAGTCCGTGAGTATTCAGCAAAATATCATTGACTGTACGATATCCCGCGGAAGGATAATGCATATGTATATCTTTTACAAGTAAATCAAGCTGATTGTGCCATATCTGATACTGGTTTAATTTATCCTTTCTTTTAAGCCACTTGTAATATCCGGAACGTGATACTTCATATATGCTGCATAATTCCTTTACTGAAAATCTATTACTCTGCTGTTCGATTATGGCATATATCTGCTGTATTACTATCTTTTGGCATCGCCCCTTTCTCGTGCGTTTGAGTTTTTTAGTTTTACAATTTCGTTATCTTTCTTTAACAGTTCTCTTTCAAGAAGTGCTATTTTGTACTCAAGCTGTTCTACCTCTGTCAGCTCTTTTTTGCGGGTATATTTTACCAGTGGATTACCGGGTTTTCTCTTGTTTTCCAATGCTGATTCTCCACCTGCTAAATATTGCTTTGTCCATTTATATATCTGACTGTGATAAATACCTGTTTCTCTTTCCAGTGACAATAATGTCTCTCCACTTAAATTGCGCTTTACTAATCTCAACTTTTCTTCTCTACTGTGACTGGTGTTCTTTCCACCTTTTGGTCGTCCCATTCCTTCATCCCCCCTCTTTTCTTTTATTTTATCAAAAAAATTGATGGTAGACACTTTTTTTCGTGTCTACCATCAGTTTAGCATTTCACCAAGCCTGTATTTTTCTTTTTATCTGCGCTCACATAAAGCCGAGTAATGCAACCGCATGTATTTATTTTGACATTCTCTCTTTGCAGGCGGCGATAAAATCCTCTGCGATGGCGTCTTTTACCGGGTTTTTACCCTGTAATTCCGGGTGCCACTGGTAGCTGCGCACATAGTGGTCCGGGCTGTCAAGATACCAGCTCTCAACTATTCCGTCCGGAGCCTTTGCCTGTACTATGACATTTTTGCCCGGCGTCTTTACGGCCTGGTGGTGTGTGGAGTTAATGCGAATCGTCTCTTTGCCCACCAGCTTATACAGCGGCGAGTCCTTTTCGACTATACATTCGTGCACCTGCTCCTCTGTGTCCTTGTTCTTTATGCTCATAACGAGAGCCGGGTGGTTGATGTCCGTACCGGTCTGGGTTTTGATGTCCTGGTAGAGTGCGCCGCCGAAAAATACGTTAGTAATCTGCGAGCCGCGGCAGAATGTGAGTATAGGCTTTTTAAGCGCAACGGCCGCTTTGATGAGAGCCATATCGGATTTATCTCTCCGGTGGTTGAGACCGCCGCAGCAGTCCATGACCTCTTCGCCGTAGAGGGCCGGGTTTACATCGTCGCCGCCGGTGACAAAAAGACCGTCCCGGTGCTCCATAATTTCCATCGCCTGCTCATCGTCCTCGATGACAGCCGGGATAATCGGCACGCCGCCGTATTCCTTAATGTAGTTTGAATTTGCCTTTGAAGTGTAGGAAGTGTTGCCTGCAAACTTCACTTCGCCGAAATCATAGCCGAACGAGCCTATGTCCGGCGTAATCGCAATAACCGGTTTTCTCATAATCGTATCTCCTTTTTTATTTCATTATAAACATTTGCGAATAAAAATACAATATCAAAGCGTCACATTGTCAAACAGTTTTTCGCATCGCCGCTTTATCATAGGATAAGCGGACAAATCCGGGCTTTGCGACAGTATGTATTCCGCCGCCTGTTTTGTCATCTCCACCAGCTTTGTGTCGCTGACCAGCGATGCCGTCTTCATAACCGGCAGACCGTGCTGCCGTGTGCCGAAAAAGTCGCCGGGGCCTCGGTGCTCCAAATCGTATTGGGCGACGGCAAATCCCGACGGATTCGCCGCCAAATATTTAAGTCTCTGCTGTACGGCGGCGTCCTTTTTGTCGGTTACCAAAATGCAATAGGACTGCACATCGCCGCGGCCGACTCTGCCCCTGAGCTGATGCAGGGCGGACAGCCCGTATCTCTCGGCGTTTTCTATTATCATCAGCGCCCGGTTAGGCACATCCACGCCTACCTCCACAACGGTGGTGGAACAAAGAATATCTATGTTGCCGGCGGCAAATTCGCTCATTACCCGGTCTTTTTCCGCCGCCTTCATTTTGCCGTGCAATACAGCCACTCTCCGATGCGGCAAAAGCGGACGGACGACCTCGTCGCAGTATTTTTTGACGGACTGCAAATCCGACATCTCCTCGTTTTCCTCTATTGCCGGCAAGACAATGTAGGTCTGATATCCCCGCTTTATGTGTTTGTCGATAAAGCCGTACATGCGCCGTCTCAAATCCGTACCGACCAACAGAGTCTGTACCGGCTTTCTGCCTTTCGGCATTTCGTCAATTACAGAAATCTGCATATCGGCATAAATTATCATGGCGAGAGTGCGGGGTATCGGTGTGGCGCTCATAACCAAAATGTGTGGGTTTTGCCCCTTTGTCGCCGCCGCGCTGCGCTGATTTACGCCGAAGCGGTGCTGTTCGTCGGTTATGACAAGTCCGAGTTTTGAAAAAACCGCTTTTTCCGACAGTACGGCATTCGTGCCTATCAGTATATCAATTTTGCCGCTCTCCAGCCGGGCGAGCAGCTCTCTTTTTTCCTTTGCCTTTACCGAGGCGGTCAGCAAGCCCACGCGAACGCCGAATTTTTCCAGAGATTTTTTGACATTTTGATAATGCTGATTCGCCAGAATTTCCGTCGGCGCCATCATAACTGATTGATAGCCGTTTTTCGCCATACAGTACATGGCGCACATCGCCACCAGGGTTTTGCCGCTGCCCACATCGCCCTGTAAAAGCCTGTTCATCGCGTAGCCGCTTTTGAAATCCAAAAGAATGTCCTTTATGCACCTGAATTGGGCGTTTGTCGGGGTATAGGGCAGACTTTTGAGAAAATCATCTATGTTCACCGTCGTGATTTTTGCACCGCTTTGGGTTTTTCGCCTGCCGTTCAGAAGCGACATACCTATTTGAAGAGAGAAAAGCTCGTCAAACCGCAGTCTTTTCGCCGCCCTGTCGAGAGAGGCGTTGTCTTTCGGAAAATGCACATCGTACAACGCTCTGTAAAGCGGCGGCAAGCCGTATTTGTCGAGTATGATTTGCGGCATAAAATCCGGTATGTCGTCAATTTGGGCAAATGCGGAGGCTATGCAGTTTTGCACCGTCTTTGCCGACAGCCCCGCCGTCAGCGGATAGACCGGCTGTTTTTTTATCGGCGAATCCGCCGGGATAAACAGCGGCGCGGTCATCTGTTTTGTATAAAAATTGCCGTCGAGCTTGCCGTAGAAAATGTACTCTCTGCCGGGTATGAGCTGTCGCACGGTGTATTCGGAATTAAAAAAGGTCAATACCAAATTCGCCGTGTCGTCGGCGCACATAACTCTGAAAATTGTGCGGCCACCCTTTATTCGTCTCGGCGGCGCAATTTCCAAAACTGTCGCCTTTACGGCAATATTTTCACCGGTCGGCGCATAGGCAATTTCGACCGTATTTGAAAAATCCGTGTACCTTTTAGGCAAGAGATACAGCAAATCCGACACGCTGAACACGCCCAGCCTGTAAAACCGCCGGGCTCGTTTTTCGCCCACGCCTTTTAGATAGCGCACATCCTTTGACAAAATGCCGTCCAAAAAATCACCGCCTTTTTTATTATTTTATCATATCGGGGCAAAATTTCAATTAGATTTCACTTTTAGGATTGAGTCGGGTATGATATAATTATAATATTACATTAAAAAGGCGGTTTTTATGAATAAAATACTTTTGATTACCACAGGCGGTACTCTCGCCTGTAAACAGACGGAAAACGGTCTTGCCCCGGAATTAAAGGGCGAGGACATACTGCGCTATTCCAACTATGCCGACGCCGATATCGACATTTACGATTTTCGCCTTATTGACTCCTCCGTCATGACCGACGAGGACAGAGCCGAGCTCGCCGAGCTCATTTGGGACAAAAAGGACGAATACGATTCTTTTGTAATCACCCACGGCACAGACAGCATGGCTTACACGGCCGCTTACCTCGACTGCGCCCTTAAAAATTTTGACAAGTCGGTAATTCTCACCGGCGCACAGCTGCCGCTGGTCTTTGAGGACACCGACGCACATTCAAACCTCAATCTCGCCATCGGCGCGGCTATGTCGGGCTATTGGGGCGTGTGCGTGGCTTTTTGCCGCAAGCTCATTCCGGCAAAATATGTCACAAAAATAGACACCGAGAGTTTTGACGGCTTTATCGCCACAAACGACGAATATCTCATTAACGAAATTGCAAAGCCTGTCGGCGAATATGAGCTCTGTTTGCCGAAAAACCACATCGGCGTAATTTACATCACGCCGAATCTGGACGAAACGACGGTCGAGACCTATATGCTGCACGACGGCGTGGTCGCCTTGGCTCTGGGCTCCGGCGGTATGCCTAAGCATCTGGAAAAAGCCTTTGACTTCCTGAAAAAGAAGGGCGTAAAAGTCTATTTGAGAAGCCAGTGCCCGAAAGGAAAGGTCGAGCCGATATACGAGGCTCATTCCGGCGTGTCAAAGTACATACCGATAAAGGACGAATCCGTCGAATGGAGCGTCTACGCCGCCATGTTCGGGGTTATTTGAGAAGGGTGCATCGGTTTATAAATCGAAAGCAGATTCTCTTTCTGATAGGAGAGAAATGACGATGCGGTGACAATTACGCAAACCGATATAAACACATATTGTTTCACACTTCTTTCACCGTTTTTATATTCTGTTCATATTTTTTTCAAACGGCTTTCATATTTATCCTGTATAATAAAGCCATACAAACAAAAAATATATTTTCTCTCCTCTTAATAAATATACTTTTTCAGGAAAGGCCGCCTTTGGCGGTTTTTCTTTTTGCGTAAATATTTCCAAGCGGCAATCGGAAAAAACTGTATTTCACAGTGCAAATCCGCAAATATTCACAGGAATCTGTCGAAAATTGTACTTTTTTGAGCTTCCGCAACCGACGGTTTACAAAATTCGACTGTCGGGTGGTGGCAGTCAACCGAAAAACAGGCTATAATATTCACACAGCAGCGGAAATCCGCCCGAGTATTTTTCAAACGGAGATAACCGATATGATATTGGC
>JAQXIW010000086.1 GCA_029007985.1 Oscillospiraceae bacterium | reverse complement strand
TCGGATAAAATAACATCCGAATGCATTTTTTTACTTTACCGGCGATTTAAATTTTTCCTTTGTCCGTCCTTTGTCGATTTCGACAGGGTACTTATCGGTAAAACAGCCCATACAAAATTCACAGCCCGACGCCGCAACGCTATTTTTGAATTGCCTCGATACATTTTTGCCGTTCTTAACAGTAAAAATTATAGCAAAAGGGAAAAATTTGCGCAAATAGAAATTTTTTATTGTTTTTTCTTATATTTTGTTGCAGTTATACAAAAACGGAGCCCGGGCGGACTCCGCTTAAAAATTGTTTATTTAGAACATTCGTCAAGGAATTCGTTGACTATTGCGGCTTTCACGGAGTTTTCCGTTTGAAACTCCGGATGCCACTGATAGCCCCTGATGTACTGGTCCGGCGTGTCCACATAGAAACTCTCCGGGATGCCGTCCGGGGCGTATGCCTGGATAATAACGCCCGGCGCCGCCTGTTTAATGGCCTGGTGATGCAGAGAGTTGGTGTATATCGTGTTCTCGCCCACAAGCTTTGCCAAAGGCGTATCAGGCACAATGTTTACCGGGTGGGCGCAGGTGTCCGGCTCAAAGCCGTAAAACTCTTTTACATTCCAGTTTGAGTGGTTGATGCTCGTGCCGGTCTGTGTAGGTATGTCCTGGTAGAGAGTGCCGCCCATTACCGCATTGAAAATCTGAAAACCTCTGCAAATACAGAGCATAGGCTTTTTCATCTCCATAGCGTATTTAATCATTGACAATTCGGCGGAGTCCCTGTCATTTTGAATTTCGCCGCAGTATTCGGCTTTTTCTTCACCGTAAATGCTTGGGTTTATATCCGCGCCGCCGGTCAAAAAAACGCCGTCGCACAATTCTACCATCTGTCTTATGCTGTCGTCGTCCAGCATAGGTATCATTACCGGTATACCGCCGTGCTCGGATATAAGCAGCTGATTCCACGACACAGATGAGTCCATATAGGTGTTTTCGTCCGGATACCCCGTTGCCGCCGATTTGCGAGGGGATATTAAAATCAAAGGCTTGTTTTTCATAGGTAAACCTCCCTTATTTTTTATATTATACAATATGAAAGTGTAATGTGTACAGCATTTCAAGGTTTTTACACCGATTTTTGACATTATCGGTATATAAATATATAATGAGAATGAATAGATATGGGGAGGAAAAAATGAAAATTCAAAAGCTACTTACTGCTGCGGCCATAACGCTATTGCTTTTCGGCTGTGTAAAGGCCCCACGGGGAGAACAAATCAGCTCGGCGGAAGAAAACTTACAAAGCAGCGTTTCACAGAGTGTGGAGAATATAGAGACGCCGGCTCGGCGGGACAGAGATTTTACTGCGGTCAATACGCCGGCCGGTGTGGATATACAAATGCTCAGCCCAAGCTATTGGATAAGCAAACACAAAAACCCGGACAAAATACTGATGTCCGCCGCGGACATAGACAATTTCAACAGGAAAAATCCGCTTGTGATAACCGACAACGACGGCAATGTTTTGTGCGTAGATACGATACCGGACACTCTCGACGGCGAGACAGTAAAAGGTCTGCTCAACTGTGCATACGAATTCGGCAAAAAAGACACATACCGCAACGGCTCAAAGACTACCGGTGAATATCGGCAGAAAATGAAGTATTTACTCAATTTGTCGGCTGTGCCTTATACGGTGACAGTGAGGTACGGCTATTCCACGGAATACACCTTGATGAAAGGCTACCCGACAGACGATGAGTTTTACGAAAAGGGCAATTTTGATTTCGACAAAAACATTATGAGCGATTTACTGCCGTATTGCCCGGTCGCCGTGCTTCACGAGAGCCGGGACGGACGGTGGCTGTACATTCTGTACGGCAACTGCGCCGGCTGGGTGAGAACCTCACAGATTGCCCTGTGCAGAACCCGTGCGGATTGGGAAAGCAGAAAACAGGTGCCGCAAGATTTTGCGGTGGTCACCGCAAAGGAAATCCGAACGGAAACCGACAGCGGCTGTGCGGCGGTATCCGACAAGCGATTGCCTATGGGTACGGTTTTGCCGCTGGATAACACGGTAAAGAAAATCAGAGGCAGGACGGCTTACGGCTGTTACACGGCAAAAGTGCCGGCGCGAGATAATGACGGTTACATTTACGACGAATATTTCTTTTTGCCGGTTTCAAGCGATGTCTCGACGGGTTATCTTGATTTCACATACAGAAACACAATAAATCAGGCGTTCAAATATCAAGGTGCCGTATACGGTATGGGCGGTGCAAACAATTCGGTAGACTGCTCCGGCCTTGTCAGAAATGTCTTTCGGTGCTTCGGCTTAAATATGCCGAGAGTCGCAAAGCTTCAATCACAGGTTTTGTGCGCAAATACCGTTGATATCGGCGGTAAATCCGATGGCGAAAAAGCCCGGGTGTTTGATACGGACGGCGTAACAATTATATATATGCCGGGTCACATTATGATGTATTTGGGCAATGTGGGCACAGAGGCTTATTGCATAAGCTCAATTTACGGCTTTGGAGAGGATTTTGCCGCCGCGGAAAAGGTCGCCTGTGTGTCGGTGACAAATATGAACAGGGCCAATAAATCCGACGGAAATACTTTGATAAATCGGTCGGTAACGGCAGTCACCTATAATTCGTAAAAAATATGCTTAAAATTATATTGATAATGCGAATTGATATTTTTTATCAAAAATTATAGTATATAGATAAGAAAATATTTTTTCGGAGGACTAACATGGAAAAAATGACAGCTGAAAAAGCAAAGGAAATTATGGGCAAAGGATTTCACTGCTCACAGGTTGTTTTTGCGTACGGCGCAGAAAAACTTGGTATGGATGTGAACGAAGCTCTCAAACTGTCCGGCGGTTTGGGCGGCGGCTGCTACAACGGCGACAGCTGCGGCGCAGTAACAGGCGCAGCTATGGCTCTCGGCCTCAAATACGGATTTAGCAACCTCACCCCTGACATAAAGGCACAGAACGCCATACTCGTCGGCAAGGTCAAAAAGTTCAACGCCATATTCAAAGAGAGATACGGCGCAACGCTTTGCAGAGAAATTCTCGGCTATGATATGGGTACGCCGGAAGGTCTTAAAATGATTGCCGAAACAAAGGCAACGAAAAATTGCCCGGCAATGTGCGCAGGTGCATGCGATATCTTGGATGAGCTCTTCGCCGAGGACTGATGAATAAAAAAATGTCACCGCCTTTTAGGGCGGTGATTTTTACATTACACGCATTTTATTGTGCATTATTTCAAATTCATATCCGAAAAATCTTGCGGCACGGCGGCACAAAATCATACGGTTCATAAAAATTTCAAAATATTCCGAGATGGTAATCATTGTTTC
>JAQXIW010000085.1 GCA_029007985.1 Oscillospiraceae bacterium | reverse complement strand
GTCTACAAGGCAGACCGACGGTATGCCCATCGTCCTGGCGATTATGTTGGCGTGAGCCTGATAGGAGCCGCCCACCGTCACAAATCCGAGGGCGAATTTTCTGTCTATCTGAGCCAAATCGCTGGGCAGAATTTCGTCGGCGACTATGATGCAAGGCTCCGTCAGAACAAATCTTGCCCTTGTTCTGCCGTCGAGTATGTCTATTATTCTGCTGAGAACATCGCGTATGTCGCCCGTCCTTTCGGCAAGGTATTCGTCGCCGGTCGCTTTGAGGCGCCGGCAGTATTCGTCCATTGTGTACTCACACCGCTTTGCCGCACCGGTGCCGTTTTCTATGTGCTCGGATATCATTTTGTTCATGCCCTTATCGTCCAGCATCAACAGCTGGAAATTCAAAATATCCTGCTGCTGTCTCGGAGCATTTTCCATAAGGGCTTTTATTTCGTCCTTTGCTATGGTGTTGGCGGCGCTGTAAAGAGACCGCTCTCTCGGGACGGACAGCACAACTCGCTTGTAGCCTGTGATTCTTCTGTTTATTATTTTTATTTTACCCTGGGCATATCCGCCGGAGGCAGGTGTACCTGTAAACTTAATCATAAAAACTCCTGTGATCAGTATTCAAATGTCTTGGCTGTGCCGATGAACGAATAGAGAATGACGAGAGGGTGTACGGTGGACAAATACATGACATATGTGCCGATGCCGAAGGACGAGACCTCGACAAAGGCTATCATCCGACAGCGCAGCAGCGCCATACCTATAATGCCGAGCAAAACAATATTCAAAAGGCTGTCGGAATTAAAGGTTTTAGCCGAAATGTCCGCCAAAAGCGTTTTTATCTGCCACATTGCCGTTATCGCCAGCATAATCGGTATCAAAACCGAATAAATTACACGCACGGCGCGCATAAAGGCGTGGGTAACTGCCCTGACCGGCGACAGATAAGGCGTGTCGGTGTACGGAATACACGCCGTAGCGCCCTGTTGATTTATAAAGTCGGCTACCCGGTTTATTTCCTCCTCGGTGCCCACGGCTCTTTCAGCCATCGGATCGCACTGTGAAAAGCCTATGACACAGCGGAAACCGGCAAAGGTCTCGGCCAAAACGGCGGGTACGTACTCTGCTTTTATCGGCGGAGTCACGGATTTTCTGAGCCTGTTCGAGCCGTTTTGAGTCTCGAGTATGCCTCCGTCCACCAGCGACTGTATTTCGAGAGTTAATTTTTCATAATATTCTTTTGAGGTTTGGGCGTTTTCGTAATAGCCCAAATCAGACAGTGCACGCCTGAGAGCCCAATAAAATGCGCCGGATGTGAAATCGCCGTGCTTTTCGTTGTAATATCCGCCCTTTAACAGCGGGTCTTCGAGAGCCTGTTTTACAGGGGCGAAAAAGTCTATGTTGGCGTATAAATCTTCGCGCACATCCGACGGCACGGCGACCATAGGGTCCCAATCGTCCTGTTTAAGACTTGTCATTGCGCCGTAGGCGAATTTGAATTCCTTTGAGGTAAAATCCGAAACTATGAATCTGCCGTAGTGGGTGTAGTTTTGCCGGCAGTAAAGGCAGATGATAGCGGCGGAGGCGGCAAACGGCAAAAGCATTGACGCCGCCTTTTTTATAAACGGCTGCTTTTCGGCGATGAGCAGAGCCTCAACAATCAAAAACGCCGCGGCGAAAAACGGCAAAACCCAAACGCCGTCTTCACGGCAGAGATAAACACAGCCGAAGGATACCCCGTACATTGCATAATACGGCAAGAGCTTTTTAATGTTTTCTTTGTATCTCAGCCCCGCGCCGATTACACCGGCAAAAAATATCAGGCAAAGCGACGGGAAAACAGCGTCGCGGTAAATTCTCGTGGCATAGCAGGCAGACGCCGCCGGATTGTATAAAAGGATTAAAAACAAGCCAAGCCTTGCATATCTCTTTTTAATTGCCGGGGCGAGAGCCGACGCGGCGCAAAGAGAGGCAAAAGCCCACAGAGCCATGTTGCCCACTAAAAGCGGAACGCCCAAAACATGCAGAAAAGCCAGCCAGACGGCAAAGAAAGCGTGTTTTGATATTGTGAGATAGCTGTATTCGCCCAGCCATTCGCCGTTTACAATCGACATTGCCGCCCTCGTCATCAAATCGTCGTCAATAGGCGCCAGCGGCGGATAAATTGTGGCAAACTGTGTGTATGAAAGACACAGTCTGAATATCACCGCCAAAACGCCGACGAGTATTGTGAATGATTTTGTAAGGTCTTTATTTTCAAATATGTATTTTTTCATATTTTCTCCGAAAAGGGTATATATATTTTATAATAGCATATTTTTTAATATATATAAAGAGAGATTTTGTGTTATATTTTAGGCGAAACCGTCAAAATAAAACACCTCTCGCAAAGAGAGGTGAAATGATTATCTTTCATTTGTCTGCACCGCCGCCAGCTGTGCATACAGCTCATCGGCGCTCATAAGCGGCTGATGGCCGGATATGACCTTGTCAAAATCGTATTTTCTCAGGCCTGTTATCAGCTTTTCGTGGGAATCGGAGTAGTACACCGGTTTGAGAGGCAGCAAATCTTCATACCGAATGTCCCCCAGGAAAATCGTTTTTTCTTCTTCAATGTAAAACACGGAACAGTCGTAGCTGTGGGAATTTTCAATTTTTTGCATTCTGACATGTACGCCGCCCAAATCCAAAAGCAGTTTATCGTCGTATTCAACGGTCGCTTTGGCTATTTTTATTCTGCTTTTGTCCGGGTACTCGCCGTTGATGTGCGGATAGGAAAAAGCCAAATCCTCGCCGCTTTCCAGACGGCGTTTCATCGCTTCATCCGTCCATTCCCAAGTCTGCATTTTCTCAATCTGTCTGTTTGTGTCTCTGTTTGCAAAGGAAACGGTGTTCTTAATATGGGCAAGGCCGTAGGTGTGGTCCCAATGCCAATGGGTCAGGGCGACCGTATCCGGTCTCGGCAAATTGTTTTCGTCCAGCTGTGCAAAGAATTGAGCCACATGTCTGTCCGACGCGCCGCTGTCCATCATCAAAACATGCTCGTCGCCTATGACAAGACCTAATGTACACCAGTCAAATTCCTCCAAATGCGGCAGATAATATATTCTGTCGGACACCTTGACAAGTTTCAAATCCTTTATCTCCAAATAAAACACCTCTGATACCGTTTAGTTAACTTTTGCAAATATATTACCATTTTTTACACGATTTTTCAACAAATAATACATTTTTGTGATTTTTCTTTACAGCCGCCGTTTTTTAGGTGTATTATAAAATAAACGGATAAAGGAGAATTACAGCTATGAAACTATCTGAAAGATGCGAAAAATTCTTAAAAGACAACGCCGAATTTGAGTACAACACCCTGTTGGAATTGGCTCAGATACCGGCGCCGTCAAATCACGAGGAAAAGCGCGCCGAATGGGTAAAAAAGTTTTTTGACACATACGGCGGCACTCAGAGCTATATCGACAGCCACTGCAATGTTGTTTTACCTCTCAACTGCGACGGCTGTGACGAAATCACCGTCATTATGGCTCACACCGATGTGGTACAGCCGGACACAACGCCTTTGCCTCTCAGGGTCGAGGACGGCAAAATTATATGCCCGGGCATAGGCGACGACACAGCAAATCTCATGGCTCTTTTGATGAGTGCAAGATATATTCTCGAAAACAAGCTCACGCCGAAAAAAGGTCTTTTGCTTGTGGCAAACTCCGGCGAAGAGGGCCTGGGCAATCTGCGCGGCTCAATGGGCATAATGGACGATTTTGCCGGCAGAATCAAGGAATTCATCTCCTACGACGGCTATTACGGCATGATTACAAACGACGCCGTCGGCTCTCACAGATATAAAATCACCGTCAGAACAGAGGGCGGTCATTCCTACGGCGCATTCGGCAACAGAAACGCCATAGCGGTTTTGGCATCCATGATAAACACATTTTACACAATGAAGGTGCCGCCGTACGGCAAGACGACCTACAATGTGGGCACAATCGAGGGCGGCACATCGGTAAACACAATCGCTCAAAATGCGTCCATGCTGTACGAATACCGCTCCGACAGCGTCAAGAGCCTTGAAATTATGGAAAATTTCTTCAACGGCGTAATTGAGGCATACAGAGGAATGGGCGTGGAAGTCGAAGTCGAGGTCGTCGGCAAGCGCCCGTGCAAAGACGGCGTGGACGAGGCCGCTTTGGAAGAGCTGACATCGAGAATACAGTCGATTTGCGAGGAGTCCACCGGCATTAAGCACGGCAGATCCGCCCGGTCGACAGACGCCAACAGTGCGCTTTCAAGAGGCGTGCCGGGCGTGGTAGTCGGCATGACAAGCGGCGACAGGGCTCACACGAGAGAAGAATGGATTACGACAGACTCTCTGCCGGTGGGCGCAAAGCTGTCTATGGACATTATCTCTAAGTATTTTGACGAATTTTAATAAGAAAAAGCACAAAACGGATGCAAAAGCATCCGTTTTTTATTGGGAAATATTATTGTTTTTTAATAAAAGGATAGGTGTTGCCTGTTTGTGTAGTCTGGGATTTTGAATTTTTACCAGATGAGCAAGCCACTCTGACGAGAGATGTGGCACGGCGGTACGCCGTGACGGAGAGAGAGAACAAGATAACAACATATTTGTTTTCAAAATAATTGTCATATAGTTTTCTCGTTAAATAATATACGGGACGATGTGAGCATCGTCCCCTACGATAAATAGGCTATTTTTGTTACCGAGTATTTATTTTTCAAAAACTACCCCTCAGTCAAAACTTCGTTTTGACAGGTCTCGCCTGTCGGCTCGGCGGAGCTTTTGAGGGAAGAAGTATTATCGTATGCCTCCATCTGATGAGAGAGGTGGCAAAAATCTCTGATTTTTGACGGAGGGAGAGAAAAAACACATCATAATTGTAACGGTATATTTTTTGGACTACCCCTCAGTCAAAACTTCGTTTTGACAGGTCTCGCCTGTCGGCTCGGTCGGTGCTTTTGCTTCGCAAAGGTGTCCCCCGGACACCCGCACCCCCCTGACAATGTGAGCCTTGCATAATAATATTATTAACAAAAGAATAGTGTTGATTTTGTCGGTGCTTTTCAATCCCCCAGTCACGATTTCATCGTGACAGCCCCCTTTATCCAAAAGGGGCCTTTCTCATACTTTTTCTATTTAAGTCATCTGTCGGCTTGGTCGGGCGATAATTCTGCCGAAAGCGCCGTCTTTTATTCGCCGAATTCTCTGACCATTCGCTTATTGGCCTTGTAAATATCGCCGCAGCCCAGGGTGATGACCAAATCGCCGTCCTTGGCGTTTTCTTTAATATATTCCACTATGCCGTCAAAATTGTTTTTTGACGAGTCATCAAACCAAACGCAGCCTTCGATTTTCCGCGCCAGGTCTTTCCGGTAGACGCCGATGGTATTCACTTCGCGGCTGCCCATTATTTCCGCCAAGACAACTCTGTCCGCTATGGAAAGCGCCTTTGCAAAATCATCCATAAGCATTTTTGTGCGCGAATAGGTGAAAGGCTGGTGCACGGCAAATACTCTGTTAAAGCCCATGTCCTTTGCCGCCGAAAGCGTTGCGGCTATTTCAGCCGGGTGATGAGCGTAGTCGTCCACAAAGGTGACGCCGTCTTTGACGCCGTATATTTCAAATCTTCTGCCCGAGCCTTTGAAATGCTCTATGCCCGCCCGGATTGCGCCAGGCTCGACGCCTGCGATGTGACAGGCGGCAAAAGCCGCCAGGGCGTTGTAGATATTGTGTCTGCCCGGCACCGAAAGTGTGACTTCGCACAGCTTTTCGCCTTTGCAAACAACATCAAAGGTGTAGAAGGATTTTGTCTCTTTTCTGATGTTTACGGCTCTGTAATCCGCGTCTGTATCTATGCCGAAGGTGGTAATCGGCACCTGCATATCGTGAATTACCGCCGTCGTCTTTTCATCGTCGCCGTTGATTATGATACCGCCAGTCGCCAACGCGGTGAATTTTTTGAAGGAATTTTGCAGATTTTCAAAAGTTTTGAAAAATTCCAGGTGGTCGTTGTCAATGTTGAGCACAACCGCGAGATACGGGGTGAGCTCCAAAAAGGTGTAGGAAAACTCACAGGCCTCTATAACCACATTTTCGCCGCTTCCGTCCTTGCCGTATCCGTCTATGAGAGGCAATTTGCCGCCTATAACGCACGCCGGGTCTTTTCCCGCCTCGACGAGCACCTGTGTTATCATTGATGTGGTGGTGGTCTTGCCGTGAGTGCCGGAAACGCAAATGCTCTTTTCAAACATGCGGGAAACTTCGCCGAGGACAATGCTCCTCTCGACGCAAGGAATACCCAACTCTTTGGCGTGAACAAGCTCCGGGTTTGTATCCATAAACTTTGCCAGCGCCGCCGAATAGACGACTAAATCCGCCCCTTCAACCGCCCGTGCATCGTGTGGAATGTTTACTTTTATGCCCATTTTTCTCTCATAGTTTATTATGTCGCCCTCCAGCACGTCCGAGCCGGATATATTGTAGCCGCGGCTCGCCATTATCTGTACTATCGGATACATACCGCTGCCGCCTATGCCGACAAAGTGTATGTTTTTCTTACCGTCAAGAATACCCATAATCTATCTCCAATACTTAAATATCTGATATTTTCTAAATGTGTATTATATCACATTTCAGCCGCAAATGCATTATATTTTTAGCGCGGAGCGGATTAGTGCCTTATTTTTTAGCGCAATACAAAAATAAAAATGTTTTTTCGGGTGCAGACAAAGCCTTGCCTAAAAAGAACAACGGATAAACCGCCGAAAAAAAACAAACCCCTCGCTATGCGAGAGGTTTTGCTTTTATTCAGTCTTGACAAAGCGGCGCATATTGCCCGTATTTGCCAGCATGAGTTTTATTCTGTTTTCCTGATTTATTTTTGTCGCCGACGGGTCGTAGTCAATGGCGACAATGTTTGAATCCGGATAGTCGTCCTTGATTTTTCTTATCATGCCCTTGCCGACTATGTGGTTAGGCAGACAGCCGAAAGGCTGTGTGCAGACGATGTTCGGCGTGCCGTCGTTTATAAGTTCCAGCATTTCGCCGGTCAAAAGCCAGCCCTCGCCCATTTTGTTGCCTGCGCCCAGATAATTCATAGCCAAATGCTCTAAATGCGCGAATGTGCCCGGCGCCCTGAATGTAGGGTATTTCTTTATGACATCTATCATATTCTGCTGATAGCTCTCGACAAACTTTTTCAAGAAGCGGCAGGCGTATTTTTTGATTTTGCTGCCGCCGTAGAGGTCTACATCGACTTCCCTGTTGTAAATTTTGAAGATGATGAAATCCATAAGACCCGGTACGACAGGCTCTGTGCCCTCGCTGAGCAGGAAATCCTCCAAATTGTTGTTGCCCAGCGGCGAATACTTGACATATATTTCACCGACGACGCCGACTCTCGTCTTGTTCTTTTCGGTGACCGGCACCTTTGCGAAATCCCGGGCGATGGCGTCCATATTCCGAATTACCGATTTTCTCGATGTCTTTACGCCTTTTTCAAATTGCCGAGCAAGGTCGTTCATCCACTTTTCCACCAGGGCGTCGGTCTCGCCCTTGTTTATTTCGTACGGCCTTGTCTGGTTTGCCAAAAGAACAATCAAATCGCCGTAGACCATGGCGTAAGCCATTTTAATCCCCAAGTCTATCGACAGCTTGAAGCCCGGGTTTTTTTCAAGGCCCGACAGGTTGAGAGAGATGACCGGTATCTGTTCAAATCCGGCCTTTTTGAGAGCCTTTCTCAACAGGTGGATATAGTTTGAGGCACGGCAGCCGCCGCCTGTCTGTGTTATGAGCAGAGCGACTTTGTCCGGGTCGTATTTGCCGGATTCCACAGCCAAAAGCAGCTGGCCTATAACCAGGAGAGCCGGGTAGCAGGTGTCGTTGTGGACATATTTCAGACCCATATCCACAATTTCTCTTGCGTCGCCGCCGAGAGTTTCACATTTATATCCCTTGCTCTCGAAAATTTTTCTCATTATGGTGAAGTGAACAGGCAGCATCTGAGGAATGAGAATCGTATATTCTTTTTTCATCTCCTCGGTGAAAAGAAGTCTGCCTGTCTCGTCATATTCAAGTTTTGCCATTGTCACATCCCTCCTTTGCCGTTCTTTGCCCGTTCTTTCTGAGCCTCCATCGCCGCAATGAGCGAGCGAATTCTGATTCTGACCGCGCCCAAATTTGAAATGTCGTCAATTTTGAGCTGGGTGTAGAGCTTGCCGCCGCCCTCAAGAATGTCTCTCATCTCGTCGGTGGTTATGGCGTCGGTGCCGCAGCCGAAGGACACAAGCTGTACCAGCTGCATATCCGGCTGTGTGCAGACATATCTCGCCGCCTGGTACATTCTCGCCTGGTATGTCCACTGGTTCAAGACCTTTCTCGGCCGCTTGTCGAGAATGTTTGATATGCCGTCCTCGGTGATGACTACCAAATCAAATGAGGATATGAGCTCGTCGATGCCGTGGTTGATCTCCGGGTCTATGTGATACGGGCGGCCGGCGATGACGATGATGTTTTTGCCGTTTTCACGGGCGTAACCGATGTATTCCCGTGTTTTATTTGAAATTTCTTCCTTGTAAGCGTGATAGGCTTCATAGCCTTTTTTGACCGCCCTTACCGTCTCTTTTTTCGGTATGCCGTAAATTTCAAACATTTTTTCCGAGAAGTGCTTTTCAAAATCCTTTTCTCTCGAAAGCCCGACATAGAAATCCATAAAGTTTATTTTTTCGGTGTCCGGCATATTTGCGGCTATGAGCTCAGGATAATAGGCTACCACAGGGCAGTTGTAGTGGTTGTCGCTTTTGCCCTCGTCAAAGTTGTAGGACATACACGGATAGAAAATATCCTTGACTCCCCGGTCTATGAGCTTTTGTACAAGGCCGTGCATGAGCTTTGCCGGGTAACAAACGGTATCCGACGGAATTGTCCTCTGGCCGAGCTTGTAAATTTTTCTGTCGCCCACGCCGGACAGCACGACCTCAAAATTCAATTCGGTGAATATCGTGTACCAAAGCGGCAGATTTTCATACATATTCAGCCCCAAAGGAATACCGATTTTGCCCCTGGAGCCGTCGCCGTTGCCCTTGCCCTGCATTTCGAGTATTCTTTTGAGTTTATATTGGTACATATTCGGCATATTGCTCTTCTCTTTGCCCAAAGGTCTGGAACATCTGTTGCCGGAAATAAATCTTCTGCCGCCGTCAAAGGTGTTCACCGTGAGCGAACAGTGATTGGTACACAGATTGCAGGTGACCGGCTTTGCGGTGTGGGTGAAGTTTTTCAGCCGCTGTGCAGAGAGCAGAGAGGTGTCCTTTTTGCCGGTGTCCTTGGCGTACAAAGCCGCGCCGTATGCGCCCATAAGCCCTGAGATGACCGGACGGACTACATTTCTGCCGATTTCCTGCTCAAAGGAGCGCAAGACCGCGTCGTTTAAGAATGTACCGCCCTGGACTACAATGTGCTTGCCCAAGTCGTCGGCGCTCGACGCGCGCAAAACTTTGTAAATGGCGTTTTTGACTACGGATATGGACAGGCCGGCGGAGATGTCCTCAATGGAGGCGCCGTCTTTCTGCGCCTGTTTTACCGACGAATTCATAAACACCGTACATCTCGAGCCGAGATTTACAGGGGTTTTGGCGTAGAGGCCGAGCTTTGCAAAATCCGCGATGCCGTAGCCGAGAGCCTTTGCAAATGTTTCTATAAATGAGCCGCAGCCGGAGGAACATGCCTCGTTGAGCATAATGGAATCGACTGCGCCGTTTCTTATCTTGAAACACTTCATGTCCTGACCGCCGATGTCGATGATGAAATCCACATCCGGCTGAAAGTGCTTTGCCGCTCTGAGATGAGCGACGGTCTCGACTAAGCCGTAGTCTACCGAAAAGGCGTTTTTAATCAAATCTTCGCCGTATCCGGTTACGCCGGAGGATACTATTTTGATTCTGTCGCCGCAGACGGAGTAAATTCTCTCAAGCTGTTCTTTAACGACGGAGACAGGGTTGCCCTTGTTGGAATTGTAGTAGCTGTACAGGATACCGCCGTTTTCCGCCATGAGAACTATTTTAGTGGTGGTGGAGCCGGCGTCTATGCCCAAATAGGCGTCGCCGCTGTATGTATTTATATCCCGCAGAGCCGGCTTTGCCGCCCGATGTCTTTGGGAGAAGTCTCTGTATTCGTCCTCGCTTTCAAAAAGCGGAGGCATAGGGTTTTGAATTGATGAAGCCGTGACGGCGTTTTCCAGTTTTTCTATGAGCTTTTCATAAGTTGTCGCATCGTAGGATTCAGAGCAAACCGCCGCGCCGACCGCCGCGAAAACCTGGCTGTTTTCCGGGAAGATACCGTGCTCTTCGTCAAGGTTGAGAGTTTCGATAAATCTTTCTCTCAAGCCCTGTAAAAAGTGCAGAGGGCCGCCCAAAAATACTATTTTTCCGTCTAAGTCTCTGCCTTGGGTAAGACCGGCTATTGTCTGGTCGACGACTGCCTGGAAAATAGACGCGGCAACATCCTCTTTTCTGCCGCCCTGGTTGAGAATAGGCTGAATGTCGCTCTTTGCGAAAACGCCGCAGCGGGAGGCTATCGGGTATATTTTTTCGTGTTTGAGAGACAGTCTGTCCAGCTCGTTGACATCCACATTCAAAAGAGTCGCCATCTGGTCGATGAATGCGCCGGTGCCGCCGGCACAGGAGCCGTTCATTCTCTCTTCGAGCGAGCCTCTGAAAAATATGATTTTTGCGTCTTCGCCGCCCAGTTCTATTACGGCGTCTGCGCCCGGGATATATTTATTTACCGCCGCCGCAGTCGCGTATACCTCCTGTACAAAAGGAATATCCGCCCGCTTTGCCACACCCAGACCGGCAGAGCCCGTAACCGCAACGGTCAGTTCGTTGCCGACCAAAAGGTGCGAGCAGGCTTTGAGCTGTTCGACGGCCTTTTCTCTGACCTTTGCAAAATGTCTTTCATAACTTTCGTAAAGGGAATTGTAATTTTCGTCAAGTACGACAACCTTAACGGTTGTTGAGCCTATGTCAATACCGACTTTGACTTTCATTTTTTCACCTCAAAATTATTTGCGCATTAGATAAACAGAATTATATCACATAAAATGTTACAAATCCGTGAAATCCGTAAATTTTACATATTGTTTTCATATTGTTGACAATCGTATATTATAACGAATTTCACATTTATAATCAACAGTATTTATTAAACATATGTTTATTATCTTTTCGGCAAAAGGGCTTTATATCGGACACATAATGATTTATAATATGTATATATAACATTTTACGAGGATGACAATGCTGAATTTTGTAATCGGTACTGCCGGTACAGGCAAAACCACACAGATAATGAACAGAATTTGCGAGCTGGCAAAACAGGGCAAAAAGTGTATTTACATTGTGCCGGAGCAATATTCCAAAACCGGCGAGACGCTTTTGTTCTCGCTGTTGGACAGAGAATCTGCGCCGAGAAATTTAGTGCAGCTGCACTCTTTCACATCGCTGAAAATCGAGACGGAGCGCAACCACGGCAAGCTGTCGCCTACGGTGCTGAACACCGCCGGCAAAGCCGTAATGGTGCGCCGAGCGGTATTAAACAGCAAAAATGTGCTGAAATTGTACGGCAGACAGGCGGACAGTTTTGCCTTTGCCTATCTTTTGGCGGGCACTTTTGACGACTTGGAGAGAAGCGGATTTATGCCGGGGGATTTGTCCGGCATAGTCGCACAAAGCGACAGCCAAACTCAAAAGCTTAGGGAAATATCCCTTTTGTATTCGGATTACCGCGGACTCATGGGGGATAAGTTCTGTGACGAGGAGGACGTGCTGAAAATTCTGGCGGAAAAATTGCCGGGCGAATACACCGACGGTCAAAACATATTCATAGACGGCTTTGAGCATTTTTCCTACGGTCAGCTGATGATAATCAAGACGATGATTGAAAAAGCCGACGCGGTAACGGTGTCTCTCACTGCGGACTCCGCCGAGGCCGCAGACGGCGAATCCGACATTTTCTACTACACAAAACAGACGGCGCGCACTCTTGCAAGACACGCCGGGGGCAAATTGGGCTCTCTGCCGAAAATTCTGAGCCCGGCGGTGAGATTCAAAAGCGGGAACTTGGCTCTGCTGGACGAAGTTTTACAGGGCGGCGAAGCCGGGTTGTGCGACAAGGCCGAAAACAGCCTTTTTGTCACCCGGTACCCGACCCGGTTTGAAGAGGTCTGTCGGACGGTAGCGCAGATCAGAAAATTGGTGCGAGAGGAAAATTACAGCTACAACGACATAGCGATAGTGTCGCCCCAGCCGGAAAAATATGAACATCGGCTGCAAGAGAGCCTGTCTCTCGCCGGCATACCGTATTTTATTGACGAGGGCAGAATCGTGTCTACCGCCCGGGCGAGCGTGTTTTTCGGCTCGGTGCTGAAAATTATGGCGGAGGGGCTGAACGAAGAAAATTCCGCCGCCCTTTTGCACACCGGGCTCACCGGCGCGGACGAGGAGAAAATTTCTCTGTTTGAAAATTATCTCTTTGTGTGGCAGAACACCGAATTGGATTTTTCAAAACCTTTCACCCTCTCTCCCGAGGGAATTAAACGGGAGGTGCCGGACAGCGAGAGAGAAAACCTGGACGCCGTCAACGAGATCAGGCGGTTTTTGTACGGTATTTTCGGCGGCATTGTGCCGGGCGAACTGTACGCCGGGGGCGATTTGCTGAAAAAGTGCTATGAGCTGGCGCAGGCTCTCGGCGCGGAGGAAAAGGCCGAGCAGACGGCACAGAGCATAGAATCCGACAGCGAAAGAGCGCTGTTTATAAGGCTTTGGGATGTGGCGGTAAACTGTCTGGACACGCTGAACGACATTTTGTCGGAGGACGTTGTGACGGCGGAGGCTGTGCGGGAGCTGTACTCGCTGATGCTCGCCGGCACAAGCCTGGAATTTTCGCCTCAGACTCAGGACTGTGTAATGATAACAAAGCCGAAGAGAATGAAACTGGACGCCGTAAAAGCCGTGTTTGTGCTCGGGGCGGCAGAGGACTCTTTCCCTGCGGCGGGCGATTCCGTCGGGCTGATAACGGATTCCGACAGGGAGGCTCTGGGGCTGGAGCTGGACAGCGACGGCAAAAACCAGACCGCATTTGAAAATCTGTATTTCTATAAAACTCTGACGACCGCCCGGGAAAAGCTGTATATTTCATTTTGCGAAAACAACATCGGCGAGAGACAGCAGCTTTCCTCGCACATACAAAAGCTGAAAAACGATATGGATTTGCCGGCTCTGTCTCTGGGCATAGCCGACTATGCAGTCACCGCAGACTTTTTTGCCGACTATGTCAGCGGCATTTCCGATGAAGAGGAAAAGAAAAAGTATATTCCCCTGCTCAAAAAAATCGGAATCGACACCACCGTGCCTCCTCGGCGCAGCTATGAAATTACCCACAAGGACAATTTAAGGGCTCTGCTGACAAACAGATATGACAAATCTATGCAAATTTCACCTACGAGCGCCGAAAGATACTATGAATGTCCATTTGAATTTTTCATGCAGAGCGTTCTCAGGGCAAGACCTATCGAAAAAGCACGGTTTGACGCAAGGACTTCCGGCACATATCTTCATTTTATAGTTGAAATAGTGCTGGGCAAGTACGGGGAAAATTTCTACAAACAGAGCCCGCGGCAAATCGAGGCGGATTTGGACGAGGCGGTAAAAATGTACACCGACAAAACTTTTCCGCCGGAAATCAGAGACAACCCGAAATTCGTATCGCAGTACGAAAATATGAAGGAAAATGCCAAAGAATTGCTGTATCACATATTGGAAGAGCAGAAAAACGGGCTTTTCCGACCGGTTGCCTTTGAAAAGAAAATCGGAAAAGACGGCATACCGCCTATGAAGATAACCACCGACAAGGGCAACGAAATATCAATTCGGGGCGTGGTGGACAGGGTCGACATATACCGAGGCGAACAAAAGGACTATCTGAGAGTGGTGGATTACAAAACCGGCTCAAAGTCCTTTGACGAAAGAGACATCGCCAGCGGCCTGTCGTCACAGCTGCTGGTCTATATGAACGGGCTTTTGCAGTCCGGCTTTGAAAAAGGGGATAAACCTCTCGAGCCGGGGGCGGTCATGTATCAGCGCTCGGAAATCGCGCCGAAAAACGACGACGAAAACGAGGGCTCCGTGCTGTTTAAGGCGGTGGGTATGGCTCTCAATTCCCGTGAGATTTTAGACGCCTTCGGCAACGGCGGCGATAAAAATTTCGGCGTTATACGAATGGGCGCGCGAGGCATAACAAAGGACGAGCGGAGCATTGTAACCACACGGGAAAAATTTGACAAAATCCTGTCCTATGTGACGGAAAAGATAAAGGAGATGGGCGACAATTCCTTTGACGGCGTCTTTCCGGCCGTGCCGTTGGCAGAGGAGGAAAACCGTCCGGGCAAAGCCTGTGCCTACTGTATATACGCCCCGGTCTGCATGCGCTCAAAACAGGTCACGGACACCAGGCTGAAAGCCGATAAATCAATCATGTACGCCGAGAAAGGAGATGAGTAAATGGCTCGGTTCACAAATCAACAGCTTGAAGCGATAAACCGGAAAGGCAAATTCACCATTCTTTCCGCCGCCGCCGGCTCTGGCAAGACGACGGTCCTGGTCGAAAGAGTGATAAGACTTATAACCGAACAGGGCGCCGACATTTCAAAAATGCTCATCGTCACTTTTTCAAGGGCGTCAAGGGCGGATTTCAGGCGAAAAATCAGCGACGCTCTGGATAAGAAAATAAAAGAATACGCCGACAGCGAAAAAGCCGCCGCCAAAAACGGCACAAACCCAAAGGTTTTTACCGACAGAAAAATACATTTGCAAAACCAGAAAAACCGACTGAAAACCGCCGACATTTCCACGATAAACGCCTTTGCGATGAAGCTTGCGCTGCAGAATTTCGAGACGCTGGGCATACCGTCGGACTCGGGGGTATGCGACGACGCGACGGCAAAACACCTCCATTCCAAAGCGATAGACGGCGCAATGGAGTACGGCTACGGCCTACGGGATTTTAACGACCTGGTGGCGTGTTTCGGCAAGAGCAGCAGCGACAAGGAAATAAGACGGTTTTTGTCGGATATGGACAATTTTTTCAAAGGTCAGCCGAACCCGGAAAAGCGCGCGGAGAAGATGAAAAACGCCTACGCCGTCACCGACTGTATAAAGGACACCCCTTATTACCGGATAATGTCAAATAGCATTAAAAGAAAGGCGGACTACCTGAAATTTTTGTCCGACAGAATGTTGCGGCTGTACGAAGAATCCGCCGTCACCGGCTACGACAACGGGCTGGAAAGCATAGCCCGGTTTAGCGATTTAGCGGTGAAATACGCCGCCGAAGAGGATTTTTCGTCCCTCAAAACTCACATTGAGGGAGTGGGCAGGGCTTTGAAGCTCGGCACGGCAAAGACAAAGGACTGCGGCGAGTACGATATAAAACTAAAAGACGGCATAAGAGAGCTGTACGGCGACAATTTCAAAACCGCCGAGGAGCAGATTCTCAAAGACATATCCTATTTGGACGAGGATAAATTCAAACGGGACAACGCCGCTACAAAAAAGTACATTGATGTGCTTTTTGATGTATATTTCAAATATCAGCAGCTTTTAACGCGGGAAAAATTAAAAAATAAAAGCTTTGAATTTAACGATTACGAGCATTTTGCCGCTCGTCTTTTGGCAGACGAAGACGGCAGACCCACCCCGCTGTGCCTTAAACTGCGAGAGCATTACGACTACATTATGGAGGACGAATACCAGGACACCTCCGCCGTACAGGACGCGATTTTCTGTATGCTGGCAAAGGATAATTTGTCAAATTTGTATGTCGTGGGCGATATTAAGCAGTCTATTTACCGTTTCAGAAACGCCACGCCGCAAATATTTTTAGATAAGCGACGGCTGGGCGAGAAAGAGCCGGAAAAGTACAACACTATGTACCTGTCGAAAAATTTCCGCTCGGACTACGGCATTTTGAGAGATGTGAACTATATTTTCTCAAAACTGATGAACAAAAACTGCGGCGGAATAGAGTACAACGAAAACGAAATGCTCTATTACAGGGACGACGGATATGTGCCGTCGGACGCCGATATCTGCACGGAGATAGTGTTGTGCGAAGACTGTGAGGCTGAATTTGTCGCCGGCAAAATAGCAAAAATGATAGCCGACGGCGTGCAGATTGACGAGGGAGGCAGCAAGCGAGCGGTAAACGCAGGCGACTTTTGTATTCTGCTCAGGAGCTTTGCCAAGGCGGCGGATTATTACGAGGCGCTGTCAAAAATAAACATTGAATCCGTTGTCAGAGACGACGAGTCGCCGCTGACAAAGCCGGAGGTCGAATCAGTTATAAATCTTTTGCGAGTCATTGCAAATCCGACCCGGGAAATTTATCTGACGGCGACGATGTTCGGCGAGATGTTTGGATTTACCCTCGACGAGCTCATCGACATAAGAGTACAAAACAAAAAGCAAAACTTTTACCGGCTGCTCAAACGGTCGGGCACGGAAAAATCAAAGGCATTTTTGCAAACGCTGAAAGAATTTCACGACAGCCGGAGCATTCTTTCCCCGGACAAGCTCATCGACCACATATGCAGAAAGACCGGCTACTACAAAGCCATAGCCTTTTCGGAAAACGGCTCAGAAAAGAGAGAGAACATCCGCCGGTTTATCGCCTTTGCAAAATCCTGGGCTAAAACTCACAACCGGGATTTGCCGGCTTTTTTGAGGCGGATAGACATAAACATCGAAAACGGCGCAAAATCCGAATCAAAGACGGTTTTTGACAAAGACAAAGTAACCATAATGACAATGCACTCGTCAAAGGGGCTGGAATTCCCGGTGGTATTTTTGAGCAATTTGGGCAAAAAGTTCAATAAAAAGGACGAGAGTAAAAACATTCTCATGCACCCGGATTACGGAATGGGCATATACGCGAAAAAATCATTCGGCAGAAATGTGTCCACACTGCAAATTCGGGCAATTAAAAAAGCCATGTCACAGGACACGGCGGACGATGAAATCCGTCTTTTGTATGTGGCGGCGACCAGGGCGAAAAACTATCTGTTTTTGACATCAAACCGGCGGACAAAAGCCAAAAGCGGAATGTCAAAGTATGAAAAAATCATGTTGGAATGCGGCGACGGAATACCGGAATATTTCACTGCCCAAAACAACAGCCGGCTCAACTGGATATTGGGCGCCGCGGCAAACGCCGAATCCGTCAAAAACGACTTTTCGTTAAAGCGCACCGACGGCGCCGACAAATGCCGCATCGCATTGAGCCTGTTTGACGGTTGGGACGCCGTCGCTCAAAGCGGCGACAAGGAGACGGATTACGAATGGGACGACGGGACGACTGCCGCCGTTATGAGCAATTTATCCTATGTCTATCCTAACGAGTTAAAGACAAAATTGCCGATAAAGGTCAGCGTTTCTCTCATTTCAAAATCCGCCGACACGGTTTTGCAAAAGCCGGATTTCACCGACAGCCAAATAATTTCACGGGCGGACAGGGGTACGGCCGTACACAATTTTTTGGCGCATTGCGACATATTGCGCACAAGGGAAAATTACGAAGCCGAATGTGAAAGGCTGTCTCAAAGCGGCCTTGTAAACACCGCAATAATCAGCAAAAAAGCCGTTATGAATTTCGTCAATTCCCCTATCGCAGATATGATATTGAAGGCGGAAAAAATCGAAAAGGAGAGAAATTTCAGAATTCCTATCTCCGCTCGGCTCGCCATGGGCGACGACGCCTACCGGGGCGAAGAGGTGCTTTTACAGGGCATTATGGACTGTGTGCTGATTGACAAAGACGGCGTGACGGTAATCGACTACAAGACCGACAATGTCAAGTCGACGGCGGTTTTGAAAGAGCGCTACTCAATGCAGCTCGAGCTGTACCGCCTGGGCGCAAAAGCGCTGTACGGGGCGGAAAATGTAAAATGTATCATCTATTCGCTGACTCTGGATGAGTATATATATGTATAAACACTCTGTCCTGTCGTCGGAAAATAAAATTGTAAAACAGGGCTGTGAAAGCGGCCCTGTTTTGATTTGCGGTCATTCTGCCGCTCTTCTCTGATAACGATATTTTATTGGTAATAATGCATAAATAATTTGTAAAATCTTTGTGCAATGTGACTTAGTCACATACAAATATGTTTTTAAGTGGTACAATGTAGTCACGATAAGCAAAGAGCTTACCGCAGAAAAAGGAGGCAGAGAAAATGGTTATATCATTCAATCCCCTGACTTGTATGAGCGGATATGAGGAAAGCCACCGCTCAAAGCCAAGCACATTCTAAAATAAAGAGGAGGACGCAATAATGACAGTAATTTCTTTCGTAAAGAGAGCCGCACAGTCTTACGCTAACAAAATCGAGGACTGATTAAAATCACAACACCAAAACTTAAAAGGAGGACATAACAATGACAGTAATTTCTTTCGTAAAAAGAGCCGCACAGTCTTACGCCAACAAAATCGAAGACTAATTATAAATCGCACATCAAAACTTAAATGGAGGACATAACAATGACAGTAATTTCTTTCGTAAAAAGAGCCGCACAGTCTTATGCCAACAAAATCGAGGACTGATTACAACAAACAATTTTCAAACCACAGGCGAATATAAAAAGGAGTGAAAAAGATGTCGGTATTTTCAACATTAACAAAATATATTAAAGAAGCTGCACATTCTTACAGTGAGAAATAATGAGCAGCAGAGAACTTAACCCCTAACCCTTTCCGTGACGGAATCGGTTGGGGGTTGTTTTTTCGGTTTTTTATAAATTTATGTTTAGGTTTTGCCCTGCCGTTGCGGCAAAGGTTGTATTTTGCCCGGTATTTGTATATAATGGTTAAAAAAGGCAGGATTGAATATGGATAAACACAAAATAATTACGGTATGCGGCGACAAGCGCTTCAAAGAGGATATTCTCGCCGCGCGGGATAACCTGACTGTGCGGGGGAACATCGTGTTTTCCGCGTATTTCGGTCGGGACAGCGAGACCGCTAAAGAAATACAAAAAGAAAAAATACAGATGTCCGACGGCATTTTTGTGGTGAACACAGATTTTGAAATCGGCGACGAAGTCAAAAGCGACATTGTCTACGCCGTCACCCACGGTAAAAGCGTGGAATACAAAGAAAAAGACGAAAACAGAATTTGCCCGGTGTGTGAAAAATACTATTTCGGCGAAAAAAACGGTTTTGAAATTTGCCCTGTCTGCGGCTGGGAGGACGACAAAACCCAAAGGCGCGACCCGGTTTTTCAAGGCGGAGCAAATAAAAAATCCTTAAAACAGGCAAAAAGAGAATATCGCGGCTTGGAGGCAGACGAAATATGAAAAAATTTTACAAACTGTTGGCTCTGCTCTCGGTTGTCCTTTTCCTTTTTTGCGGCTGTAAATCAACCGGGCGGCAGTCGGGCGGCAATTCCCAAGTCGAGAGTAACCATCCGTCATCATCGCAAACAAGCTCTTTTGACGAAAGCGAAGTTTCTTCGGCGGATGTCGGCTCGTCGGAGGAAGAAAAAGAATATGTCGCCTATTATTTCAGAAACAAATCGCTGAAAAAATCACATTATGAAAAACACGGCGTCGAAATGGGTTTTGAAAACGCCGACGATTACGAGGCCGCGGCTTCACGGGTTATAAACAACCCAGACGCACTTTTCAAGACGGAAAAGGAAGACGGAGATTTTGTCTACTACATAGAGGAAACCAACGAATTCGTCGTGCTGTCGACTGACGGATATATCAGGACATACTTTTGGCCGTCTCGGGGGAAGGCATATTTTGACAGACAATAAAAATAGCACCTCAAAAGCATTGCGCCTTTGAGGTGTTTTGTTATTCGTCTATTTCTTCCTTTGCCTTTTCGGCTTCTTCCGCCATTTTCTTTGTCAGCTCGACATAGTCGTCGGTCATTTGCTCGTGTTTCTTCATTTCTCTTTTCACACCTTCGACAAAGCCCCGGGCGAGAGCGCCCAATGCCAGCAAAGCTACCAGTTTTTTCATTTTACATCCCCCAAATAATTGTTTATCTGAATTATAAACGCATATTGTGTAAAAATTGAGTTAATGGGTAATTTCTTTTACCGTTCCACTATATTGTTTACCCAGATTTTCTTCTTTACAAGGGCATAGCCGAAAATACATTTTATCAAATCCAGCGAATTTACGATAAGGAAACATGCGACAATATAAAGAGAGGTGTAGTGCGTCAGCAAATACGCCGCCGGCAGAGTGACAAATATTACAAACATACTGTCAAACAGGAAGGTGATGAGGGTTTTGCCGCCGGAGCGCAGCGTGAAGTAGGCGCAGTTTGTAAAGCCGTAAAGCGGCGTACAAAGAGCGTTGACCAATATAAGTCTTGTCGCCAGCGTTTTGACCTCGGCGCTCGTGTTGTAAAATTGCGGTATAATCGGCGATACACAGGCAATCATCACGCCGATACCCACGCACAGAGCTGTGCAGAACCGGGTGATTTTCAAATCGTCCTCGTACGCCTGTTCTGTCTTGCCGGCGCCCAGCTCGTGACCGATTATAATTGCTATGGCATTGCCCATTGCCATAAACACCGCGTTGAAGAGGTTTGACACCGTTGTGGTAATGTTGTATGCCGCAACGACCTCAAGACCCCTTGTGGAATAGGCCCGTGTAACCAGAGAAAGACCGACCGACCACAGCGTCTCGTTTGCCAAAAGCGGAAAGCCCTTGACGATAATCTGTTTTGTGAGAGCGCCGTCGATACCCAAAGGGCTGAAAATATTTGTAAGGAACGGATATTTGGCGGTATTTCTCTTTGCCGAAAAGAACACCAGGGCAAATTCCACAAATCTGGACATAACCGTTGCGACGGCGGCGCCTTTTATACCCATTTGCGGAAAGCCGAATTTACCGAAAATCAAAAGATAGTTGAAAACCAGGTTTACGCCGATGGCGGTAATTCCGGCTTTCATCGGCAGCGCCGTCTCGCCGCACTCTCTCAAAGTGGAGGCGAAAATCTGAGTGAGAGCAAAAGGCACAAGACCTATAAGCATCACTTTCAAATACTCTTTGCCGTAGGCCAGCGTCCGCGCCACATCCTCCGGATTTTTGCCGCCTTTAAGGTAAATACCGATAAGCTGTGTGTCAAAATTTATAAACACAAAGGCGGCGACCAAAAGCAGAATAATGCTCATATACATTTTGAAACGAATTGTCCGCTTAACACCGTCATAGTCGGATTTGCCGAAAAACTGCGACGCGAATATACCTGCGCCGGCAAGGCCGCCGAAAACAGTCAAATTAAAAACAAACATCAGCTGGTTTATTATGGATACGCCGGACATCTGTAATGTGCCCACCTGGCCAACCATAAGGTTATCCAGCAGCGATACAAAATTTGTTATGCCGTTTTGAATCATTATCGGTACGGCGACAACAAGTACGGATTTATAAAAATCTCTGTCCCGTCTGAATTTCTTAAACATAATTATCTCCTTTAATACAAGCGGTTGATATTATAGCAAATAATTTTATAATTATCAATAGAAGTTCTATTTTTTAACAAATAAAAAGACCGTCATCGGAAAATCCTTTCCCGGCGGTCTTTTGCCTTGCTCTGTTGTACAGTTTTTTGCTCTCTTTGACTCTCTGAGTCGGTTTAACAGTCCATTCGTTTCGCTTTTGTCTGTCGTAAAGCTTTTTTGCCTTTTTTGACATTTTTTCATAGGGTACAAATTTTGTCATAATAACACCTCTTTTGGATTTATGTCTTAATATTATATTACATTTTGCCGCAAAATCAAATAAGTTTTTCATATTTCATTGACTTTCCATATTTATGTTATAGAATAAAAGCAGTGGGGTGAAGATATGAAATTTCCTGACGGTTTTACAAAATTAGACATTTTGATATATATTGCCAATATTATACTGACTGTAATATCTTTTGTGCTGGTCGTTATGCAGCTGACGGGTATTCGGGATACATTCATAATTTATGTGGGGCTGTTTTCAATCACATCTTTTATGCAGGCGTATATCACATCGGCAGACGACAAAAGCTATAAGCGAAATATGCTCTTCGGCGGCTTTTTTGCCCTGGCGCTTTTGCTGTTTTAATAGACGCGGACAATGTCCGCGTTTTGTTTTTGTGGGTATAATTATCACAGGATATGTGGGGAAATAATAATATTTCAGCTAAGTAATTTTTAACCGTTCATTTCGATAAGTTAAGCTACGAATCCATATTTTTAAGTAAATGATGAACCCCCGAAAATCAAGACTTTCGGGGGAATTGTATTAAAATTGTTTCCTCACACAAACTTTACAGCCGTGCCGTAGGCGATGACTTCCGCCGCGCCCTGCATAACGGCGGCAGATGAATATCTGATATTGACGATTGCGTCTGCGCCGAGGGCTTCCGCCTCTGCCACCATTCTCTTTGTGGCTATGGCTCTGGCTTCATTCATCATTTCGTTGTAGGCTGTCAATTCGCCGCCCACCAAGGTCTTGAGCCCCTGTGTGATGTCCTTGCCGATGTTTTTTGACTGGATTGTGCTGCCTTTTACCAGGCCGAGCATTTCCAGATTTTTGCCGCTGATGTAATCAGTATTTACTAATATCATCTTCTTCACCTTTCTTTATCTCTTTTATTCTCTCTATGCATACGTACAGCATAGTACCTGCCAACGCCAACGGGATAATTCCGAGCAAAACTTTTGCGATGCCTTCTACCGTGCCGATTATCAAGCTGAAATACAGCACAAAATATGCGACGGTCAGAGCCGTAATAACTATCGGAGCTATCATTTTATAACCGTGATTGTTCATTTTTCACACTCCCTTTTCGCTCATTATATAACAAAACCGTGTAAAAATAAAGGAATAATAATTAAGTTTTAGGTAAATTTTACTAATAATATAAAAAACCGCAATACAGCAATTGTATTCCTAAATACTGTTAGTATTTATTTTGCAAATGCGGCAATACAAATATTTTAAAAATCACTGCATTTTGATTCTATAGATGTTATTTGTTCTGTCAACAGTAAGAACATCCGGTACAGGATCAGCATTGTTGTTATTACCGGAAGCAGGCCAAATAGTACATCTGTTATTTTCATACCGCTTGATGTTCAGCGCATAGTTAGTAGGGGAAAGAGCAGAAAAGATTTTACCGCCTTCACCACAAAGTCTGACAATCCAACGCTGAGCATTAGCACCGGCTTCGAAAGTTGAGAGATGCAAGGCTTTAAGTAAAGCCTTATCGCTTGGGAACACACTTCTCTGTCTGTTGAGCTTTCGGTATGTGGAATTAAGACTCTCAATGGCGTTGGTAGTGTAGATTATCTTTCGCACATCAGAGGAAAACTTGAATATCGGGCAAATTGCATCCCAGTTGGCAAACCGGCTTTTCATGCTGTTTAGATATTTTCCCTTCCATTTGCTTGTTACTCTGTCCAGACTTGAAAGGGCAGCTTCTTCATTTGATGCATGATATATGGTTTTAAGGTCGTTTGCAAAAGCTTTTTTGTCCTTGTCTGACACATATTTAAGAGTGTTTCTCACCTGATGAACTATGCATCTCTGATACTCTGTCTTAGTATATATCCAGTAACTCATATTAGTAGTGCTATATGTCTATAAAGTATCAGCTCGTAAATTTAACATAATTATATAAGAAATATAACAGTCAAAATAGAATTCAGGGCATTTGTCCCGGATTCTATTTGTATAATAAAACAGTAATCTTGAACAGCAAAAATATCAATGATATAATTATTGTATCAAATATAACGAGGTATCAAACCTATGACCGATAAACAACAGAAACAAACTGCAAAGGCTTTTGCTGAATACTGGAAAGGCAAAGGCTATGAAAAAGGACAGAGCCAGCCGTTCTGGTTGGAACTGTTGCAGAAAGTATATGGTGTTGAAAACCCAGCCCATTATATTTCCTTTGAAGACCAAGTGCATATCGACCACACCAGCTTTATAGATGGATATATTGAAACAACCAAAGTTCTGATTGAACAGAAAAGTCTGGGTAAAGACCTGAACAAACCTATTAAACAATCAGATGGCTCTCTGCTCAATCCGTTCCAACAGGCAAAGAGATATATTTCAGAACTGCCGCTTTCAAAGCATCCACGTTATGTAATCACATCAAACTTTGAAAGCTTCTATATCTATGATATGGAAAAGCCTTATGGCGAGCCTGAAATCATCAAACTGGAAAACCTGCCAGAAGAAGCATATCGTATGAATTTCCTTGTAAAAACAGACAGCGAAATTCTGAAAAAAGAACTGGATGTTTCAATTCAGGCTGGCGAACTGGTTGGTAAGATTTATGATTCATTATACAAACAGTACATAGACAAAGACAGTGAAGAAACACATAAAAGTTTGAACATGTTATGTGTTCGTCTTGTTTTCTGTCTGTATGCAGAAGATAGCGGACTGTTTGGACATCATGCTATGTTCCATGACTATATTAAAAGTTTTGCTGTGAAAGATGTCCGCAAAGCTGTCATTGACCTGTTTAAAATGCTGGACACCAAAGAAGCCGACCGCGACCCATACGATGACCCTGCATTGCTGGCATTTCCTTATGTAAATGGTGGTCTGTTTACTGATGAGAAAATTATCATTCCACAGTTTACACAGGAGATTGTTGACTTACTGTTACACAATGCAAGTGAAGATTTCAACTGGGCCATGATTAGCCCTACTATTTTCGGTGCTGTGTTTGAAAGCACTCTGAATCCTGAAACTCGTCGCAGTGGTGGTATGCATTACACAAGTCTGGAAAATATTCACAAGGTTATCGACCCACTGTTTCTTGATGACCTAAAAGCAGAGTTCGCAGAAATACGGGATATAAAGACCGACAGAACACGCAAGCAGAAGCTGGAAGCATTTCAGAACAAACTGGC
>JAQXIW010000084.1 GCA_029007985.1 Oscillospiraceae bacterium | reverse complement strand
GTACACGGAAATGATGTCAAAGGAAGCGGCGACCTGTCACACCCGCTTGACAGAACGGAGAAAAAATCCCTTGCGGTATTTTGAGTACCCAAGGGATTTTTTCGCCGTCACGGTTTGTCATGTAATTTCTGCGAACAAATAATTTTTATATGTAATTTTTTTCGACCAGATAATCGCGCAGCACCGAAATGCCTCTTTCCAATTCTTCTGCATTTGAGGCGGAGGAGAGCGAAATGCGCAGATAGTTTTTGCCCGTGCTCGATATACAGAATCTGTCGGAATGATAGACGCGCACGCCGACTTGGGCTATTGACTTTTCAATGTCCAGGCCGCTTATGTCCGTCTTTATTTCCAGCCACCTGCAGAGCGGATTTATGGCGCATTTCTTTTTGTTCTGCGGAAAATATCTGTCAAAAATTTCGTTTGCCTGTTTTGCCAGCACCTTTTTTTCCGCCAGCAGTTCCTCGAACATATTGTCGGCAAAAAACCGATACATTATCTCGGCGTTAAAAGAGGAGGTCTTGACATTTATGTTGAATATCGTCGTCTCGATGCTCTCTTTCATCGCCTCCGGATAAGCCATGTACGCCACACCGATGCCGGAGCATATTGTCTTTGAAGTGCCGAAAATGTTTATTGAGTTTTCCGGCACCATAGAGGAAACAGACGGCAATTTGTTGTCCGCCAAAAAAGCCATGATATCGTCTTCAATTAAAATGAGGCCGTACTCCTTTATTATGTGGGCGAGCTCCATTCGTCTTTTGAGCGAAATTTGCTGTGTCGTCGGGTTGGTCGCCGTCGGCATAAGATAAATGCCGCTTATGTGCTCCTGCCGGCAGATTGATTCAAGTTTTGTCGCCAACATACCCTCATCGTCCGACGGCACTGTAATCAGTTTTAAGTTGTGATTTTTTGCCAACTCGATAAAGTTAGGATAGGTAAATTCATCAATTACCACCTTTGCGCCCCGGCTGAAAACCGAATTGACCGCAATGGACAGCGAATTTTGAACGCCATAAGTGATGGCGATGTTTTCCGGCTCGTAGTCAAAAAGCTGTCGTGCCATATTCAGATGATGCGGCATTCCCAAAGGGTAATCGTAGGTAAAAAGCCGCTCGAGATTTTTTCTCGACGCCACTTTTTTTATAACAGGCACCATTTTGCTGTTGAGACTGTCAAAGCCCTCCATAAAGCCCAATTCAATCATGCTGCCCGTCACCGCCGGCGAAACGGTGGCGGATTTTTGTTTGAATCTTGCCACAAAGGTGCCGCTGCCCTTTACACCGTAAATAAGCCCCTTTTGCCGACATATCCGGTATGTCCTCGTGACCGTCGTAAAGTTGATGTCCAGATAGTCTGCCAGCTCACGCTGCGGCGGCAATTTTGTATCCCGCGGCAAAACTCCGCTGATAATGTCCTGTTCCATCAAGTCGGCAAGCGACTGATAGACCGGGCGAGTGAGTTTTGATTTGTCGGGTTTCCATGTGAGCGGGTAAAAATCAAAAGAATTGACAGGCATTGGCGACACCTCGAAAATATTTTGTAATACATACAATTATACTATTTATTATATGGATATTCAATGGTATAATCATTACAAAAGTAATAATTTTTACTTTAATCCCCAAATCCTTTTATTTATTTGATAGCAACAAAAGACCGTCCGCAAGCGGTCTTTTGTTGTTTTTTGTCATAAAGCCGCCAAAGTGAAAAAAGCGTATGCGGTTTGGGGCAAAATAAAAAGACATCCCGAGGGATGTCTTGATGGTGGACCTTCACAGACTCGAACTGTGGACCGTCCGGTTATGAGCCGGATGCTCTAACCAACTGAGCTAAAGGTCCTCAAACGGTACAATAAATTATATTATAATATTCGATTATTGTCAACAGTAATTTTAACTAAAAGAAAAAAGGGCTTGCGCCCTTTTTTATTTCAGTTCAAGTGACCGGGACATAACCTCAGCCTTTGACGGTATGGAATCCGCTGCGCCCGGCTTTGAGACCGCCAGAGCCGAGGCTTTTGAAGCCATTGACAGTATTTCCGTCGGCTGCATGCCGTTCAGCACGCCGTTTAAGAAATAGCCGGTAAATGTGTCGCCCCGAGCCGTAGTGTCCACCGCGTTGACCTTGTATATGCCGTGGCGGTAGGTTTTTTCGCCGTCAAAATAGACAGAGCCCTCCGAGCCGAGAGTTATGACGATTTTTGAATTCGGGTATTTTTCATGCAAAACCTTTATGGCTTTGTCCGGGTCGGATTCGCCGGAAATATCCTCCGCTTCGATTTCGTTCATAATGAAATATGACACTTTTTTGAGATCACACTCTAAAAGAGACGCGTCCATCGGCGATGGGTTGAGAGCTATTGTCATACCCTTTTCATAACCCCTGTCGATGATGTAGTCCATTGAGGAAATCTCGTTCTGCAAAAGCAAAATATCGTCCTTGCCGAAATGTCTTATCATAAAATCCACATCTTCGTGGGTGATTGTGCGGTTTGTGCCGCCGTAAAGTATAATGTTGTTCTGTGCGGAATTGTCCAGCTGAATAACCGCATGGCCGGAAAGCTGGGTGACGTCGACAATTGTTCTCTCGGTGTTTACGCCGTACTGCTTGAGTTTTTCCACCAAAATGCCGCCGTCAGAGCCGAGTTTGCCCGCCATATAGACTTCCGAGCCGGCCTTTCTGCACGATATCGCCTGATTGAGCCCCTTGCCGCCCGAGCCGACCGTCAGCGAAAGCGAAGAAATTGTTTCGCCCGGTTTTACGAAGTTTTCGACTCTGTATGTGCGGTCAATATTGAGTGAGCCAAGACATAAAATTCTCATTCGTATCTCCTTTTGTCAAAAAAGACTGTTTTGTTACTTATATTTTATAGTTTGCCGCCCACAATGTCAATTGTCATTCCGCCTTTGTTTAATAATGCCCTGTCGGTAGGCGTTTATGAGCATTTTCAAATCATCTATTTTTTCCCTGATGACATTTCCCTCGTCGGTGGATTCGACGAGAACACGGTTTTTCATCATGTCAAAAACTTCAACCTTGCTCTCGATGTCGGAATTTTTATAGACCACATCCTTTACCGATGTGAACGGCTGGTGGGCGCGCAGATACACGCCTTTTGATGTGTAAACCATAGTGTATCCGGCTATGCCCGTCTTTGCGTGATAAGCTCTTGAAAAACCGCCGTCGATGACGATGATCTTGCCGTCGGCTTTTATCGGGTTTTCGCCCTTTGACACCTTGACCGGCACATGGCCGTTGATAATGCGGCATCTCTCACATTCGAGGCCGAAATCCTCCAAAATGGCGTCGGCGGCTTTTGAATCCTCCATGTGCAGATAGTAGTTGTCCTCCGCTTCGACAGACAGCTCCTTGTCGCCGATGTAGACATTTTCAAAGGTCGCCATCTTCGCTCTGCCGAACATCGGGCTGTTTTTACCGCACCACAAATACCACAGAATGTCCTGCCCCACTCTTTTCATAATGCTGTCCGGCTCGTCAAAATACCGTATGCGGCACATTTTGTCTATGTGGTCCATGAGAGCCTTGCCCTTTAAGGTCTTGCCGCCCAGGGTGACTTCTCTCATCGTGCCGTCGCTGTTCAGCGGAATACAGCCGTGGTACATTAAAAATCCGTTTTCTATTTTGTAGGCAGAGCCGTGGGAATACAGGAATCTGGTATGAGCCTGTAATTTTTCGCTGTGCAAAAAGCCCTGTACCAACTGTTGCAAGACCTCTATCTCCTCCGAGGTGAGCTTTGCCGGGTTGTCCTTGTCGACGGTAGGAAAATCCGTATCTCTCAGCCGGTATTCTTTGCCGTCCACGGCAATCGTACCCCTGTCATAGTCGATGTTCATCAGCATTTTACGGTCGTCCATATCAAAACAAGGGTTGCGCTCTATCACCTGTATTTCAAGCTTGTACATTATCACGGATATGGCCTTGTGAATTTTTGCCACCGACACTTCGTCATCGTTTGAGCCGGTGTTGTTGCCCTTCGGCTTGAAACAAGAGTTGTATGTATATGTCTTTTCCGCAAATGCCGCCAGGGGTCTCAGGTTTATGCCGTAACCCTCCTCTAAGGCGTCCAAATTGTTGTATCTGGCGCAAATTCTTATGACGGAAGCCACGCCCAGCGGCGAGCCTGTCGCACCGCACATCCACAGCATGTCGTGGTTGCCCCATTGAATGTCAACCGCGTGGTGAGTCATGAGCTTGTCCATAATTATGTCGGCTCTCGAACCCCTGTCGAAAATGTCGCCGATGATGTGCAGCTTGTGTACGGCAAGACGCTTGATTACAAGGCTTATCGCCTCGATGAAATCGTCCGCCTGTCCCATCGTCACTATTGCCTCGATAATTTGGTGATAGTATTGCTCTTTGTTGTGGTCTTCAAAATGGGCGTGCAGCAGCTCGTCAATTACAAATTTGTATTCCCGGGGGATAGCCTTGTGCACCGCCGCTCTGGTGTTTTTTGAGCAGACATGTCTGCACACATCTATAAGCCGATAGAGAGTGTCTCTGTACCACTTTTCCATATCCGGCTCGTTCCGCTTTATCCGGGCAAGCTTTAATTTCGGGTAATAAATCAGCGTGGCTATGTTATCTCTCCGCTCTTTATCGGTAGTTTCGCCGATTGCGGCGTCGATTTTTTCCTTTATTACGCCGGACGCGTTGTTCAGTATGTGAGAAAACGCCTCGTCTTCGCCGTGAATATCCGACATATACATCTCTGTGCCCTTAGGCAATTTCAGCTGTGCCTCTAATGAAATAACCTCGGACGCCGCCCGGACGACCGTCGGGTAATCTCTGGACAGAAGGGATAAAAATTTGCGTTCTTCATTGGATAAAGCGTTTTGCATACTATAACTCCGATACAAATATTATAATTATTGTAACATATACGCCGAAAAAATACAACTAATATCCATAATTAAGTATTAAAAATGCAAAAATAATC
Source organism: Oscillospiraceae bacterium (assembly GCA_029007985.1). Taxonomy (GTDB): domain Bacteria; phylum Bacillota; class Clostridia; order Oscillospirales; family Ruminococcaceae; genus RGIG3102. The sequence continues at coordinate 21,828 of JAQXIW010000084.1, read as the reverse complement.
CCCCTGCAAGCAAGGGGATTTGTGTTTAATGCTTTTGGAATTCAACAAATTATGCTTTGTTTGCAGAGCCGAACATTTCGATTTTTTCCTTGACCGTCTCTTTAATTGCCTTTGCGCCCGGCGCAAGCAGTTTTCTCGGGTCATAGCCCTTGCCCCGCAGGTCTTTGCCGGCCTCGATGTACTCTCTTGTGGCGGCGGCAAATGAGAGCTGACATTCGGTGTTTACATTGATTTTTGAAACGCCGAGAGAAATGGCCTTTTTAATCATATCCGCCGGAATACCCGTACCGCCGTGCAGAACAAGCGGCATATCGCCAGTTGCGGCGTTGATTTTTTCCAATGTGACAAAATCCAAGCCTGCCCAATTAGCCGGGTATTTGCCGTGAATATTGCCTATGCCTGCGGCGAGCATATCAATGCCCAGAGCCGCTATTGCCGCACATTCCCGAGGGTCTGCGACTTCGCCGTTTGAGACCACGCCGTCCTCTTCGCCGCCGATACCGCCGACTTCCGCCTCGATTGAGAGACCTTTTGAGTGGGCGAGCTCGACAAGTTCTCTTGTCTTTGCCACATTTTCCTCTATGTCGTAATGGCTGCCGTCAAACATAATTGATGTAAAGCCGGCCTCGATACAGGCCTTTGCGCCCTCGTATGAGCCGTGGTCGAGATGAAGAGCGACAGGTACGGTTATACCCAGCGATTCGTCCATAGCCTTTACCATGGCGGCGACGGTCTTAAAACCCGTCATATATTTGCCGGCGCCCTCCGAGACACCGAGAATAACCGGGCTGTTCATTTCCTGAGCCGTCTCAAGAATAGCCTTTGTCCATTCAAGGTTGTTGATGTTGAACGCGCCGACCGCATAGCCTTCTTTTTTTGCCTTTGCAAGCATTTCTTTTGCATTAACGAGCATAATTTATCTCCTTTGATAAAAATTTAACTAACCTTATAACTCTATAATATAACAAATCCCGATTTTTTTCAATATATACGGCACTATTTGTTGAGATTATATCTGGCGTACTGGAATATGTATTGCTGTGCAATGCCCTCAAGCCCACTTATACATTCCGGCAGACCGTTTGGAAACATCTCCCGCAGAGCCCTTTTAATCCACACATCCTTTGGCAGAGCGTCGTACTTTTCACAGGAGAACAGCAAAACGCAGTCGGCAACCTTAGGCCCCACGCCCTTTATTTGGCAGAGGTATTTTACCGCGTCATCGTAAGGCAATTCCTTTGCCGTCTTTTCGTTTATCCGCCCCGAATTGACCTTTTGTACCGCGTCATATATGTATTTTGCCCTGAAGCCCACTCGCAGTTCGGCGTATTCCCGCTCGGTCACATCTTTCAGCCGCAGGGCTGTCGGAAAAGCGTACATATCGCCGACTTTTTTGCCGTACTTTTGCGATAAAGCGTCAACGAGTTTTTTAATTCTCGGTATATTGTTGTTTTGCGAAATGATAAACGTGATGAGAGTTTCAAAAAAAGGCTGATTTAGGACTCTTATCCCCTCGCCGTAAGATATCGCCTTTTTCATTGTTTCGTCTTGGGAAAATTTTTGCTTTATCGCGTCGTAATCCGTGTCGAGAGCAAGATAGCGGCGGACAAACTTTTCAAATTCCGCCCTGTCGGGTATTTCGCACAGCGGCTCAACGCACAAATTTGCGCCGTCTCTGTAAATGCGGCACGGCACTTCGCCGACAAAGCCGCGGTAGCTGTCGCCGTATTTGTCCCACCTGAAGCACTGACCGCAGTTAAAGGTTTGGTCCGGTTCAAATGAGCTTATATTTTCAAAAATCAATGTGTTTTTGCCGCCCGACATAGCCGTATTATCCCCCTGAATATACTGTATAATATGCGTATATTGTATCACAGAGTGAATATTACGGCAATGCGCACAGCCGTTATTTTCACGAAAAATCGGCAAATATTATTAAATAATTATCTGTTTTTTGTCATAATTTATATTGACAATTTAGGAATATTACATAAAGTTTTACACATCGTTTTCAACACAGTGTTGAAAACTCGGGTATTCAACATAGAAAAAATATTAAAAAATTTGCCCTATACGGCTGTTTTTCAACTCATTCAACAGAGTTTTCAACATTTTCAACATTTCACATTTTTACCGACAGTAATCATAACTTTACTTTTTACATATACGGTATATACAGTGTATTTTTTTGGTGGGGCGATTGTAAAAAATTGATATTTATTTTACAAAAGTATCTTTTACTATACCGCAATATATGATATACTATATAAGTATAAATATATATAAAATGGGGGCTATATGCGGTACAGAGACAACAAGAGAGAATTTGACAGAAAAACCGATAAGAAATTCGGCAGAGATAAGGCCTTTGCAGGCAAGAGAGATACAAGGCGCACAGCCCCGGATTCAAGGACATTTGCAAAGGGCGGCAAAACCGACCCGGAGCCGAGAAGAGCGGCAAAATCCGCCCCGGCTGTATTTGACGACGGCGGAGATATGCACGACGAGCTGATTTACGGCAAAAATGCCGTGACGGAGCTTTTGAAATCCGGCAAGGGCGTCGACACCGTCTTTATAGCCGACAATGTCAACGAAAGTCTTGCCGCATTTTACACCGCTCTGGCGAAGGAGTGCGGCGCTGTCGCAAAAGTCATACATCAAAACAAAATGAACGCCATGTGTCACGACGGCAACCATCAGGGCGTGGCAGCATATCGGAGCACCGTCGAGTATTGCTCTGTCGAGGACATTCTAAAAGCGGCGGAGGACAGGGGCGAGCCGCCGTTTGTCGTTCTGTGCGACGGCATCGAAGACCCGCACAATTTAGGCGCGATAATGAGAAGCGCATACCTTATGGGCGCCCACGGAATCGTCATACCGAAGCGAGGCGGCGTTTCCGTCACAAGCGTTGTACACAAGACCAGCGCCGGCGCGTCAATGCATCTGCCGGTGGCAAAGGTCGCCAATATAGCGCAGACGGTGAGACTGCTCAAAGAAAAAAACATATTCGTATACTGTGCGGATATGAACGCAAGACCGCTGTACGACCACAATTTGACCGGGGCAATCGCTCTGGTAGTCGGCAGCGAGGGCAAGGGCGTACAGCCGCTGGTAAAGAGCCTTTGCGACGATGTGGTGTCAATACCGATGTCAAATCGGGGCACGGGGGTGGATTCTTTTAACGCCTCGGTGGCCGCCGGCATTATAATGTATGAAATTCGCAGACAGAGAACAAAAAACCAATAACTATTCGGGAGGTCCTTATGGCACGGGACGTTGACAAGATTCTGGAAGAAATAAAAGCAAAGAAAAATAAGGCGGCGGTAAAAACCGACGCCGAAGAAATAATAAAAAGCGAGACCGAGCCGCCGAAAACGGAGAAAAATCCCATTTCTGAGGGCGGCATGAACGCGCTGTCTCGGTTTATGAACGAGGATGAGCCCAAGACAGAGCCGCCGAAAGAACGGGAGCCGGAAGCGGAAAACGCCCGGGCGGAAGTCTCGCCTAAAAAGAGCGACGACTACATAGACGAAAAGTTTGTGCAGTTTTTCACCCAGCAGGTCATCGTGACCAAAAGCCCGGAAGAGACTTCCAATGTGGACATAAAAAAGAAAAAGGGCAGTTTTTTCAAAAGGAAGTACATAACCGATTCGCTTTCGCTGAATGTGGATAAGCGGCAGGCGGAAAATTCGGCAAAAAGCGCCGCCGTAACATCGCAGTCTACCGGTGAAATAAAGCGGGCCGCGGCGGACAATATAGCGCGGATAATGGCAAAAAAGCGGCGGGAAGCCGAAAAGCCGGTCAAAGTCCCGGCGAAAAAAATGGCGGATATTGATAAAATAATCGGTGAAATAAAGCCGTCAAAAACCGCCCGGTACAAAAAAGTCGACGAAAAGGCGGAAAAACCGGCGAATGCCGAGCCGGTCCGTGCCGAAACCGCGCCGTCAACGGATGAGCCGAAAAATCCTCAGCCTGCCGAAACGGCGGTAAAAACCGCAAAGCCGGCCGAGAAAAGTGAAAACGGTAAAGCGGCGGAAAAGACCGAGGCAAAGGATATTCCGCCGACAACCGATAACATTGTAAAAGCAAAGACGGCAAAAAGAGCCGACGCCGACGCTCTCGTGCGGGAAATCTTAGCCCGGAAAAGAACGGCAAAGCCGGCGCCGGAAAAGACAAAACCTGCCGCGGAGCCGGCGGTTTCAGCCGGACGGGGCGATATTATTTCACGGATTTACACTTCCGTCACCGAGACTTCCGCCCCGGATATCACCGGGTACATCCCTATTGACGAGCCGGAAACCGACAAAGCGGATGAAAAGACGGCGGCGCTTCGGGCGGAAAACACGGACTTTGAGCCGAAAGAAATTCTGCCGGGCGATGATGAGGACGAAAGCGAATACCGGGAGGAAGAAATCAAAATCAAATATTTCCCTACCGGCGAATTTGCGCGGCACACCGAGACCGACGGCGACAACATCATTGAGGAGCTTTTCGGTTTCAAGAGGACTCTGTCGGTCAGAATGGCTGTCGGCGCAGTCTGCGGAATAGCTTTAATGCTGTACAACATTATGGGCAACGGCGGTTGGGGATTGCCGAAAGCCGTATCCCCAATTGAAAACCCTATTGTCTACTACATAGTGGCGGCGGTGATTTTCGCCGTGTGCCTTATTGTGTATTTACCTACCGTTATTTCCGGCTTTACGGCGAGCAAAAAAGCCCCGCGGTCAGACACATTTGTCAGCCTGTCGGCTGTGCTGTCGATGATACAGCTTTTGTGCGGCATAGCCTTTGCTAAATCCGCCGCAGTCGAAGGCATGACGATATTTGCCGCCTATACCTGTTTCGGCCTTGTTTTCAATGCAATGGGCAAGATGATAAGCACCGATACTATAATTAAAAATATGAAGCTTGCGAATGTGCCGGACGGCATAAACGCCGGCTACATCATAGAGGACGAGGAGGCGGTGAGAAAGCTGTCTCGCTCTCTGGACGAAAAATTGCCGTCCGTTCTCGTTTCGAGAAAGACCGGCGCAATATCCAACTTTATCGAGTCGGGTTTTTCCGTTCACGCCGGCGAATACACGGCGAGAAAGGCGGCTCTCCTGTCCTACATCGTCACTTTGGTCTGTTTCGGCCTGGGTATAATCAGGACGGACAGCGTCATCGGCGGCATAATCTGTCGGGCGGGGGCGGCGGCTCTGCAAATACCGCTGTCGCACACCCTCGTAAGCAGCGTCCCGAGCGCTCTTATGCAGAAGAGCCTGGAAAAAGTCGGCGCGCTGATCAACGGGCCGCAGGGCGTAGAACGGCTGTCAAAGACCACCCATGTGTCCTTTGACGCAAAACATCTTTTCCCTGAGGGCACAATCGTACTGCACGGTATCAAAATGTTTGAAAAAGAGAGAATAGACTTGGCCATTCTCTATCGGGCGAGCGTTCTCATAAAGGAATGTGAAGTGCTGAGGCCTGTGTTTATGGAGGTCATCGCCGGCAGAACAAACATTTTGCCGGAGGTACAGAGCTGTGAGTACATCGAATGTCAGGGCTATGTGGCATGGGTGAACAACATGAGAGTAATTTTGGGCAACAGAAACCTGATGGCGAATTACGACATCGACCTGCCGCCTGTTGAAACCGAGGCCGCCCACACTCAAATGGGCAGAAAGACCATGTATCTCGCCGTCGGCGGAAAGCTTTTCGGCATGTTTGTTTTGAGTTATTCGGCGGATAAATTAGTCGCCGAAAATCTGGACAAGCTGGTTCAAAAGGGCGTAAGCATAATTTTGACATCAAACGACTTTAACATCGACTCTCGGCTGGTTGAAAAGGTATACGGTATAAGAGAGGACTACATAAATGTGCTGAACCGGAAAGAGACCGCGCTAATGAAGGGCTTTACCGAATACGCCCCGGAGAGCGAGGCCGCCCTGGCACATCTGGACAGTCTGCCGTCGCTGGTAGCCGGTTTTTACCGGGCAGAGAGTACAAAGAGCAGCGAAAGCGCATGCAATCTGATACAGATTATCGCTGTTTTGCTGTGTGCGGTACTGAGTGTACTTTTCACATTCAATACCACATTGCCTACCCTGTCGGTGCTGTCGGTGGCTCTCATCGGCTTTGCCTTTATGGGTATAACAATGCTGGCGGCGTTTATAAAAAGATATCAGTAATACACGCCGACAACAGATAAACAGATACAGCAAAGCAAACAGACAAATAACCGAAAATAAATAGCCCCTTTGCCGCAAATCAGCGCGCAAAGGGGTTTTGCCGTGTAATTGACTAATATGATTGATATGGCGGCATATCAACCGCCGTTTAATATAATAAGCGGACGGGACGATGCCGGGCAGTGTCCCCTGCGATGAAATGCACTCGTATATACAATTCTTTTGTAAGACGAAATATTAGCGTGTGCCTCCATCTGACGAGGGATGTGGCAAAAGTCGAAGACTTTTGACGGAGGGAGAGAAAAACATATCATAATTGCAATGATTGTTTTCAAAGACTACCCCTCAGTCAAAACTTCGTTTTGACAGCTCCCCTGACAAGGTGAGCCTTGCTTAAAGTTTCTGTTTATCAAAGTCGGATGTCGCCTTGGTCGGTGATTTCGAATTTTAACAAATGAGCAAGTAAGCCTCTCTCTGACGAGAGAGGTGGATTGGCGTAAGCCAAGACGGAGAGAGAGAACAAGACAGAAACTAATTTGTTGTCAAAATAATTATTATATAATTTTTATCGTTAAATAATATGCGGGACGATGTGGGCATCGTCCCCTACGTTTCTTTTGAGGGCAGAAATATCAGCGTGTGCCTCCCTCTGATGAGGGAGGTGGCAAAAGTCGTAGACTTTTGACGGAGGGAGAGAACGGAATAACAAAAAAATGATCTAAAAATTGTTGTCATATAGTTTTTTCGTTAAATAATATACGGGACGATGTGGGCATCGTCCCCTACGATTCTTTTGAAAGCAAAAAATCAGAGCAAGCCTCCCCTTTATGCCTAAGGGGAGGTGGGTCGACGAATGTCGAGCCGGTGGGGATAGAAAACATCGGTTGGATATAGTTCGAAAATATATAATTTATCAAAAGATAAATCAATCCCCCAGTCACGATTTCATCGTGACAGCCCCCTTTACACAAGTGGGCCTTTCTTAAACTTTTTATCGAATAAAGACATCTCTCGCCTTGGTCGGTGATTTCGAATTTTTACAAATGAGCAAGCAAGCCTCTCTCTGACGAGGGAGGTGGCAAAAGTCGAAGACTTTTGACGGAGGGAGAGAACGAAAAACAACTAATTTATTGCCAAAGCGGTATTTTTATCGTTAATAACAAACGGGACGATGTGGGCATCGTCCCCTACGATAAATAGGCTGTATTTCCGTTACAGAGTGTTCTTTGTTTCCAAGACTGCCCCTCGGTCGCTTTCAGCGACAGCTCCCCTCACAAGGTGAGCCTTGCTTAAAGTTTCTGTTTATCAAAGTCGCTTGTCGGCTCGGTCGGTGCTTTTGCTTCGCAAAGGTGTCCACCGGACACTCGCACCCCCTGACAAGTGGAGCCTTGCTTAATAATATTATTAAAAAAAATAGCGTTAAATTGGTCGATATTTTCAATCCCCCAATCACGATTTCATCGTGACAGCCCCCTTTATCCAAAAGGGGCCTTTCTCACCTTTTTATCTTATAAATTGCCTGTCGCCTCGGTCGGTGCATTTTCGAAAATTTGTTGCATTCTAAAAGCCGAACCGGCACATCAAAATAATGTGAACAAAATAAAACCGCCTAAACGGCGGTTTTTATAATGTTTTCGGGTGTATCGCCCGAGTTATATAAAACATAATGTTTTATTCGGATTCCGAGTCCGAGTTATCCCGTGGCGAAGATTCGACCGTTTCTTCCGACGACCGTTCCGTATCTTCCGACGAGCTCGAATCGCCGTTTGCCGACCGGCTGACACCGGCGAGATAGCCGGCTACCTCCATGGCGCGAACGACCTGAGGGTCTTCCTCGGTTGACATTTGGTACAGAGCCTCGGCGCTGACGGAATCCAGCGTCTTTTCATAGTCCGGCATTATGCCTACGCCGTTATAAGAATCCGACGACATAGGCGAAAGAGTGGCGACGGTGAGAATAATACCCGAGCCGTCGGACAGGCGGTACATATTCTGCAATGTGCCTTTGCCCATTGTGGTTGTGCCGACGATTTTCGCCCCGTGGGAATCGCGCTTCATCACGGCAAACATTTCCGCCGCATAGCCTGTATCACCGTTTGTTATTACTACAACCGGTATATTCAGCATATTTTTATCCGATGTGTATAATACTTTTCTGTCTCCGCCCTTGTAGACGGCGTACATGCTTGTGCCCTCTTTGAGAATGAGATCGGCGCATTTTGCCGCAATTTCAAATTCTTTTGAGGCGTTGTCTCTCAAATCTACGATAAGGACGGATATATCCTGACCGGTCAGATTGTTTATGGCGTAATCCAGATCCGAAACCGTGCCCTGTGCAAATGCCGAGATTTTAATATAGCCGAAATTGTCCAGCTTTTTCTGTATTACCGTGGACGCGTCATAGCTTTTGTGAGTGAGGGTCGCCTCGGTTTCCTTGCCCTCGGAAATATAGGTCAGGGTGACGGCGTCGCCCGACTTGCCCGACAGCATCTCAACGGCGGTCTCATAGGACATATTGACGGTGGAAACACCGCCTATGGCGGAAATCGTATTGCCGGCCTTTATGCCCTGTATGTCGGCAGGCGAATCCGGCGCCACATTGTACACCAGCATATAACCGTTGTTCTCTCTGGATTTAATAAAGTCTATGCCGATGCCGATGATTTTACCGCTTTGGATTTCCTGATATTCGATTACATCCGCCACAGAGAGATATTCCGTCTCGCTGTCGCCGAGCCCCTCGAGAAAGCCCCGTGAGAGCGATTCTATAACCTTTTCGTCGTCTATGTCGGTGTAGTAATGCTGTCTTACTACCGATTCGATATCGGATATTTTATCGTACATCGCCCGCTTAGCGCTGACGGATTCCACCTTTTTTTCAAATATATTGGTTGAAAGCACTATTGTGGCACAGAAAGTCAATGTCATTGCCACGAACATAACGCTCAACATCACGCTGAGTGAATATCTTTTTTTCATTTTACCTCCCTATCTAATAGACGGTCTTGTGGCGGTCACATAAGGCAGAGGGTCTGCCTGTGCGCCGTTTACCCTGATTTCAAAATGAAGATGAGGGCCCGTCGAATTGCCTGTGCTGCCCACCCGGGCTATAGTCTGACCCTGTACCACTATGTCGCCCACGCCCACATAGAGAGCGGAGCAATGGCCGTACAGAGTGACATATCCGCCGCCGTGGTCAATCCGCACACAGTAGCCGTAGCCGGTGGTGCGTTTGTCCGCCCTGATTACCGTACCGGTTTTTGACGCAACTATGGCTTTGCCGTAAATGTATGAGCCGGAGCCGGTGGCTATGTCTATACCGGTGTGGTAGTCGTATTGACCGTAAAGGGTGCGCGGGCCGAAGCCGGACGAAATACATCCGTTAGTAGGCACAGGCCATATAAAGTCGCCGCCGATTGCCTCCTGGCCGGATCCGTTTTTTATCGACTCGGCGAGCTCGGCTTCATAGGCGTTCTTAGCCGCAATGTACCGGGCGTATATTTCCGACTGAGTGGCCTCCGCCGCCTTTTGCCGAGCCTGTGCGTCGGTCAGCTCGGTGTCGGCTTTTTTCAGATAGCCGGCGAGTTCGTTTTGTTTTTCCTCCAGTTGTTTTTGCTGTGCGTACAGTTCTTCAATTTTCCGCTGCAGCCGGGCTTCCTCCGTTTCAATTTGCCGTCTTTCCTCGTCCAGCAATTTCAATAAATCCGTATCCCGTGCGGAAACTCTCTGTAATGTGTCGGTGGCGGTGAGCAGCTCCGACACGGTGTTTGCGCCCAAAATCGTGGACAGAGTCGAGCTGTTGCGCATCATATACATGGCTTTGAGTCGCTCTTTGAAAAGCTCATCGGTCTTTTGTATTTCACGCTTTTTGTTGTCGAGCTCCTCCTGTTTTGCCAAAAGGTCGTTGTTCGTCGCCTCTATATTGTCATACAGGATTGAAATTTGGCTTTTGACTAAGGATATTTGTTTTTCGATATTCTGTTTTTGTTTCTTTTTTGAGGCTGTGGTATTTGTCAGCCGCCGCAGCTCTTTATTTATTCTGTCCAGCTCCCGCTGTGCCCGCCGGTAGTCGTCCTTTGTGTCGGCTTTTACCACCGACGGCGCAAAGGCGAAAACCACCGCAAATGCAACGCACAGACAGAGCAAAAATTTAACCGTCTTGTTTTTCATTCCGTCTCCTTAAACTCTCAGATAGCGCCTCATGGAAAGCACGGAGGCAAAGCCGCCGATAACCCAGCCGAAGAGCATAAATCCGCCCAGAAAATACATCCACACCGACCGATAAGGTACGGCGGAAAGCGCGAGCATACCCAAAAAGCCGGCGGTGAGAGATGAAAGCTCGCCGTAAAGATAAATATATCCGCCGCTGACCAGCGCAAAGGTGACGACAGCCGAGACCGTGCCGATGAGCAAGCCCTCAACGACGAAAGGCAATTCGATAAAGCCGTTTGTCGCGCCGACATATTTCATTATGCTGATTTCTTTTCTTCTGGCGTATACCGTCAGCCTGATTGTGTTGGAAATTACCACCATGCTGACTAAAACAAGCATGCCGAGAATGAACAGACCGGCGTAATAGGTGATGTTTTTAAGGGCTATGAGCACCGACGCCAGCTCGGTCGGTGTGGACACATAATCCACGCCGTCGTACCGCGAAAAGCGCAAAGACACCTGTGACACCTTAGTCAAGTCATTTACATGTACTCTGAACGAGGCAGGCAGAGGGTTGTTTTCATCTTCATAGCCGGACAAAAGCCCCCGGTACTGACCGAGATAGCTCTTTTGCTCCTCCAACGCCTCTTCTTTTGTGACAAAGGTGTATTTTTTAACCTCTTCGTCGTTGTTCAGTTTTTCTTTAATGGCGGTTATTTGAGTTTCGTCCGCCGTGTTTTTAACATAAATAATTATTTCGTTTTGGTCGCCGAGATAGGACACAAAACTGTTTACATTGAGGACAAGAGACAGGCAAAAGCCCATCAGCACAAGACAGGAAGTGACAACGCCCACCGAGGCGACGCTCATCCGCTTGTTGTGAAAGAAATTTTTAACGCCCTGTTTGAAAAGGTATTTGAAACTTGAAAACTTCATTGAGCCACCGTCCTGTCGATATCTCTGATAATTTGGCCGGCGCGGATTTCGATAATTCTCTTTGCGAATTTATATGCCAGCTCGTGTTCGTGGGTTACGACCACCACGGTAGTGCCCAAGGAATTTATGGCTTTGAGCAGTTCCATAATTTCGACGGAAAGCGCCGGGTCGATGTTGCCGGTCGGCTCGTCCGCTATGACTATATCCGGGTTGTGCACAAGAGCTCTGGCGAGAGCCACTCTCTGCTGTTCACCGCCGGATAGCTGGCTCGGCAGCTTATCCCGTTTTTTTGCCAGACCGACAATGTTTAGAATGTACGGCACGCGGCGTTTTATCTCTTTTTCGTCAATGTTAGTGACTCTCATGGCAAAGGCGATGTTTTCATAGGCTGTGAGCTCCGGTATCAAGCGGAAATCCTGGAAAACAACGCCGAGAGTGCGGCGCATATACGGCACATCTCTCTCTTTTATTTTGTTGAGATTATATCCGTTTACAATGACTTCGCCCTTTGTGGCTTTTTCCTCCCTGAGCATCAGCTTCAAAAATGTGGATTTGCCCGCCCCGGAATGACCCAGGACAAAGACAAACTCGCCCTTGCCTATATGGACATTTACATCCTTTAGGGCGGTGATGCCCGGCTCGTAATTTTTGGTCACATGCTTAAAATCAATCATTTCTTTTCCTTTATATATTGCAAAACCGCCCGCAGCAAACAAAAAGTTCGGCAAAAGGGCGGCTGTAAGTTCATATCAATATTTTTCCTGTGACGACCGCAGATACTTTTTAACCATAAGTGCGACTTTGAACACAATCGCATCGTCAAACTCTCTCAAATCAAGACCTGTGATTTTCTTAATTTTTTCAAGGCGGTATACAAGAGTGTTTCTGTGCACAAAGAGCCCGCGTGATGTTTCGCTGACATTGAGGTTGTTTTCAAAAAAGCTCTGAATCGTAAAGAGAGTCTCTTGGTCAAGACTGTCGATGGAACCCTGTTTGAATACTTCTTTCAGGAACATCTCGCACAGAGTGGTAGGCAACTGGTAGATAAGACGGGCTATGCCGAGGTTGCCGTAATTCACGATGAGTTTTTCCGTGTCAAAGATTTTGCCGACTTCGAGAGCAATCTGGGCTTCCTTAAAAGAAGAAGCCAAATCTTTGATGTTTGTAACCCGGCTGCCGATACCTACGGTGGCCTTTATATAGTATTCGACATTCAATGTGTCGACAATGGAAGCGGCGAGTTTTTCGATGTCTTTTGTCTCTATGCCTTTTTTCAGCTCTTTAATAAGAACGGTGTCTTTGTCCGAGGCGTCGAAAACAAAGTCCTTCTGTTTGTCCGGGAAAAGATTCTGTACCACATCAAATGCGGACATATCCTTTTGCTGTTCGACTCTGATGATGAGGACTACTCTTGACACATCCGTGGCAAAATGCATCTCTCTTGCCCTGGCGTAAATGTCGCCCGGCATAATGTTGTCCATTACAACATTTTTTATAAAGTTAAGTTTGTCAAACTTTTCGTCGTGGTACTGTTTGAGAGACCGCAGTGAAATTGCCAGCACGCCCGCCATTCTGTCGGCGAAATCGTCCGTGCCCTCTACGAAAACATAGTAGTCGTTTCTCTTTGAATTTGAGAAGCCCCTGTATGTGTAGCCGTTGCGTGTGAATGTGACGCTGTTTGTCATTCTCTCTGCCCGAATACCCTCTTTTACGCCGTCAATCCGGCTGAGCTCGGAACAGGCCACAATGACGCCGGTCTCATCCGTGACGCCGACTGTTCTGCCTACGGTTTCCTTCATCTGATAGATGACGCCCTGAAACAATCTGTTTGACATAATTAACCCCGCTGTTTTATATTTTTGGTTGTTTTGACTATAAATAATTTATTTACTTACATATTTTACACAATAAATTCGCAAAATGCAATATTTTTTTACAAATTTACAGCGTTTTTTAGTGCAAAACATATAACGCCGGGGGTTAGCCTGTCTTTTTCATAACAGATTTATAACTTTTCAAAAGAATTTATGCACAAAAACGCCCTTGAAAATTTGTGCATAAATTATGTCTGTCAATTATTATACTATTCTTTTGAGAATATTGTTTTACGATTTTGTTAATTTTGCCGCTTAATTTGTGAAACCCGGTTTTCGTCGAGTTTAATGTATTCCCCCGGGGCGAGAGTATCCGGCATTGTAAGGCCGCCTATTCTGCGCCTGTGCAGACTGTTTACGCCTATACCGAAAACGCCGAGCATTCGCTTTATCTGGTGGTAGACGCCCTGTTTGAGAATTACTGTGGCGGAACAGCCGTCGCCGTGGGGAATGATGACGGCAGGCTGCATTTTTTCGCCGCTTGCCAAGGTGACGCCGTCTGAAAAAGCCCGTACAACCCGGTCTGTCACCGGCGCGTCGGTGGTGATTTCGTACTCTTTTTCCACATGGCGCTTAGGAGATAATATGTCGTGGGCAAAAACTCCGTCGTCGGTGAGCAGCACAAAACCGGTGCTGGTCTTGTCGAGTCTGCCCCGCGGAAAGAGCCGTCGGCGCGGAAAATCCGCCCGCACCAAATCCACAACCGTCACGTCGTTTTTGTCCTCCGAGGCAGACACCACACCTGCGGGTTTATTCAGCATTATATAAACGAATTTTTCTCTTGTGAGTGTTTTGCCGTTCAGGGCGACCCGGCTTTTTTCGCCGTCAAGCTTTACATCGCCGCTTTTTGCCCTGACCGAATCCACCGTCACAGTCTGTTTTGCTATCAGTTTTTTTGCCTCCGCCCTGGTTATGCCGAGAGCTTCGCACAAAAATTTATCCAATCTAATGTCCATACCGCACCTCTTTATATTATTATAACATTATCTCAATGCTATTGTCACCGTCAAACCCCTTATTCCCGGATTTACACGGGGCGGTATTTGTGATAAAATCAGCATTGAGACAGGGGGATTGACACTATGGTATTATGTTTTGACATAGGCAACACGGACATTGATGTCGGGGTTTTCGACAGCGAGCGTCTGTGCGGCACTTTTCATATCGACTACACAAAGGGTCTGCAAAAATGGGACTATATAAAGCCTATCGAGACCGCTTTGGCAAATAACGGCATCGACAAATCAAAGGTAGACGGCTGTGTGCTTTGCAGCGTGGTACACAACACTACGCAGGGCGTTTATCTGGCTTTGGAATCCGTTTTCGGTTTCTACCCTATGCTTTTTTCCAACGACGAGTACGCCGCCGTGGAGGTAAAGGCGAAAAATCCGCAGGAGGTCGGCGTCGACATCGTGGCTCGGTGTCTGGCGGTAAAGGAAAAATATTCTCTGCCGGCCGTGGTGATTGACATGGGTACGGCGACGACAATAACCGCGATGGACGAAAGCGGTGCGATTTTGGGCGTCTCTATTCTCACCGGGGTTATCACCTCTTTGAAAGCTCTGCGCGACCGCACGGGTCTGCCGATTGACGAAAACCTAATTCCGCCGAAGCATGTGATAGGCAAGGACACGCCGGACGCAATAGCCTCGGGGGCTGTCTATGCCTCCGCCTACGCAATGGACGGAATGATAAGAGCCTTTGAAAAAGAGATGGGTACGGCGGCAAATGTGTATTGCACCGGCGGAATATCAAAGGTAATTATGCCGCTGTGCGAACACAAAAATGTGATAAACGACAGCCTTTTGCTTGAAGGCTTGAAAATATACTACGATAAAAAAATTAAGGAGATATAACAATGGTAACTATCACAATGGAAAACGGCAAGCAGATAAAAATTGAACTCTACCCGGAATATGCCCCGATAAGCTGTGAAAATTTTGAAAAGCTGGCGAAAGAGGGCTTTTACGACGGTTTGACTTTTCACAGAATCATACCGGGCTTTATGATTCAGGGCGGCTGTCCGGAGGGTACCGGCATGGGCGGCCCGGGCTATCACATCAAGGGAGAATTTGCACAAAACGGTGTGAACAACCCGATAAAGCATACAAGAGGCGTACTGTCCATGGCTCGCGCACAGGACCCTGATTCCGCCGGCAGTCAGTTTTTCATTATGCACGCCGACGCTCCGCACCTTGACGGCCGGTACGCCGCTTTCGGCAAGGTAGTTGAAGGCATGGATGTCGTGGACGAAATCGCCCGGACAGAAACCTATTCACAGATGGACGCCTACAAGGCGAGATTGTTCGGCTCGGACGAATACATCGCCCCGGATATGCCGAAAACAAAAGTCGTAATCAAATCAATAACGGTAGAATAAAATAACGGGCGCTCACAGCCCCTGTTTTACGGTGAACTATGAAACTATATGTTGCAAGACACGGGCAAACCCGGTGGAACAGTCAAAACAGAGTGCTGGGCAGGACGGATATACCGCTGAACGAAACCGGCATAGAACAGGCGCGAGGGCTGGCTGAAAAAGTCGCCTCTCTCGGAATAGATGTCATAATATCCTCTCCGCTGAGAAGGGCAAGACAGACGGCGGACATAGTGGGCGACGCTCTGGGGCTCAATGTCCTTGCGGACGACAGATTGATAGAATTTGATTTCGGCGCCTTTGAGGGTGCAAGCAGAGACGACGCGGAATACCAAAGGCTGAAAAGACAGTTTTGCTCAAAATATGAAAACGGCGAGAGTGTGCTGGCAGTCGCTGCCAGGGTGTACCCTTTTTTAGATGAAATAAGCGTCAAATACCGGGACAAAACCGTTTTGCTGGTCTGTCACAACGCAATGATGAGAGTGATAAACGCCTATTTTACAGCCCCGGACAATGATGAGTTTTTCGATTTTGCCGTCGAAAACTGTGAAATAATGTTTTATGAGACATAGGCAATCAGCCGTGTATAAATGTGTGGCATACACGGCAGTCAGCCGATGTGCCAATACGAATTTTCCGCAGAATACAGGTAAAAAACACATATTATATAACAATGTTATATGCTTAATGTAATATTGTTACGCAAATAAAAACAGACTTGACTTTTCAAAATGAATCGTCATGCCTGTGTTTTTTTACTTTACCTGTCTGTTTTGAATGTGACGGTTATTGTCGTGCCCTTGCCCGGTGCAGAATCAATTTTTATTTTGCCGTTGTGGTATGCGACGGCATGCTTTACTATGCTCAACCCCAGACCCGTGCCGCCGGTCTGTCTCGAATGGCTTTTATCCACTCGGTAAAAGCGCTCGAATATTCGGCTTTGATGCTCCGGCGGTATACCTATGCCGTTGTCGGACACCGTCAGCGTCGCCGTGTCGCCGTCTCTTTTTACGGCGACGGCCACTTTGCCGCCCCGGTCTGTATATCTGATGGCATTGTCGCACAAATTGTAGGCTATTTCATATAAATAGCGCTGTATGCCGTTCATTTTACACTCGTCGCCGGACAGGTCTATACTTATATTCTTTTTCTCGGCAGATTCTTTCAGCGTATCAACCGCCTCTTTTGCTACGGAGTATAAATCCACCTCTTCGGACGGCAATTCCGCCCCCTCATCCAGCTGTGAAAGCCTGATAATATCATTGATAAGCCGCACCATTCGAGTGGCTTCGCTCTTGATACTGCCCAAAAATCTCGGCACATCCTCCGACTTGACCATATTGTTTTCCAGCAATTCGGCGCTGCCCACAATGGTTTGCAGCGGCGTTTTCAGTTCGTGGGATACATTGGCTGTGAACTCTCTGCGGTTTCTCTCCGCAAAGGCCTGTTCAGTCACATCAAGACACATTATAACTGCGCCGATAATTGCGTCGTCGGACTTTATGCAGTTGATGTAAAACCGATATTCTCTGCCGTTTTGCTGCCGCCTGTACTCGCTGTGGGTACCGCAAAGAGCGTTTTCCACGGCGGTGTTCATCTCCAAGCTGCGGTAAACGGTGATAAACTGTCTGCCGACAGCGTCATCGCTCGCTTTGAAAATATCTTTTGCCCGATTATTTATGCTCAGTATTTTGCCGTCCTTATCCAGCAATACCAAGCCCTCGCTCATTGAATCGGTAATCTGCACAAACTCGTCGGATTTTCTTTTGAGTTCTTTCATCTGCCGGTCTATCTGTCTGTGCTGTTTGTTCAGCTTTGTCAGTATCGGGGCAATTTCCTCATAGCAGTCGTTCTCGGTCGGGTGTTCCAAATCAAGCCGATTCAACGGCCGCACTATTGTCTTTGTCATTCTGTCTGACAGGAACAAAGCCAGCGCCACAGAAACGGCGACCACCGCCGCCAGAGCCGGCGCAACACCCATCATCAGAGCCACGACCGTGACCTGTGAGACGGAAACGCGCAGTATCTTGCCGTCGGACAGCCTCTTTGCCTCATAGAATGTGCGCTGTGTGAGAGTTTTGGAATATCTTTTACTGCTGCCGTAGCCGGTTTTTGCCGCCCGGGCAATTTCCTCTCTCTCCAAATGATTTTCCATAGTGCCGGCGTCCGCCCGGGTGTCGTATAAAACCTTGCCGTCGGTGTCAATCAATGTAAAGCGGTATACAGACGAATCGTAATAGTCAAAGTATGCCGCCCCCATGCTGTCCACCTTGTCGGACAGAAGCGACAGCTCGCTTTTCATCTGTGATACAAGGGTGTCGCTGAAATAATTGTACAAAAAGCCGCCTGCGATGAGGCTGCCGGAAAGCAGAACCAGTATCGCAACGGTCATTATAGAACGAAATATTTTTTTGCTCATGATTACTCCATTTTATAGCCTACGCCGATGACGGTTTGAATGTGACTGCCCTCCGGGCCCAGCTTTTTGCGCAGAGTTTTGATGTGCATATCCACCGTTCTGGATTCGCCCAGATAGTCCACGCCCCAGACATAAGACAACAGCTTGTCTCTGGTGAAAACTATGCCCGGGTTTTCCATAAAGAGTTTGAGTATTTCAAATTCCTTATATGTAAGGGCGGTCTTTTCGCCGTTTACCGTGACCGTTCTCTCTGTCGGCGAAAGCACTATGCCTCCCATGGAAATTCTCTTTGCGTCGACAGCCTTTTCGCATCTGCGCAGTACGGCTTTTATGCGGGATACCATTTCCATCACCCCGAACGGCTTTACCAAATAGTCGTCGGCGCCCATGTCGAGCCCGGTGATTTTGTCCATTTCCGTGCCCTTTGCGGTCGCCATTATAACCGGAATGTCTTTGGTGTGCCGATTGGCTCTTATCTCTTTCAACACCTCAATACCGTCTTTGCCCGGCATCATAACATCTAAAACAATCAAATCCGGCTTTTCGGTTTTGAGCGCGGAAAGCAGAGCCTCGCCGTCGGCAAAGCCCCTTGCCTCCATACCCGTCCGGGTGAGAGTGTAGACCTCTATATCTCGGATTGTACCGTCGTCGTCAACACACCAAATCATTTTATTCTCCTCTGTGGACACCCGTCACCGAAAATTTAACCCATTCGGCAATATTTACGGCGTGGTCTCCGATTCTTTCAAAATATTTAGCTATCATCAGCAAATCCAGGGCGTATTCGCCGTCCCGGGCGTTTTGCCCTATCAATGCTATAAGGTTCTGTTTTACTTTCAAAAAGGCGTCGTCCACAACATCGTCGTACTTTATGACCCCGTCGGCGAGGGTGATGTCGGCGCGGACATAGGCGTCGACGCTATCGGACACCATTTTGATGACATCGAGAGCCATCTGTCTTATATCGGCGCTCTCTTTGCCGGTTTTGCCGTCCAAAGCCGTGACAATCTCGGCTATTTCCTCTGACTGAACGCCTATTCTGTCCATATCGGTAATCATTTTGAGGGCGGCGGAAATATTGCGCAAATCCTTTGCGACAGGCTGTTGCTGTAAGAGCAATTTCAGGCAAATGCCCTCGATCTCCCTTTCCAGCTCGTCGATTCTGCGGGTGCTCTGTTTTACCATTGCGGCGATTTTCATATCGCCGTCCAAAAGAGCTTTAACCGACTGCGCTATGGCGGTTTCACATTCCGCGCCCATTTCAATCATCTTTTTGTTGAGTATATCCAACCGGCGATCAAATCTGCTTCTCATATTATCCAAACCTTCCTGTTATGTAGTCTTCGGTGCGCTTGTCGGACGGCTGTGAGAAAATTTTATCCGTTGCGCCCGACTCAACCAATTCTCCCAGAAGGAAAAACGCCGTGTAATCGGAAATTCGGACTGCCTGTTGCATATTGTGCGTTACCATAATTATAGTGTAATTCTCTTTTAATTGCAATGTCAGTTCCTCAATTCTCGATGTGGAAATAGGGTCGAGGGCGCTGGTAGGCTCGTCCATTAAAATCACCTTCGGCTTGACGGCAAGCGCTCTGGCTATGCACAGTCTCTGCTGTTGGCCGCCCGAAAGCCCCAGGGCGTTTTTCTTCAGCCTGTCCTTCAGCTCGTCCCAGATGGCAGCATCTCTCAGCGACTGCTCCACAATTTCGTCCAGTTTAACCCTGTTTGTAATGCCGTGGGTACGCGGGCCGTAAGCCACATTGTCGTAAATGCTCATCGGGAAAGGATTCGGCTTTTGAAAGACCATACCGATGTCTTTTCTGAGCATATTTACATTCACATCTCTGTCGTATATGTTTTTGCCGCCGTATTTGACCTCGCCCGTGATTTTGACCGTCGGGATCAAATCGTTCATTCTGTTGAGAGTTTTCAAAAAAGTGGATTTGCCGCAGCCGCTCGGACCGATTAAAGCCGTTATGCTGTTTTGGGGTATGTCGACATTTATGTTTTTCAGCGCCTGAGTTTCGCCGTACCACAGGCAAAGGTCGTCAACAGTAATTATATTGCTCATTGATTTTTCCTCTTTTCAAAGTATTTGCCCACAAATACGGCGGACATATTTATTAAAAATGTCAATGCCATAAGCAGAGCCGCTATCGCAAATGCCACGCCGAGACCGGCGTCCTCTTTTGCGTACAGGTAAAGAGCGACGGTCAATGTCGCGCCCGGACGCCTGAGCGATGAAAAAAATCCGTTCAGTGTATGGGCAAAGCCGGCTGTGAAAAGCAATGCGGCGGATTCGCCCACTATTCTGCCGACGGTGAGAATACAGCCGGTGATGACGCCGTCAATACAGCCTGGCAAAACCACCGTGCGTATGACTCTCCACTTGCCTGCGCCAAGGCCGAAAGCCCCCTCTCGATAGCTTTGGGGTACGGTTTTTAGGCTCTCCTGAGTTGTGCGCAGAATTGTAGGCAAATTCATAATTACCAATGTCATTGCGCCCGCCAAGATAGATGTGCCGAAATTGTTTGAGAACAACAGCATACCCACCAGACCGTATATTATCGACGGTATGCCGGACAGAGTTTCCGACGCGTATTCGATGACGGAGACAAGTTTTTTGTTTTCGGCGTATTCGTTGAGATAAATCGCCGCCCCCACACCCAGCGGCAACACCGCAATCAGAGTGGCGATTACTATGTACAAAGTGTTGAGAATATCCGGCAATATGCCTATTCTGTCGGCGAGATAACTCGGTTTTGTGGATACGAGCTCCCATGTGATGTTAGGTATGCCCTTTATCATAACATAGCCTATCAAAAACATGGTGAGCCCTGCCGTCAGCGCAGTACACAACAGCATCGCCCCTCGCATAAGCCGAATATACAGTTTTCTTCTATTACTCATATTATTTTTCTTTTTTCAAAAAATAGTTCAATGCGGCGTTTATCAGCATAATAAACAGATACAGCACCAGCGCAATGGACAGCAGAGCGTTTCTCTGTAAAGAGCCCGGGCTTGAATAGGACATTTCGCTCGCCACCGCAGTGGTCAGAAACTTTACGCTTTGGAAAAGCGACGGCATATTCGGCACATTGCCGGCAACCATCATTACCGCCATTGCCTCGCCTATCGCTCTGCCCACGCCCAACACGACAGCGGCGGCAATTCCGCTTTTTGCTGCCGGTACCGAAACCTTGAAAACCGTCTCGGTACGGGTCGCCCCCAGAGCCATCGAGGCGTCCTCGTACTCTTTCGGCACAGCGTCAAGCGCCGTGACCGACACCTTTATGATGCTCGGCAATATCATAACCGACAAAACCACTATCGCCGCCAATAGACCGGAGCCGTCAGCCAGGTGAAATATTCTTTTAATCCCAGCCACCAGCACAATCATACCCACCAGGCCGTAGACGACGGAGGGTATACCCGCCAGCATACTTATGGCGTTTTCCATAACCTGTCTTTTCTTGTCACCGGCGAATTTTGACAGGTAGACTGCGGTGAAAAATCCTATCGGCACCCCTATCGCCACCGCGCCCGCCGTACCGTAAATGCTGGTCAGAATGAAGGGCAGTATTCCGAATTTCGGCTCTGCCGCCGTCGACGCCCACTCCTTGCCGAAAAGGAAGTTGAAAATACCTATTTCTTTTATCGCCGGCAAACCGGATATAACAAGATACACCGTTATCAACAGCACGCATCCGACGGATATCAGCCCCATTATCAAAAATATGCCGTGTATTATAAATTCTTTTATGTTTGTGTTTTTCATACAGTTAAACAGGTAAAACGACGACGCTGTGTGCACCGCCGTTTATTATTGTTGCAATCAGTTGTTAGGTACTACGCCTGCCCGGCTGATGATGTCTGCCGCGTCGGCGGAAGTAGCCCAGT
>JAQXIW010000083.1 GCA_029007985.1 Oscillospiraceae bacterium | reverse complement strand
TCTACAATTTGGCGTATTTTTTCCATTTGAATCTCAATGGAATACTTTATGGCCTTGGCGATTATTTCGTCCTTTGTTTTGAAATAGTCGTAAAGGGTGCTTTTGCCGACGCCCCGAGCCTTTGCTATCCGGGACGAGCGTATACTCGACAGGTCGGCGCCGTCCGCCATAAGCTTTGAGACGCCCTTGAAAATGATTATTTCTTTTTCGGAATAGTCAGTCATACTTCGTCCGGCTCCAATTCAACTTTTTTCATATCCTTTTTATTGAATATGTCGTAGAGCGACGGCACAAGGAAAAGAGTCAAAAGTGTGGCGTACGCCAGGCCGCCCACAGTTACGGTGGCCATGCCCATTGTCATTTCCGCGCCCATGCCGACGCCCATAGCCATAACGACATTGGCCAAAATCGTGGTCAGAGCCGTCATGAGAACAGGGCGGATTCTGTCTTTGCCGGTCTGTAAAATCGCCCGGCGTTTTTCCATGCCTTCAAGTCTGAGCTGATTTATATAGTCGACAAATACGATACCGTTGTTTACGACTACGCCCGCCAGAACGAGGAAGCCTATCATCGCCACCATCGACAGCGGCTGTTTCGTGATGAGAAGAGCCAGCATACCGCCGGTGAACGCCAGCGGAATTGTGAATATGACGATGAACGGCGATTTGAGCGACTGGAACTGCGCCACCATGATGAGATAGATGAATACACAGGCGAGAGCAATCATTTTGACCAGGTCTGTCATGACATCCATTGTTGTTTCGTTTTCGCCGCCCATTTCATAGGTGTAGCCCTTTGGCGCTGTGTAATCAGCAAGCGCTTTTTCCGCCTCTCTGGCGACGAGGGTGGCGTTGTAGCCTTCCCGCAATTTTGCCGAGACCGTTCTGTATCTGGACTGATTTTCGTGCGGAATGGACTGCGGCGATTTAGCCATATATACAGAGCAAATATCTTTGAGCAATATGTCTTTTTCTTCGTCGTCCTCGGTGACTGTCGTCACTTTCATATCGTTGATTGTCTGTAAATCGTGCAGCGATGAGGCGTAGATAATCGCCTTCATATCCGTGCCGTCTATCGTCATGGTGGCGGCGGTGGTGCTTTCGGTCAGAGCCTTTGACACCGTCTGATATACCTGGGCGACGGTCAGATTGTATTTTGCCGCCCGGGTTTTGTCGACCTCGATACGCACTTCGTCGCTCGCCTTATCCGAGCCGTCGTTTACCGAGGCGACGCCCTCGACGCCCTCTAAAATCGTCTTTATCTTTGCCGCCTCCGCAGCGAGAGTATCCAAGTCCGTGCCCTTTACGGTGACGGAGATACCCGAGCCGGTCAGAGCCGACAAATCCATTGTGGATGTGCTTATATCGGTTTTGCCCTTTAAGCCGGCTGTCTGTGATTTAATGCTCTTTGCAATTTCGTCGTTGGACAGAGCTTTGTTTTCGTCCAACACTATATAGAAGGACATATCCAAATTGTCTCCGCCGCCGGACATCATAGCCGACATACCCGACGAGCCCATCGTCATGCCCACGGTCTGTACGCCGTCGGTTTGGGCTATGACTTCGCCGATAAATTCGCTGTCGGCGATGAGGTCGTCCTCGGTGAAGCCGGCGTCCTTATCCAGCGAATAGGACATTGTCATCTGGGTGGAATCCATTGACGGAATGAGGGTCATCGGCATTTTTGTCAGTTGGTACGCCGAAAATACCAACAGACCGGTCGAGAGCAGAATTACGACCCACTTGTGCGACAGACAGGCGGACAAAAGCTTTTCGTAGGCGTTTACCGCTTTGTCAAACATCTTGTGCGACGGCTGTTTTGACGACCTCAAAACCGTGGCGGACAGAGCCGGCACAACCGTCAGGGCGGTGACGAGAGAAGCAATCAGCGCAAAGCCGATTGTCAAACCCATGTCGACGAAAAGCTGTCTTGACAGGCCGTCGGTGAATATGATAGGCAGGAAAACGCAAATCGTGGTCAGAGTGGACGCCGTTATCGCGCCGGCTACCTGTTTTGCGCCGTAAACCGCCGCCTTTGCCCTTGAATAGCCCAAATTTCTGAGCCTGTATATATTTTCTATCGTGACTATCGAGTTGTCCACCAGCATGCCGACCGCCAGCGCCAGGCCGGACAGCGACATAATGTTCATTGTGACTTTGCCGAAATACATCAGTACGACGGCGAACATAAGCGAAATAGGTATGGAAACAGCCACTATAAATGTAGGTTTAATGTCCTTTAAGAATATCGTCAGAACGATGACAGCCAAAATACCGCCGTACGCCAGGTTTTTCAAAACCGTATTGATAATCATATCAATGTAAACGCCCTGGTCGTAAAGAACGGTGAAGTGGAGATCCGGGTTGTTTTCATCCATTTCCGCGTACGCCTTTTCACAGGCGTCGGAAACCTTTGCAGTCGAGGCGGTGCTGGATTTTGAAATGGCCACCATTACCGCCGGGTTGCCGTTTACACGGACATAGCTGTCCTTTGAGTTATCCTTTATCTCAATGTCGGCGACATCGTTCAGATGAATAGGGTCAACGCCGTCCATCCCCATGTCGATGAGCAAAAGATTTTCCACTTCCGACAGGTTTTGGAAAACATCGCCCACCTTGACGGTGTACTTTGTCTCGCCGTCGGTGAGATAGCCGGCAGGCATTGCGAAGTTTTGAGCCGTCAGGATGGCGGAAAGCGTCTCCTGTGTGACGAGCGAATCAATGTTAGCTTTTTTGAGCGCTTCGTCGCGGGCGGATTTGTACTGCCGCATACCGCTGTCCAGCTGTGATTGGGCGTCGGTGAGCTGTACTTGGGCGGCGGCAAGCTGTACCGATGTCTGCATTTTTGCCTTTTCGAGAGCGGCATAGTTGTCTTGCAGCATTTTCAGTGTGTTTTCCATCTGCTTTGCCAGAGCCGTCGCCTTTTTCAGGCTTTCCTGCATTTCGGCGACTTCCGCTTGAATGTCCGCCGAATAGGAATCCAGAGCCGTCCGGTTGTCGGCGTCAGCCCGGTCAAATTCATAGCCCATATCGTTGAGAGTTTTTACAAGCTCCTCTCTCTTTTTGCCCAGCTCCGCCTTTTGCAGATTGAGATTGTCGATTTGCAAAAGCAACGCCTCGGATACCTCCGGCAGAGTCTGGCTGTCGCTTGCCGCGCCGGATGAAACAAGCCCCGAAATCAAGCCGTTTACCGCGGCTTTCTGTTCTTCGGGCATTACTTCCGGCGGAATGAGAGCAATCCGCCGCTGTATGTCTGCCAGCGACAGCCGGCCGGTATCTATGCCCATGGCGGAAAGCTGAGCGGCAAGCTGCGTCGCGCCGTTGTTTGCGGCGATGAGTGACGGCAGGGCGGCGTCTATTTGCGCTATGCCCCGATTTATCTGTTTTATGCCGTCCACGATTTTGCCCGCGCCCTCGGCGAGCCGAATTTTAGCCTCGAGAGACTGTTTTTCCGAGGCTATCGCCTGTGCCTGAGCCGTGCCGGCGTCAAGGGCGGCAGAGCCCTCCGCCAATTTGTCATAGGCCTCGCTCTCTTTGTTTTCAAGCTCGGTCTTGGCGCTTGTCAGTTCTCTCTGCGCCTTGTCCAAGTCCTTTTTTGTGGAATAGAGCTTTGAGGAAACCGCCTTGACAATGCTGTCGTTGATTTCGTCTATTTTCGACTGATTGAGCCTGATTTCAATGTGGTCGGACACGCCGCCGGTGACATCAACCGTTGCCACGCCCTCCTGTCTTTCGATTTGAGGGGCGACCGTCGAGTTGACATATTCCGTCAGCTGTTTTATGTCCATTCCGTCCACATCTACGGTCACCATTGACACAGGCAGCATATTCGGGTTGATTTTCAGCATGACCGGCGACTGCACCAGCGAGTCGAATCTGCCCTTTACGCCGTCAATGCTGTTGGATAGTTCCAGCATGGCGGAATCCATATTTGTGGATGAGGAAAATTCCATAATGACTATGGATACATTTTCTCTCGATACGGAAGTCAAAGATTCCAAGCCGGTGGTCGTTGCCACCGCCTGTTCAATGGTTTTTGTGACCTCCGTTTCGACTCTTTCCGGCGTTGCGCCCGGATAAACCGTATACACCGCAATGTACGGCAGGTCTATTGTAGGCAAAAGGTCGGTGTTAAGCCCCAAAAAAGACACCACGCCCAAAACGATGCACAGCACCACGCCCACCAAGACGGTAAACGGTTTTTTAACACTGTATTCTGACATTTCTATCTCCGTTATTGTAAAAATTTTTCAGCCGTAAGCCGTTATTTGTTTGAAATTGCGGTTTTAAGCCGCCTGTTTTTCAAATATCGAATTTGTTGTGTGTTTTTGGCGTTTCAACCGACTGTTGAGATCTGCTTGCGGCTTTCAACCGCTGTTTTGAAATTTATGCGGTTTACGGCCTTTTGCGGTTTTAACTTTCGGTTTTCAGCCTTTTGCGGTTTCAACTTTCGGTTTTCAGCCGTTTGTGGTTTCAACCTTCGGTTTTCAGCTGTTTGTGGTTTCAACCTTCGGTTTTCAGCCGTCCGACCGTTTGGTCGGATGAATATTATAATACTATTAAAATACACAAATTTCAATAAGAGTGTCTATCTTTTACAAAAATTTAATACTTTTTAAGCGTAGCGGTATATACTGTGGGGCGCGTCACAGCCGTGGACAATACACATACCGTCCGTGTTTCAGCGTTTCGGGGGACACCTTTGCGCAGCAAAAGCACCGACCGAGCCGACAGGCGAGGATTGAAGAACACTGATAATCAACTCTATTTTATGCTTATAGTATTATTAGGAATGGCTCCACTTGTCAGGGGAGCTGTCACAAGGTACTTGTGACTGAGGGGTAGTCTTGGAAATAAATAACAAGCCGTAACAGTAATGCAGCCTATTTATCGTAGGTGACGATGCCTACATCGTCCCGCGTATTATTTAACAATAAATATTAAATAACAACTGTTTTGACAACAAATTTCTTGCTATCTTGTTCTCTCTCCGTCACGGCGTACCGCCGTGCCACCTCCCTCGTCAGATGGAGGCTTGCGGTGATTTTCTGATTTCAAAAACATCGTAGGGGACGATGCCTTTCATCGTCCCGCCCATTATTTAACGAAAGAAACTATATAATAATTATTTTGACAACAAATTTGTTGCTGTCTTGTTCTCTCCCTCCGTCAAAAGTCTACGACTTTTGCCACCTCCCTCATCAGATGGAGGCTTGCGGCGAATTTTCTACACACAAAAGATGAAAATTCTACAATACATATTACCGGGACGATGTGGGCATCGTCCCCTACATATTTAGTTATATTAAGCAAGGCTCCACTTGTCAGGGGGTGCGGGTGTCCGGGGGACACCTTTGCGTAGCAAAAGCACCGACCGAGCCGACAGGCGAGACCTGGCAAAACGAAGTTTTGACTGAGGGGTAGTTAAAATTGTTAAATTGACTACACTGTTTTCCGTTCTCTCTCTCCGTCACGGCGTACCGCCGTGCCACCTCCCTCGTCAGATGGAGGCTTGCGGCAATGGTTTTGCTTTCAAAAGACAAAAATCTTTTTCTTTATCGTCTATCCCCACCGGCTCGACATTCGTCGCCCCCACCTCGTCAAAGAGAGGCTTGCGGCAATAGTTCTGCTCTCAAAACCACTGCAAACCCACCTCCCTCGTGAGAGATAGACCTCTCAAACAGCCTGAATCTATATTTATTTATATGAAAACAACATTTCCGCAAAAATAATTTTATTTTATTATTTGCTCATATTTTATTACAGTATATTGTACGGTTATTTTTTACTGTTATTTCAATAAAAATTTATTATTTATATAATATTAGTACAGTATATATTCTATAATTCGTTCTGTATTGCGTTCTAATTAAAAGGGTGTTATAATCTCACCTGTCAATACAAATTACGGGGGAAAATATTATGACTACGGGTAATGTCGGCATCATCGCCGCAATAATATCCTACATGTGCTTTATTCTGCGGGTCGGATACACCATTTCAAAGCAGAATGAAAAATCGTCCGAGGGCTTTTATCTCGGGGGCAGAAAGCTTGGCCCGTTTGTTGCCGCCATGTCTGCCGAGGCTTCTGATATGTCGTCCTGGCTTTTAATGGGGTTGCCGGGCGTCGCCTACTTCACCGGTCTTGCGGACGCCGCCTGGACGGCAATAGGCCTGGGCATAGGCACATATCTCAACTGGCTGCTGGTCGCAAAAAGACTGCGCGCCTATTCGATAAAGCTGGACGCCATCACCGTGCCGGATTTCTTTTCAAAGAGATTTCACGACAGTAAAAATATAATCATTTTAATATCGTCTGTCATCATCGTTGTGTTCTTTGTTCCATACACGGCGTCGGGCTTTAAGGCTGTCGGCACTTTGTTTTCGACGCTTTTCGGCTTTGACTACCACGCCGCAATGATAGCCGGTGCGGCAATCATCATCACATACACAATTTTGGGCGGCTTTTTGGCGGTCGCAACAATTGACCTTATTCAGTCAATCGTAATGTCAATCGCCCTGCTCATCATCGTAGCTTTCGGCATTTACACAGCCGGCGGCTGGGACGCCGTCGTTGCAAACGCCACATCGGTCGGCGGTTATCTTTCGCTGACCCACATCACCGACGTATCCACCGGTGTTGTGTCGGATTACGGATTTTTGAAAATTCTCTCCACTCTCGCCTGGGGTCTGGGCTACTTCGGTATGCCGCATGTACTCGTCAGATTTATGGCAATGTCGGACGGCGAAGACATCAAGCTCTCACGCCGCGTGGCTACATCATGGGTTTTCGTCTCAATGGCCGTCGCAATTCTCATCGGCTTTGTGGGCAACGCCTGTTCGGCAAACGGCGCAATACGGACATTCCGGACAAATGCCGAGGCGGAGACAACCATCATCAGCCTGGCTCACATTCTGTCGGAAAACGGTTTTGCCCTGGCGCTCGTCGCCGGTATAGTCATCGCCGGTATTCTCGCCTGTACAATGTCGACGGCGGACTCACAGCTGCTCGTAGCCGCTTCCGCCGTGTCGGAAAATCTCATTCAGGACTTTTTCAAGGTTAAGCTCACTCAAAAGCAGTCTATGACAGCCGCCAGAGCCGTCATCATCGCCATTGCGGTAATATCTGTATTCCTTGCGTGGAATCCAAACAGCTCTGTTTTCACAATTGTGTCCTTTGCCTGGGCGGGCTTCGGCGCCACATTCGGCCCGGTTATGCTGCTCGCGCTCTTTTACAAAGACACAAACAAAAACGGCGTTGTAGCCGGTATGATTGCCTCGGGCGTCACGGTATTCGCCTGGAAATTCCTGGTAAAGCCGCTGGGCGGCATCTGGAACATTTACGAGCTGCTGCCGGCATTCCTTGTGGGCGTTGTCGTAATCATCGCTGTCTCAAAACTGACGGGCGGCGCAAGCCGGGAAATTAAGGCGGAATTTTCGGAAATTTCTGCACGGAAATAAAATAAGCCGATTGGGGATACAGCAATTTACTTGGAATAAAAAATCATTGAGAATAATATTAAATGCCCGGAAACAAAAACACCGGTTGAAAATTAAATATTCTCATTGGAAAAACGCATTGGCAATGATAATCTCATTGAAAATTAAATATTCCGCGAGAAAAAAACAAAAGGGCGTGCAAACGCCCTTTTTAATTTGGTGGAGTTGTTGTGTTTACTGTTTTTGACAGTTTTTTCACCGTTTTTCTACCCAGTCGAGGCTTCTGCCGACGGCTTTATGCCAGCCTTTTACCAAATTTTCTCTTGTTTGCCGCGGCATATTCGGGGTGAAAACCTTGTCGGTTTTCTTTGTCCGTTTCAATTCGTCGCGGTTTTTCCAGAATTTTGTCCGCAGGCCCGCAAGGTAAGCCGCGCCCAGAGCCGTGGTCTCTCGCACAAGCGGTCTTTCCACAACGGCGTCCAATATATCCGCCTGGAACTGCATTAAAAATTCGTCTCGGCTGGCGCCGCCGTCCACATTCAAAACCGTCATTTTTATGCCTGTGTCCTTTTCGATGGCATGTACCAGATCCATCGACTGATAGGCTATGGATTCCTGGGCGGCTCTGATTATGTGCTCGCGCTTTGTGCCTCTGGTTATGCCTATTATCATGCCTCGCCGGTACATATCCCAATACGGCGCGCCAAGACCGGTAAACGCCGGCACAAGATAAACTCCGCCGGTGTCCCCCACCTTTTGGGCGTAGTATTCGGCGTCACGGCTTTCGCCGATGAATTTCATCTCGTCTCTCAGCCATTGAATGACGGCGCCGCCCACAAATACAGAGCCCTCTAAGGCGTATTCCACCTTGCCGTCTATGCCGACCGCTATCGTCGTCACCAAGCCGCTTTGGCTCTCGTACGGCTTTTCGCCGGTGTTCATCAAAAGGAAACAGCCCGTGCCGTAGGTGTTTTTACACTCGCCCGGCGCAAAGCATCTCTGGCCGAAAAGCGCGGCCTGCTGGTCGCCGGCTATGCCGCAGATAGGCACCTGTACGCCCCGAATGTTCCGATAGCCGTAAATTTCAGACGACGGTCTGACTTTCGGCAGAATACACTCGGGTATGCCCAATTCGTCCAACAGCTTTTTGTCCCAGCACAGATTGTGTATGTCAAAAATCATCGTGCGCGAGGCGTTTGTGTAGTCGGTCACATGGGCTCTGCCGTCGGTAAGTTTCCACACCAGCCAGGAATCCACCGTGCCGAAGAGAATATCCCCTTTTTCCGCCCTCTCTCTGACGCCGTCGACATTGTCTAATATCCACTTGATTTTCGTGCCGGAAAAATACGCGTCGACCACAAGGCCGGTAGTCTGTTTAATGTAGTCGCCCCAGCCGTCCGCCACCAGCTTATCACAGATAGGCGCTGTGCGGCGGCATTGCCAAACTATTGCGTTATACACAGGTTTGCCGGTGTTTTTATCCCACAGAATTGTGGTTTCTCTCTGGTTTGTTATGCCTATGGAGTCTATTTCCGACGGGTCGATTCCGCTTTTGGCGACGACCTCCATCATTACCGCATACTGTGAGGAGTAAATTTCCATGGCGTCGTGCTCTACCCAAGATTCTTTCGGGTAGTACTGTGTAAATTCCTTTTGCGCCACGGCGACGATGTTTTGCTCTCTGTCAAACAGGATTGCCCTGGACGAAGTCGTGCCCCGGTCGAGAGCGAGTACATATTTTTTCATAGACTTCTCCTTTGCTTTTTTCTTTAATTATAATATAACTGTCACAAATTTTCAGCAAAAAATTGCCCTAATTTTTTGCATTTGGCGTATTGTGTAAAAAACGCTCTTTTTTGTATAATATGAAATGTGATTTTTGTTTTACAAAGGACTTTTTCTTATGGAAAATAAATACAGCGAATATATATCCCCTCTTTCACAGAGATATCCGAGCAAAGAGATGAAGTATCTTTTCAGCGCGGAAAAGAAATTCACCACCTGGCGCAAGCTGTGGGTGGCTTTGGCGGAGAGCGAAAAGGAATTGGGGCTGGACATCACCGACCGGCAGATAGCCCAAATGAAAAGTCACATTGACGATGTCAATTACGAAGTCGCCGCCGAGAGAGAAAAGGTTGTGCGCCACGATGTGATGAGCCATGTATACGCCTACGGTCTGCAATGCCCGGACGCAAAGGGAATAATCCACCTGGGCGCCACAAGTTGTTATGTGGGCGACAACACGGATTTGATAATAATGAGAGAGGCGCTGTGCCTTGTCAGAGACAAAATAGTAAATGTATTAAAAAATCTGGCGGACTTTGCGCTGAAATACGCCGATATGCCTACGCTGGCTTACACGCATTTTCAGGCGGCTCAGCCGACCACCGTCGGCAAAAGAGCGACGCTGTGGGCTCAGGATTTGACTATGGATTTGCGGGATATTGAATATATCATCGACGGTTTGAAGCTGCTGGGCTCAAAGGGCACTACCGGCACACAGGCTTCCTTTATGGAGCTCTTTGACGGCGACGAGGAAAAATGCCGTCTTTTAGAAAAAAAAATCGCCGAAAAAATGGGCTTTGACGGCTGTTACGCCGTATCCGGCCAGACCTATTCGAGAAAGGTCGATTTCAGGGTGCTTTCCGCCCTGTCCGGCGTCGCCCAGTCGGCGCACAAATTCTCAAACGATATAAGACTTCTACGGCATCTCAAAGAGATTGAAGAGCCCTTTGAAAAAAATCAGATAGGCTCGTCGGCAATGGCATACAAGCGCAACCCGATGAGATGCGAGCGCATGGCTTCGCTGGCAAACTATGTCATTTCGGATTTGAACAACGCCGCAATGGTGGATTCTACCCAGTGGTTTGAGAGAACGCTGGACGATTCCGCCAATAAAAGACTGTCGATATCCGAGGGCTTTTTGGCGACCGACGCAATACTTGAGCTGTACAACAATGTCACCCGGAATTTAGCAGTCTACCCGAAGGTCATCGAAAAAGATCTATTGGCGGAGCTTCCGTTTATGGCGACGGAAAACATAATGATGGACGCCGTAAAAAGAGGCGGCGACAGACAGGATCTGCACGAAAAAATCCGCGTTCACTCAATGGCGGCGGGTGCCGTGGTAAAACAGCAGGGCGGCGAAAACGACCTTTTGGAAAGAATCGCCGCAGACGAGGCTTTCGGGCTTTCGCTCGATGAGCTGAAATCTCATCTCAAACCGGAAAACTATGTGGGCAGAGCCCCGGGACAGACAAGAGAATTTGTCGAAAATGTGCTCAACCCTATCTTTGAAAAGTACGCCGGCGTCCTCGGTATGACGGCGGAAATCAATGTTTAATCCGTATAAACTTAAAAATTCACATATATTAAGTTTAGTGCGCACAGGCAATAAAAACCTGTGTGTGAAAACCTGAGACGGGCAAAAGGATGACATTCCGTCATCGGATCACCTGGTTCTCTAATGAAAAAAGGAGAATCTTACAATGGTAAAAGCAATCGTGGGCGCCAACTGGGGCGACGAAGGCAAAGGCAAAATCACAGACATGCTGGCACAGGAGGCGGATATAGTCATTCGCTATCAGGGCGGCAGCAACGCAGGACACACAATCGTAAACGAATACGGCAAATTTGCCCTGCATCTTCTTCCGTCGGGCGTGTTCTATTCTCACACCACCTCTATTATCGGCAACGGCGTCGCGCTGGACATTCCGGCTCTCATCGCCGAAATCGAAAGCCTGACATCAAAAGGCGTGCCTGCGCCGAAACTTTTGGTTTCCGACAGGGCTAATCTGGTAATGCCTTATCACATTCTTTTCGATGTTTACGAGGAGGAAAGACTGGGCAAAAATTCTTTCGGCTCTACAAAGTCGGGCATGGCGCCTTGCTATTCCGACAGATACGCAAAAATCGGTTTTCAGGTAAACGAAATTTTTGACGACGAAACTCTCAAAACAAAAATTCACAATGTGGCCCGGCAGAAAAATGTGATTTTAGAGCATCTCTATCACAAGCCGCTCATCGACGAGGACGAACTCTTTGCCGAAATGGTCAGACAGAGAGAGATGATTCGCCCGTATGTAGCCGACATTCAGGCATTTTTGCGCAAGGCAGTCAAAGAGGGTAAAAACATTTTGCTGGAAGGTCAGCTGGGCGCAATGAGAGATATCGACCTGGGCATTTACCCGATGGTAACATCGTCGTCCACTCTGGCGGGCTTCGGCGCTTCGGGCGCAGGCATTCCGCCGTATGAAATCAAACAGATTTACGCCGTTTCAAAGGCATATTCCTCCTGTGTGGGCGCAGGCCCGTTCGTCACGGAATTTTTCGGCGACGAGGCGGAGGAGCTGAGAAAGAGAGGCGGCGACGGCGGCGAATACGGCGCAAAGACGGGCAGACCTCGCCGCGTGGGCGCATACGACTGTGTAGCCACAAAATACGGCTGTGCCGTACAGGGTGCGACGGATGTTGTGCTTTCCGTACTTGACCCTCTGGGCTATTTGGACGAAATCAAGGTTTGCACCGCCTATGACATCGACGGCAAAATCACGACCGATTTCCCTCACACCACCGACCTTTACAGAGCAAAGCCGGTTTACTCTTCTCTCAAAGGCTGGAAATGCGACATCAGAGGTATAAAGAATTACGAGGATTTGCCGCAGGAGGCAAAAAACTATGTGGACTTCATCGAAAAGCATATCGAGTGCCCGATAACAATGGTGTCAAACGGCCCGGC
>JAQXIW010000082.1 GCA_029007985.1 Oscillospiraceae bacterium | reverse complement strand
ATTGAAAGGTGAACTACAATGAAAAGATTTTTATCCATTCTCTTAACACTGTGCGTCTCAATAGTTCTTTTTGCGGAAACTTTTTTGTCTGCAACAGCTGCTCGCGCAAAATGCTAATGCATCTTCTACAACTTACTGTGGACACACGAATGATCGAAAAGATAGTTATGTAAGAAATATACCTCTTGACGGAGATATATTTATTCTTTGTCATTTTAACTAATATGTCATATAAAATAAAAATAATCCTAACACTCTTAAGTTTTTTAATAATTTTTCCAATGTTTTTTTCATGGTGCAACTATTCCGAGTTTGGATTCGACGGAAGCATAATGTTATTTTTTCCAACAGTATTACCATGCTTAGTTTATATAGTTGTCGGCAATAAAAAGAATCTTGTTATAGCGGCTTCTTTGGTTTTGACAGGCAGCTATTTATTTCCCCCTATATACCTTATTTCGCAGTTATCATTTTTACAAATTGGAATACATAACATTATCAAAGTATGTACCGTTAATGTTTATGTAAGTTTTATATCTTCGGTAACATTATCTTTGTACAAAATAAGTATATTGAATCAATAAACAATAAAAAGTAGGACACGGTAAATCTCTGGTGAGATTCACCGAATAAAACAGTATAACTTAAAAATGCACTCCGCGGGGCAAATGCCCGGGAGTGCATATTTTTGTGCATAATATTATGCTGTCGGGGAAATTGCGCCGACAGTGCTTACTTTTTCAGCATGCCGGTACAGGCTCTCACCATGACCGCAAGATTTTTCGGGTATCTGAAAAGCATTTCCTCAAATTCGTTTTCAAAGACCTTTAACTCCGGCTCGACAAACACCTTTTTGTATGTCTCAAAGTACACATCGCCCATGAATTTGTAGTGGAATGCGTGTACTTTTGTGTTTGTCACCAAGCGGTGCGGCACCTTTGTCACCGCATAGGAATACAGCATATTGTAAACCGTGTCTTTGGATATGAATTTCAGCCGGTCTTTACACGGCTCAAAGGTTTTTACCAGACTTTCCGCGTACTCTCTTTTATCGTAGCTTTTCAGCATTTTTTTGACAATCGGCGGAAATTCGCCGCTGTGAACGGCATTGTACATTTCGTCCCGCTTTTTGCCGACGGAAAGTTTAGCCATAAACGCACTCTTGGAGCCCAAATCCGCACCGGACACTATCAGGTGACCGATGTTCACTTTTTCTTTTGACACAATCAAAGTGCCGATTTTGCCGCCCATTCCCGAGCCGTAAACAACATCGGCTTTTCCGCCGAGATTTTCAAAAATGAAATTCTCGATTTCCGCGGCGGTTTTTTCCACAGACTCAAAAACCGAGCCGTCGTTTTCCATTCCGTCATAAGACACCGCAAAAATGTGAAAGTGCTTTTCGGTATACTTTATAAATTCGGCAAATGTGTGTGTCCGTGGGCACAGAGCCTCAGGCAAAAGCAGGAGCACGGGCTTGTTTTTGTCGCCGTATTCGTATATTTTCATGGCTGTCACCCCTTTTGTTTTTGAGTATATAATACAATTTTGATATAAATATGTCAAACGGATAAAATAAAAGGGCCGGAGACCGACCCTTTCAAACTTTTATTTTTTAGGTGCGATTGAGCGAGGCACAACGCCCTTCGGAATCGGGCAAACATAGCCGTCGCCGACCCTCTCTTTCCATTCCGCCTTTGCCTCGGCAATGTCGTCCGGGTTTTCGTACAGGTGAATTGCGGCGGCCGCCATGATTTCACCGGCGTAGAGCATACACTTGTATGCCGGGCCGGATTTGCCCTGTGCGACAAGCTGCCAGGAGTGCCCCGGAGTATTTGCCGAATAGCACGCCGTGTTGACCTGTGCCGTCGGACAGCACCAGGACACATCGCCCACATCGGTGGAGCCCGCCATCGGAGTCTCGTCCGGAATGTGAGGCATAATGATGTCGACCAGCGATTTGTCGGCGTATCCCATAACTTTTGCCCTTTCGGCTTTGTCTGCAATCTTCTTTGCGAATGCGGATACGGTATTCGCCTTGTTTTCGATTGATTTTTCGATTTCGTCGGCAAATGCGATTTCTTCTGCCGTGTATTTCGGCGCGCCGATTTCCGTCATTGCGTCGTAAATGACTCTTTCAAGAGCAAAGTTCGGTATCGTGTTGGAACAGGCCTTTACAAAGTCGATTTCCAATTCGGTCTCGGTCATGAGAGCCGCGCCCTCGGCGATTTTGTTTACTCGGCGCAGAATGTCCTGAACCTGTGAGTTTTCAGGGGCTCGCAAAAGATACAAAACCTCGGCGTCCGCCTGTACGACATTCGGCGAATAACCGCCCGGGTTTGTGATGGCGTAGTGCATTCTCGCCTCCTGAATTACATGTTCGCGCAAAAACTGTACGCCGATGTTCATCAGCTCGACGGCGTCGAGAGCCGAGCGGCCCAAATGAGGTGCGCCGGCGGCGTGCGCCGCAACGCCTTTGAATCTGTAATAGACCTGAACATTCGCCAGAGACGAGCCCGTCATTATCATATTGAGAGAGGACGGGTGCCATGAAAGCGCCACATCGAGCCCGTCAAATACGCCGTCACGGGCCATAAACGCCTTGCCTGAGCCGCCTTCTTCCGCAGGACAGCCGAAATATTTGATTGTGCCCTCTTTTCCGGTTTTAATGAGCCAGTCTTTTACGGCTGCCACCGCCGCAACGCCGGCAGAGCCCAAAAGGTGATGTCCGCAGCCGTGGCCCGCTTCGCCCCGCTTTACAGGGGTTTTAACAGCGACGCCGGCCTGTTGAGACAGACCGGACAGCGCGTCGAATTCGCCGGTAATACCTATAACCGGCGAGCCGTGTCCGTATGTCGCCACAAAGGCGGTCTTTATGCCGGCAACGCCTTCTTCGACTACAAATCCCTCTTTTTTCAGCGCGTCAATAAGGTACGCCGATGATTTTTCTTCCGTGAAACAGGTCTCCGGTACAGCCCATATATTGTCGGAAAGTGTTGTGAATAAATCTTTTTTAGCTTCGATTGAATTTATAATATCTCTGTTCATAGAACCGCCTCCTTGTTATTTTGTAGTCAATTATAGCACAATTGTTTGCGGCTTGCACACTTTTTTATCAAAAAAAGGCGCATTTTATTCAATGCGCCAATATATCACCTGATGAGCCCTATTTCTTTATTCAATACGACAATATCTGCCCGCGCCACTCTGCCGCCGTATTCGCCGTCCAAAGTCCAGTCGACCTCTTCGTCAAATTCTATTTTAATGCTTTTCGCCTTTGTGATTTTTATGTATTCGTTGTCAAAATTCTGAGCGATAAAGTGATTGAGCACATATCCCAGCTCCATTATGTCGGACGGCATTTTGACCAAAGTTAATTCCATATATCCGTCGTCCGGCTCAAAACCCGGTATTTCCGCCGCCTTTATTCCGCCTATCGAGGTTGAATTTGACACCGAGCCGTAAATGTAATTGCCCTCAAAAACGTTTCCGTCAGCGGTTATTTTTGCGTGATAGTATTTGTTTATCGGCAAATTCACTATGCCGTTGAGCACGTATGCCGTGTGACCCAAGGCGTTTTTCAGCTTTTGCGGCGTGTCGTATGAGACGTCGGTAAACGCGCCGAAAGCGGCGACATAGTTAAAGTATTTGCCGTTAAACATACCTATGTCGTAATAAAACGGCTCGCCCTTGTCTATTGATTTACAGGTTTTTCTGAAATCGTCGGATATACCCATAGAAACCGCAAAATCATTTGTACTGCCGCTCGGCACATACGCCAAAAGCGGCCTTTTATCCAGCTTCATCAGTCCGTTTACGGCGTGATTCAGCGTGCCGTCGCCGCCGCACACGACAACACAGTCGGCGCTTTCGCCCTCATCGGCTATTATTTCCTCCGAGCCGTACTGTTTTGTGATAGGGAAAACCACCGGTCTGGCGTTGTTTTTTGTCAAATGCACCAACAGTTTTGACAAAAAGGTTTTTGCTTTTTCCGTCCCGGCTTTCGGGTTGTATATTACAAGCACATTTTTACGCATTTTATCACCGCCTTAACTGTTTAATGATATTATAACTTTTGCGGCGGATAAAGTAAACAGACATTGTGTGAAATAAAGGAATGTGTTTCTTGAACAAAGGGTGAAAAAATGATATTATTGTACGAAAGAGGTGAAAAGGATGTCGGAACTCATTTCTGTAATTGTACCGTGCTATAACGAATCACGGACGATAGAAATTTTTTATCAAGAAATCACAAAAATATCTTCTGTCATGGACAAGTATGATTTTGAATATATTTTCGTCGACGACGGCTCAAAAGACGATACATTGGATATTGTAAAAAATCTGTCAAAAGAAGACAGCCGAGTAAAATATATTTCATTTTCGAGAAATTTCGGTAAAGAGTCCGGCATTTACGCCGGTTTGGAAAAGTCAAAGGGCGACTATGCAGTCGTTATGGACGCCGATTTACAAGACCCGCCGTCACTTTTGCCGGAAATGATGAGGTGTATTGACGAAGAAGGTTACGATTCCGTTGCCACGCGTCGCGTTACAAGAAAAGGCGAGCCGCCGATACGCTCCTTTTTTGCAAGACAGTTTTACAAACTGATGAACAAAATATCAAAGACGGAAATTGTTGACGGCGCCCGTGATTACCGTCTTATGACAAGGCAATTTGTAAATGCGATTTTACAGATTCAGGAATATAACCGATTTTCAAAAGGTATTTACGGCTGGGTGGGCTTTAACACGAAATGGCTCGAATATGAAAATGTGGAGCGTGTGCGGGGAGAGACAAAATGGTCTTTTTGGAAATTGCTCGTTTATGCAGTGGATGGCATCATCGCTTTTTCCACCGTTCCCCTGACTTTGAGCGTATTTTTCGGATTGATGTTCTGTTTTATTGCCCTTGTGGCGACGGTATATATAGTTTTCAAAACTATCCTGTACGGAGACCCTGTTGCCGGCTGGCCGTCTATGATGTGCATTATCCTCATGCTGGGCGGCATACAACTTTTCTGCATAGGTATTTTGGGCGAATATCTGTCAAAAACCTATCTCGAGTCTAAAAACAGACCAATTTATATCTGCAAAGAAACAAACACATAACCGAGGTGCATAATGGAAATAAAAATCAAATATTTTACCGATAAAATCGAAAAAATAGCGCCTATTCAAAAGGGCAACTGGATTGATTTGAGGGCGAGCGAAAGAGTGGAGCTTAAAAAAGGCGATTTTGCTCTTATTCCTCTGGGCGTGGCGATGGAATTGCCAAAGGGGTACGAGGCTCACATTGCGCCCCGTTCATCCACATATAAAAATTTCGGCATAATTCAGGCAAACAGCGTGGGTATCGTCGACAATTCCTACTGCGGCGACAACGATATGTGGCGTTGCCCTGTCATAGCCATGAGAGACACCGTCATAGACATTAACGACAGAATCTGCCAGTTCAGAGTCATGGAAATTCAGCCGGAAATCGAATTCAAAATCGTGGAATCCCTGGGAAATGAGGACAGGGGCGGTTTCGGCACGACGGGCAAAAACTAAATAGGAATTGTTGACACTCACTGTGTGATGTTCTATACTTTTATTAACAGTGACGAAGGGAGAATATATATGTTGGATTCTGTAAAATTAGCCGAAGAAATCAAAGAAGAAATAAAAGCCTGGCGCAGATATCTGCACACCGTACCGGAGCTCGGTCTGTGGCTGCCGCAGACAAAGGCTTTTGTAAAGTCAAAGCTGGACGAGTGGGGCGTTTCCTACACCGAATGTGAAAACTGCGACGGCGTTGTCGCTCTTATAGGCAATCCGGGCGGCAAGTGCCTCGCCATCCGCGCAGATATGGACGCTCTGCCGATAAACGAGGAGGTCGACACGGAGTACAAATCCTGTAACGACAATATGCACGCCTGCGGCCACGACTGCCACGCCTCTATTCTTTTGGGCGTTGCGAAAATACTCAAAGCGCACGAGAGCGAGCTCAAAGGCTATGTCAAGCTGTTTTTCCAGCCGGGTGAAGAGGGCCCGGGCGGCGCGCCGGTCATGATAGCCGACGGCTGTATGGAAAATCCGCATGTCGACAACATTTACGCTCTGCATGTGGGCGGCCTTGAGGAAGGCGACAGCTACGGCGATATTTCCGTTCACTACGGCGATGTCTCGGCGGCAGACGACCAGTTTGATTTGACAATAATCGGCAGAGGCGGCCACGGAGCGTCACCGCATCTGTGCATAGACCCGGTCATCGTCGCCACCACGATAATCAATACTTTCCAGACGATAATTTCCAGAGAGATGGATCCTCTCGACCCGGCGGTTATCACCGTCGCCACTCTGAAAGCCGGCAGAGGCGCCGAAAACATCATCAGCGACACCTGCTACATGAGGGGCACAGTCAGAAACAAGAATATGAAAAACCGCGACTACATTCTCGGCAGAATGGAGGAGGTTGTAAAGGGCATCTGTATGGCTATGCGCGCCGACTACGATTGGAAACTCGACTACGGCTATCAGCCGGTGTTTAACGACACCGAAATGACGGATAAGCTCATTGCTTCCGCAAAAAAGGTTCTCGGTGAAGAGGGTGTGCACATCCGCGGCAAACAGGGTATGGGCGGCGAGGACGCCGG
>JAQXIW010000081.1 GCA_029007985.1 Oscillospiraceae bacterium | reverse complement strand
CTCGTATATACAATTCTTTTGAAAGCATAAATATTAGTGCAAGCCTCCATCTGATGAGGGAGGTGGCAAAAATCTATGATTTTTGACGGAGGGAGAGAAAAAACACATCATAATTGTAATGATTGCTTTCAAAGACTACCCCTCAGTCGCTTTCAGCGACAGCTCCCCTGACAAGTGGAGCCTTACTAAATAATTTTTTCAATCAAAGTCGCCTGTCGGCTCGGTCGGTGCTTTTGCCTGCGGCAAAGGTGTCCACCGGACACCCGCACCCCCTGACAATGTGAGCCTTGCTTAAAATTTCTGTTTATCAAAGTCGGACGTCGGCTCGGTCGGTGTGTTTGTTATTAAAATGTAGGGTACGATGCCCACATCGTACCGTTAGTATATATGGATTTGAAAGATTGTCGTCTTTTTAGTGTAGAAAAATTGCCGCAAGCCTCCCCTTTATGCCTAAGGGGAGGTGGGTCGACGAATGTCGAGCCGGTGGGGATAGAAACGCCATTTAAAAAATGTATTTATCAAAAATAAATCAATCCCCCAGTCACGATTTCATCGTGACACCCCCCTTTACACAAGTGGGCCATATTTAATCTTTTTATTTATCAAAAGTCACCTGTCGGCTCGGTCGGCGGCTTTCATTCCCCCGGTCTGCTAAACAAACTTTCTCTCGCATCGCCGCAAGCGATTCACTTTCAATTACTTTTAATATCAAAATTTAGGCATAAAAAAGCACAGCCACGGCAGAAGTTTCTGCCATGGCTGTTAACTTGTTTTGTTTGTATCTCCCTTTCGGGCGGCACTTTGATTTTGAATTATTTTGCGAATTCGGTGGCTCTTGACTCTCGGATGACATTGACTTTAATCTGTCCCGGATAGTCGAGCTCTTCCTCGATTCTCTTTACTACATTGCGAGCCAGCAATACGATTTCGTCGTCGGAAATTTGCTCCGGCTTGACCATAATGCGTACTTCTCTGCCCGCCTGTACGGCGTATGAGGACTCAACACCGCGGAAGCTGTTTGAGATTTCCTCCAGTTTTTCCAGTCTCTTTATGTAGTTTTCCAGATTTTCTCTTCTTGCGCCCGGGCGTGCCGCGCTGATTGCGTCGGCTGCCATTACGATAAAGGCGATAGGGGTAGACGGCTCAACATCGTTGTGGTGTGCCTGAATGGCGTGAATTAC
The DNA here is from genome assembly GCA_029007985.1 of Oscillospiraceae bacterium. GTDB lineage: Bacteria > Bacillota > Clostridia > Oscillospirales > Ruminococcaceae > RGIG3102. The sequence continues at coordinate 10,744 of JAQXIW010000081.1, read as the reverse complement.
CCGAGGTGACTCCTTGTATTTCTTTGCCACTTCAACGCCGATGGACACATGCGTGCCCTCGTATTCGTGGTCGAGACCCTTGCCTATGTCGTGCAGAAGGCCGGCTCTCTTTGCCAGAGCGACATCCAGACCCAGCTCACCTGCCATAAGGCCGGCGAGATAGGCGACCTCCAAGGAGTGATTGAGCACATTCTGACCGTAGGAAGTGCGGTATTTCAGGCGGCCGAGGAGTTTTACAAGCTCCGGATGCAGACCGTGAACGCCCGCCTCCATAACTGCTCTCTCGCCCTCTTTTTTGATGGTGATATCGACTTCGCGGCGTGCTTTTTCAACTGTTTCTTCAATTCTTGCCGGGTGGATTCTGCCGTCGGCGATGAGTTTTTCCAGCGTCTGACGGGCGACTTCGCGGCGGATAGGGTCAAATGAAGAAATTGTGATTGCCTCAGGCGTGTCGTCGATGATGAGGTCGACGCCTGTTGCGGTTTCCAGAGCGCGGATATTTCTGCCCTCTCTGCCGATGATTCTGCCCTTCATTTCATCGTTAGGCAGCGGTACTACGCTGACTACCGCCTCGGCGGAATGGTCGGCTGCACAGCGGGCGATGGTCTGTGTGAGAATGTTGCGCGCCATCTCTTCGCTGTCTTCTTTGATTTGGTCTTCGAATGCGGTAATGCGCACCGCCTTTTCGTGAGTGAGCTGTTCATCCATCTTTTCGAGAATGAGAGCTTTTGCGGCCTCTTGTGAGAGGCCTGAAATGGTTTCGAGTTTTTCAACTTCTCTTTGCTTCATCTGTTCCATTTCATCCAGACGAGCTGTTACTAACTGTTCTTTTTGCTTGATATCGGCTTCGCGTTTTTCGAGAGCGTCCGTCTTTTTGTCGAGATTTTCTTCCTTTTGGTTCAGTCTTCTCTCCTGACGGGATACTTCGTTGCGACGTTCTTTGATTTCCTTTTCATTTTCTGCTTTGAGTCTGAAAATTTCATCTTTTGCTTCTACCAGAGCTTCTTTGCGTTTGGTGTCTGCTGTTTTAATGGCGTCATTGACGATTCGTCTTGCCTCGTCCTCTGCAGAGCCTATTTGAGCCTCTGCTGTCGCTTTTCTGTCGGCATAGCCTTTTTTATAGCATAAAAAACCGACGAGAGCGCCCACGACAACCGCTACCACAACAGTAACCCATAATGGTAGTGTCATAAAGTAACTCCTTAAAAAGTTATTGGTATACAATTTTTATGATTTATAATACTGTAAAGATAATTAAAATAATAAATACATCTATAATAAAAGCATATAATTGCTACACATATATATTTTAATGTAAATATCGTTATATGTCAATAAATAATATTGACAGCAAACTCAAAAAGTGCTATTATCATTTTACAGGCGTTGATGCGGACACGCTGTTACATTAGGGATTTTTCAGAGAGCGCCCGGTTGCTGTGAGGGGAGCAGATTCCGGTAATAAGTACCACCGTTGAGCCGATTCGGGAAAACCGTATCCGGGGCGGACCGTTATATCTGAAAGAGTGGCACAAAGGTTGTGCAATTCGGGTGGAACCGTGGGGTCAACACACCTCATCCCGTTTGGGATGGCGGTGTCTTTTTTATTTTCAGGGCATCACATCTCATAAACTGTAAATGAACAACAGAGAGGTACAAAATTATGTTCAAAGTAACACTCAAGGACGGTTCTGTAAGAGAATTTGAAAACGCGTTAAGTCTTGCAGAAATCGCAAAATCAATCAGCCCAAGACTTCTTGACAAAGCCACAGTCGCCAGAGTAAACGGCGAGGTCTGTGATTTGCGCAATGTTGTCGACAGCGACTGCGCCGTTGAAATAGTAACATTCGACGACGAAAGCAAGGACAAAGCCGGCAAAAAGGCTTTCTGGCACACATCGAGCCATGTTATGGCTCAGGCCATCCTCAAATTCATCCCTGACGCAAAGCTGACAATCGGCCCTGCCATTGACAACGGTTTCTACTACGATATCGACACAGATGTCAACATCGACGAAGATATGATGAAGAAAATCGAGGCCGAATTCAAAGCCATAGCAAAAGCGGACTCATCAATCAGACGCTACACACTTTCAAAGGAAGAGGCGCTTGCCAAATTCCCTGAAAACGAATACAAACAGGAACTCATCAACGAGCTGCCTGAGGGCGAGGAAATCTCATTCTATGAGCAGGACGGTTTCACAGACCTCTGCGCAGGCCCGCACCTTATGAGCACAGGCTCTATCAAGGCATTCAAGATTATGTCGGTCGCCGGCGCTTATTGGAGAGGCGACGCCGAAAACAAGATGCTCAAGAGAGTATACGGCATTTCCTTCCCGTCACAGAAACAGCTGGACGAATATCTCAATATGCTGGAAGAAGCCAAAAAGAGAGACCACAGAAAACTGGGCAGAGAGCTCAAACTCTTTGAAATGTTCGACGAGGGCCCGGGCTTCCCGTTCTTTTTGCCAAACGGCATGATTGTCTACAACGAGCTTCTTGACTACTGGAGAGAAATCCACAAGAGAGAGGGCTATGTTGAAATTTCCACACCGACAATTCTCAACAGAAAGCTTTGGGAGCAGTCGGGTCACTGGGATCACTACAAAGACAACATGTACTTTACAAAGATTGACGGCGAAGATTACGCCGTTAAGCCGATGAACTGCCCGGGCGGCATGCTGGTATACAGAAGCGAGCCTCATTCATACCGCGACCTGCCGATGCGTGTGGGCGAAATCGGTCTGGTACACAGACACGAGCTCTCCGGCGCGCTCAACGGTCTTATGAGAGTAAGATGCTTCCACCAGGACGATGCTCACATCTTTATGACTCCTGAACAGATTCAGGACGAAATCGCCGGCGTAGTCAGACTCTTTAACGAAGTCTACTCAAAATTCGGTCTCACATACCACGCAGAGCTGTCCACAAGACCTGAGGACTCAATGGGCTCCGACGAGCAGTGGGAAACAGCGACAAACGGTCTTAAAGCCGCTTTGGAAAAACTCGGTCTGCCTTATGTGGTCAACGAGGGCGACGGCGCATTCTACGGCCCGAAGATCGACTTCCACCTCAACGACGCCATAGGCAGAACATGGCAGTGCGGCACAATTCAGCTGGATATGCTCATGCCTGAGAGATTCAACCTGGAATATGTGGGCGAAGACGGCGAAAAACACAGACCGGTTATGATTCATCGCGTTGCTTACGGCTCTATCGAAAGATTTATCGGTATCCTTATCGAGCACTTTGCCGGCGCATTCCCGACATGGCTTGCACCTGTTCAGGCTGTTGTCATCCCGATTAAGACAGACAGCGACAAGCAGATGGAATACGCAAACAAGGTTGTTGCGGAATTGGACGCTCTCGGCATCAGAGTAAAACTCGACGACAGAAACGAAACGCTCAACTACCGTATCAGAGAGCAGCAGGGTCAGAGAGTTCCTTACATGCTCGTAATCGGTGACAAGGAAGCCGAGGCCGGCACAGTTTCCGTAAGAGACAGAAAGGCTGTTTTGAAGGACGCCATGCCTTTGGCTGAATTCGGCGCATATGTTGCACGGGAAATTAAAGAAAGAAGACTGTAATCGGTCTTCGCACGGTTGACAGGCAAGAATTAAATACGCATAACAAAATCACGGCGGACATGAAAATGTCCGCCGTTTTTGTGTAATTCGGCGAGTCGGTATACATTATTAGATTCAGGCAAACAAAAAACGGGGCGGCGCCCCGTTTATTTTTATCCGAACAGTATACCCGTAGTGTTGAGCAGCAATATCCAGAAAAACAAAGTTATTACCGAGCCGACGGTACTCATTGCGACAAGTTCCGCCGCCAAATCTCCGTCTCCGCCCATCGACGCAGCCATCGGGAATGAAGATGTGGCAATCGGTGTGGCGAAAATCGAGAAAAACACGAATCTTTCCACCGGTGAAAATCCGAAAAGCATCGACAGCGGCAAAGAGAGAGCCGGCAAAAGAATGAGTTTTGCGCCGAGCGTAGGGATAATATATTTCAAATCCTTTACAACTGACTCCATATTCAGCTGTGTGCCGAGAATTATACACGCCAGCGGAGTAACCATAGACGAAATTGCCCCGATAGGTTTTTCAATCGGCGCAGGCAAATGCAGATGAATCAGCATTGCGGAAAAACCGACTATTGCGCCCATAATGATAGGGTTTGTCAGCACTTTTTTCAAAAGCGATTTGGCATCCCGCTTGCCGCCGCGGAAAAATTCAAACAGCAAAACCGACGACACATTATAAAACGGCACGATGACCGCTATCGTCATTGTGGCGACCGCCCGGGATTCCGCCCCGAATATCGAGGTTGTCAGCGGCAGGGCGAACAAAAGAGAGTTACTTCTGTAAATTGCCTGTACGATTACCGGCTGTTTCGGTTTGTCGGCTATGAATTTAATGCAAAAAGCGCTTGCAGCCAAAATGGTGACGCACAGAGCCGAAATCGCGACAATCATAAGCGTCGGATTTATCACCATATTGTCCTGTGACGAATAGAGATTCCAAAAAATCATCGTCGGGAAAAGGCATTTGAAACTGAAATTGTTGACTTTTTTCATAAAGTCCACATCGACCGCGCCCAGCTTTTTAAGTATCATACCGTACACTATATAAAAAGCAAACGGCGTGACGGCGTTAAGTGAAATTTGTAAACTGTTCATTTTCTCTCCAAAAAGGTGCGGTTTGAGCCGCACCTGAATTGTATTATTTCAAAAGTTCGTAGGCGGACTTCATAAGGAATTCCGTGCCGAGTTTTAAGCAGTCTTCGTCAACCGTGAAGCATGCGTTGTGATTGGCCACATGGCCGATGCCTTTTGCCTCATTTGCGCCGCCGAGGTTGCAGTAGAAGCCCGGGAAAGCATCGAGCAAAAGAGCCATATCGTCGGAGCCCATGCCCTTTTCCGGAGCCGTGATTTTGAGACCCATTTCTTCGGCTACTTTAATACCGATATTTGTGGCGGCAACATCGTTGTCGACAGGAATCATCGGGTCAAAGGTGTATTCGACTTCTCTTGTACAGCCGTAGCTCTTTGCAACGCAGTCGGAGATGTTTTCGAGCCACTCTTTAATCTGATTTGTAAGCGCCTTGTTGTAGTATCTTACCGTGCCGAAAATGAACGCCTGGTCAGGAATGATGTTCGGTGCGGAGCCGCCGGAAATCTGACAGGTTGAGAAAACGATAGGGTCCTGTGCGTCCACCATATTTGACGGAATAGAGGCAAGTTTGAGAACGAGCTCACAAGCCGGCTTGATAGGGTCGATGGAAGCGTGCGGACGGGAGCCGTGACCGCCTCTGCCGTTGATGAAGATTTTGTAGGTGATAACGCCGGAGGCAAACGGACCGGCAAAAATTTTCATTTCGCCCAGATTTTCCGTTGCGTTTACATGAACGGCGATGGCGTGGTCGGCGCCGCCGAGGTCCTTTACATACTGTACCATAGGGCGTGATCCTCTGAGGTTTTCTTCGGCAACCTGGAAGCCGAGCAGGATTTTACCCTCAAAGCCGTCGAGATTTTCCGACAGAGATTTGGCGATGCCCAAAAGCATTGCGCCGTGGCAGTCGTGGCCGCAGGCGTGCATAACGCCCGGAGTCTGTGAAGAGTATTCGAGACCCGTCGCCTCTTCAACCGGCAGAGCGTCGATATCGCCTCTGATGAGGACTGTCTTACCCGGTTTGCCGGAATCGAGTGTGGCAATTACGGAATAGTCTTCGTAAGCCTTATATGGAACGCCCATTTTGTCGAGCTCTTCGCATATTTTCTTTGATGTGTTTACTTCCTGTCTGGAAAGCTCAGGGTGAGCGTGGAAGTATCTTCTCATTTCAACCACATAGTCGTGATTTTTTTCGGCAAGCGCCTTGAAATCCAACATTTTGATAATTCTCCTTTTAACATATTTCATTATGTTTTATTATATATTTTTTTGTAATGAATGTAAATCTTTTTCATATTCTTTGTATGAAAACAAAAAACAAAGGGCAAAAAAGCCCTTTGTTTGTGAATTTTGATAAATATAATCAATCAAAAGACGCCGCAAAATCTTCCATCTTATCGAAAATCGGAGCGACAAACACGCTGTAAATACCGGTTTGCTCGTTCATATCGGCAACCTTCCATTCGCCCTTGTCGTCTTTGACAAGTTTTATTTCCGTTGTCGACGCGGTTTCCTTAGGGTTGTCCGCCATTGCACCCACCAGGGCTTCCTCGGCAATTTTCAGAATATCCGCATCCGTGAGGTCAGGATTTGAAAATGCCGCCGAAAACAGATTCGCCACATAATCGCTGAGGAAATTCGCGGTGAATTCGGTGAAGTCATGGGTTACATACGTCACGGTGACATAGGCGGTGTTGCCGTCGTCGGAAATTTTTTCGTTAATGATTTTGAAATCAAAATCCACCATAAAGTCCAGCAACTTATCCGTTGTCTCTGCAGACATTCCGTCTGTTTGGGAAAGTTCAAAATCCGACTCGTCCATTTCGTCTATGTAGTATTTGTTGATTGCAGTCACATCTCTTTTCTGCACGGCTTTCAGCATTTTTTCACACACCGATGACGGAGTGGCTTTTGAGCATGCGGTCAGGCAAAGCGCAAGTACCGCAATCGAAATAACCGATAGTAATTTTTTCATGTTTTTCTCCAATTTGTAAATAGCAGCTGTTGCCGGCCGTCACCTGTTAAAGTGAAATTGCTGCGTTGAGCGCTATTTCCATCATATCGGTGAAGGCTGTCTGTCTCTGTTCGGCTGTTGTTTCCCGATGTTTTACAAGGCTGTCGGAAATCGTCAAAATGCAAGCCGCTTTTTTGCCCAGGTATCTGGCGTTGGCAAAGAGGGCAAAGCTCTCCATCTCGGCGCAAAGTCTCTTGTAGTCGCACGGTTTTTGTGCCGCCGGGTCGGAATAGAAGTTGTCGCTGGATTCGATAAGGCCTTCGACCATTGTCTTACCAAGTTTTTTTGCGGACTCTCTGAGAGCGTCGTTGAGCTCTTCGGACGGTTTCTGAATGTCCTCTGTGTAGCCGAAGCCGACCTTGGCATAAGATGACTTTGAGTATGCGCCTGTTACAAGCACTACATCGAACAAATCCAGTTCTTCAACCATGCCGCCTGCCGTACCGAAGCGGATGATGTTTTCTACGCCGTAGAATTTGTAGAGTTCATATGAGTAAATACCGATTGACGGCATGCCCATACCCGAGCCCATTACCGATACAGGTACTCCTTTATATGTTCCCGTGTAACCGAGCATGCCTCTGACCGAGTTGAAGCATACCGGATTTTCAAGGAAAGTTTCTGCGACGAATTTTGCTCTGAGCGGGTCGCCCGGCATAAGTACGGTTTTGGCGATATCGCCTACTTTGGCTGTGTTGTGAGGTGTTCCCTTAAATTCTGACATAAAAATGCCCCTTTCGTTTTGTTATTTGGTATAAACCATATTTTTTCATTGTTACCATTATATCAAAAATATTCAATATTTAATACGGATAAAAAGCAGAAAAACGCATTGTTTCTTTATCACAACTGCACAAGCGAACCAAAAAAGACGGGCCGAGCCCGTCTTTATCCTTTATTCATATATCAAATTCATCAATGTCCGCCGAGATAGGCCTTTTTGATTTCGTCGCTCTGCGCCAGTTCTTCGCCGGTGCCGGACAGCGAAATCGAGCCGGATTCGAGAACATACGCCCTGTCGGCTATCCGCAATGCCATTTCCGCATTCTGTTCGACCAGCAAAACGGTGGTGCCCTGCCGGTGCAGCTCTTTGATAATGTCAAAAATCTGACCTACGAGAATCGGGGCAAGGCCCATTGACGGCTCGTCTAAAATGAGGAGTTTCGGGTGGGACATCATGGCTCTGCCTATGGCAAGCATCTGCTGTTCGCCGCCGGAAAGCGTGCCGGCAATCTGGTTTTTGCGCTCGCGCAGTCTTGGAAATCTGTTGTAGACATCCTCTAAATCCGCCCGAACGGTTGAGCCGTCGGTGGAATATGCGCCCATTTCCAGATTTTCCGATACCGTCATCTGCAGGAAAATTCGTCTGCCCTCCGGCACATGGGCCAGCCCTTTTGAGACCAATTTGTACGCCTCGGTCTTTGAGATGTCCTCGCCCATAAAGGTTATTGAGCCGGTCTTTGACCTGAGCAGGCCGGATATTGTTTTCAATGTCGTGGATTTGCCGGCGCCGTTTGCGCCGATGAGAGCGACGATTTCGCCCTCGTTTACCTCCAGTGAAACATCTTTTATGGCGTGAATTGCGCCGTAATATACATTTATATTGTCAACTTTCAGCATTGTTGTCATATCAGTTACCTGCTTTCTTTCCGAGATACGCCTCGATAACCCGAGGGTTGTTCTTTATTTCATCCGGAGAGCCCTTTGCGATAACCTTGCCGTAGTTTAATACGCAAATGCCTTCGCAGACGCCCATAACCAAATTCATATCGTGTTCGATGAGCATGACGGCGATTTTGAAGGTATCTCTGATTTTGCGTATGTTTTCCATCAGCTCGGCTGTCTCCGACGGGTTCATACCGGCGGCAGGCTCGTCCAAAAGCAAAATACCCGGGTTTGTGGCGAGAGCTCTGACAATTTCCAGTCTCCTCTGTGCGCCGTAAGGCAGAGAGCCGGCTATGTTGTTCGCAACGCCCTGCATGTGAAAGAAGGACAAAAGCTCCATGGCTCTGTCGTTGGCTATTCTTTCCGCCTTGCCGTAGCCGAAGCCGTGGGTGACATTCTGTAAAAAGCCTGTATTCACGGAATTGTGCAGACCTATTTTGACATTGTCCAAAACAGTCATATTCCGGAAAAGTCGGATATTCTGGAATGTTCTGGCTATACCCATTTTGCTGACCTGAGCCGGGGTTTTGCCCTTTGTGTCGTAGCCGTCCAAAATTATGCTGCCTCTCGTCGGCTGATAAACATTTGTCAAAAGGTTGAAAACCGTGGTTTTGCCGGCGCCGTTAGGGCCTATTAAACCGGCGATTTCCGTTCTGCCGATGGTGAGATTAAAATCGTCGACGGCGGTGAGACCGCCAAAATCTATTCCGAGGTGGTGCGCCTCGAGTATCGGGGTTTTATCTATGTCTGCCCGTGGAATGACCGCATTTGAAGGAAGCGGTACCAATCTGCGTTCTGCCATATCACTTGACCTCCTTCTGTGCCTGTGTGAGCCGCACATTGTCATCGCGGTTTCTTCTGTTGAACAACTTTGCCTTAAACCGATTTATTTTCGGGTTGTTGCCGAAGAGCATAAGCAAAATGAGGGCGACGGCGTAAACGAGCATACGGTAGTCGGCAAAGCCTCTCATTGCTTCCGGCAGGAATGTGATGACCACCCGGGCGATGATAGAGCCTCTGACAGAGCCCATTCCGCCGAAAACTACCATGAGCAGTATTTCGATGGATTTGTTGTAGTCAAACTGACCCGGTGTGATGATTGAGTAGTTGTGGCCGAAGAGCGCGCCGGCGCAGCCGCCGAAAAACGCCGCCATGACAAATACCAATACCTTGTAAAAATTTATGTTGATGCCAACGGAGGACGCCGCTATCGTGTTGTCCCTGACCGCCATAATTGCTCTGCCGGCCTTTGAGTCGATAATATTCGATATTACGATGACAGCGATGATGAGAACGATTATACCGTAGGTAAAGGAAGAGTCCTGCGGCATTTTTTTGAGACCCGCCGCGCCGCCGGTGATGTCGAGATTTATAAACACCGAGCGCAGAATTTCGCCGAAGGCCAGCGTTACGATAGCCAAGTAGTCGCCGGAAAGTCTGAGGACAGGTACGCCTATAACGATGCCGAACACGGCGGCAACCACACCGCCCAGCAGAACAGCCAGAGGAAATCTGACAGCCGCCGGCAGAATCCGCCGCATTCTTATGGAGAAAAGACAGGACGAATATGCGCCCAGCGACATAAATGCCGCCTGTCCCAGAGACAGTTCGCCCAAAAAACCGATTACCAAATTGAGAGAAACCGCGGCAATGGCGTTATAACACATTGGCACAAGCATTGATTTCAGATGTCTTGTGGCGTTGCCCGTCATTATCATTACTTCAATAACGATGTAAAAGGCGATAATCATAGCCAAGGTCAAAAGAGTTTGACGGGTGGATTTTTTCATATTTTTAATTTTATTCACAGCCAATCCCCCTTAAACCTTTTCATTTTTCTTTTTGCCGAGAAGACCGGTAGGCTTCACCAGCAAAACAAGTATCAATACGCCGAAAACAATGGCGTCGGAAAGCGCGGTGGAAATATACCGCTTTGCCAGACATTCGATTATTCCCAAAAGGAAACCGCCCAGCATTGCGCCCGGTATGGAGCCGACGCCGCCGATAACCGCCGCAACGAAGGCTTTAATACCCGGCATTGCGCCGGTGTAAGGGGTGATAAATGTGTAGGTCATTCCGTAGAATGTGCCGGCGACCGCAGCCAAAGCCGAACCGATGGCAAATGTAATTGTAATAGTCTTGTTTACGCTGATACCCATAAGCTCGGCGGCGGCTCTGTCCTCCGATACGGCTCTCATTGCCTTGCCCATTTTTGTTCTGTTGATAAAAAATGTGAGAGCGACCATAAGTATAACGGCGACTATCATTGTGACGACGGAAATGCCCTTTACCGTGAGCGAGCCGATATGAATGGCTTTTGTTTGAAGAATAGTCGGGAAGGATTTTTGATTTACGCCGAATATTAACTGTGCGGCGGCCTCGAGAAAATA
>JAQXIW010000080.1 GCA_029007985.1 Oscillospiraceae bacterium | reverse complement strand
GATTTTAATTCGATTATTTCTTTTTCATACTTGCTTATGTTTTTGTAACTTCTTGCCATAAAAAATCCTCCTGATGTAGTTTATATTCTACACCAGGAGGGTTCTTATTTTCTATGTCCGTTTTTTACGGACTTGTGCACGACGAGCATCGTTTTTTGTTTATATAAAAGTATGAATATGATAAAAGTCAAAGCACACAACGATAAATGTTTTACAATAGAAACATAACTATAAGCGCAATACCCAAAACGGATATTTAATTGCGCGCCGGGGGGTGGCGTATGAGTGTTCACTGTATTTCGTTTATTTTTCGCTAAACAACATTAGAGCGACTATAAAGTTATTTATTGAACATAGAAAATATAATAGTATAATTATACTTGTAATTGCAAAATTACACGCATTAGGTAAACAAAAGTTATATGTAAAGTTAGGAGTACACAATTATGAGAACAAACGAACTCGCTCACCGCTTCCGGCGGGAAACCATAGAGTACAGAAGAGACATTCACAAGCACCCGGAACCGTCCATGCAGGAATTCCGCACAACCGACAGAATTTGCGAAGAGCTGGATAAACTCGGCGTTTCGTATAGGAGAACAGAGCCGACCGGAGTTATCGCCGAGCTCAAAGGCACAAAAGCCGACAGCGACAAAATTGTTATGATTCGCGGCGACATCGACGCTCTTTCAATACAGGAGAAAACCGAATTTGAATTCAAAAGCGTAAACGACGGCTTTATGCATGCCTGCGGCCACGATACGCACAACGCGATGCTGCTCGGCTCGGTAAAGGTTTTGAAAGAGATGCAAGACGAATTTGCCGGCACGGTCAGGTTTGTTTTTCAGCCGGGCGAAGAGGTCGCTCTCGGCGCAAAGGCGATGCTTGACCAGGGCTGTATGGAGGGCGTCGGCTATGCTTTCGGCATCCACATTTCGTCCACTCTTGAAAACGGTTGGCTTTCCGGTATGCCGGGCTCGTCCGCTGCGGCTACCGACTGGTTTAAGATTCGTGTAACGGGTAAGACTTCACACGGCGCATATCCTGCCGGCGGCGTTGACGCCCTTGTATGCGGTACGGCAATCGTACAGGCTCTTCAGACAATGGTTTCAAGAGAATATGACCCGTCGGACCCGTTAGTAGTGACGGTGGGCTCTTTCCATTCCGGCTCAAGATTCAACATTATTGCCGGCACTTGTGAAATGGAGGGCACATGCAGAATGTACAGCCCTGAAATTCACAAAAATATAGATGAAGTTATGACAAGAATAGTAAAAAATGTTGCCGCCGCTTACAGATGTGAAGCAGAGGTCGAATACAACAAGCTTCTTGAGCCTGTCGTAAACGATCGGGACGCTTACGAGCTCGGCAGAGCCGCTTGCGAAAAGGTTGCCCCGGGCAAATTTGTACTTGCTCAGCCGGGAATGGGCGGCGAGGACTTCGGCTGGTATACAACAGCAGAGGGCTCAAAATGTGCATTTTTCTCGCTCGGCGCCAGATGGCACGACGAAAGCAAGGTCTACCCACAGCACCACGAATGCGTTCACTTTGAAGAGGACGCTCTCGAAGTCGGCGTAGCCGCTTATGCACAGCTTGCGCTCGATGCCCTTGAAAAGCTTAACGGCTAATCCTACTATTTATATATAACTCTTAGAAAATCGACCGGTTGTTTTCATCCGGCCGGTTTTCTTTGTGCATTTTTCCAATCCGTTCAACCGCAGAGGGTGCAAATTGTATTTTTTTACAAAATTGAAATTGTATATTGACAGAACACAGCTGTGTTTGTATAATGGAAACAAGATTTGCAGAAAGGAAAACGGATATGAGACCACTTGATAATTCTCTCAATACCGACAGTCGCCGGGGCGGTTTCCTTTTCAATGCAAAAAATGATGCTGCACGCATTTCCATGCGTGCTGTTTGTGTGCTTTCTGTTGTCGTGCGAGTCGTCGTGCGCGTCGTTGTCGTGTGCGTGAAGGTCTCGGATAATATAACACATCGGAAAGTATACAAAACCGTACCGGTATAAGACGGTCAAAATAGGTTTCTACGGGTACTTCCGATGGGGAGGTACCCGTTTTATTTTGACAATGTACCGCAAAAATTCTTATATTAAGGCGGCAGCCGTATGCAAGGAGTAATATTATGAGAGCAAACGAATTGGCACATTCAATCAACGAAGAAACAATCGCTTACAGAAGAGACATTCACAAACACCCGGAACCGTCGATGAAAGAGTTCCGCACTACAGACAGAATATGTGAAGAGTTGGAAAAACTCGGCGTAAAGTACGAGAGAAAACAGCCGACGGGTGTTTTTGCCGAAATCAAGGGCACAAAGGGCGAGAGCGACAAAATAGTTATGATTCGCGGAGACATCGACGCTTTGGACATTCAGGAAAAGACAGATCTGGATTTTGCCAGCATTAACGACGGCGTTATGCACGCCTGCGGCCACGACACTCACAACGCCATGCTGCTGGGTGCCGTAAAGGTTTTGAATCAAATGAGAGATGAATTTGCCGGCACGGTAAGATTTGTTTTCCAGCCGGGTGAAGAGACCTGTCAGGGAGCTCCGGCAATGCTTGAACAAGGTGCGATGGATGGCGTTGGTTATGCCTTCGGTATTCATATTTCCTCTACTTTGCCACTCGGTCAGATTTCCGCTCTGGCCGGCGCGTCCCACGCCGCTACAGACAGATATTGGATTAAGGTATCCGGTAAAACTTCCCACGGCGCAGACCCGAAAAACGGCATAGACGCCGCAGTTGCCGGCTGTTCGATTGTCACCGCTTTGCAGACAATCGTATCAAGAGAATACGACCCGGCAGACCCGCTTGTAGTTACGGTAGGCCAGATTCACTCCGGCTCAAGATTTAACATCATTCCGGGCTATTGCGAAATAGAGGGCACAATAAGAACATATTCGAGAGAAATTCACAACGAAATTCAGGACACCGTTGCTCGCATCGCGGAAAACACCCGGGCGGCATACAGATGCAAGGCCGAGGTCATCTACAACAAAATCACAGAAGTTTTGTACAACGACGCCGACGCCGTAGCTCTCGGTCAGAAAGCCATCGAAAAAGTTTTGCCGGGCGGCTGCGTTGAGGGCAAGCCTACAATGGGCGGCGAGGACTTTGCGTTCTACACAACGGCAAAAGACGCAAAATGCGCATTTTTCTCACTGGGCGCCAGATGGCCGGAAGAAGACAAGGTTTACTCACGGCACCACGAAAAAGTGCTCTTTGACGAAAGAGCTCTTGAAACAGGCGTTGCTCTGTACGCACAGCTTGCTATTGACGCCTTGGCTGATTTGAATAAATAATTTCGTATAAACAGTCGCTTCGGCGGCTGTTTTATTTCTTGATTTATAGTATAATGAATATATGAAAATTATCGGAGGCGTTATGGACAATCAAAAAATATTTGATATGAAATTTTCAAAAGTGTATCCGCTCCTTATTGCCAAGGTCGAGAGGAAAGGCGGAAAGGCGGAGGATTTACACAAAATAACAAGCTGGCTCACCGGGTATTCGACCGATGAAATCCAAAATATGCTTTTGTCGGATATATCGTACGGAGATTTTTTCGAAAACGCGCCGAGTTTCACCCCTTATTCCGAAAATATAAAAGGCAGTATTTGCGGCGTAAAAATACGGGAAATATCCGACCCGCTGATGAAAAAAATACGCATATTGGACAAATTGACAGACGAGCTTTCAAAAGGTAAAACACCCGAAAAGATAACCGATAAATACACAAAAGATTAAAGTAACTCTAAACTTATGGATTTTACACGCCGAATATGATATAATAACCGTAAATATTTGGAGGTGTATATGGAAGGTTATCTCAGCGTATCAAAAATGGCGAAAATGACGGGTATATCCGCCCACACTCTGCGCTACTATGACAAAATAGGTCTTTACAGCCCGGACTATGTGGACGAAAAGACGGGGTACAGATATTATTCCATAAACCAGGTGTCCTATGCCCCTATGATTAGATATTTGAGATACTTGGATATACCTATTGACCAGATAAAAAGATTTCAAGAGGATACTTCCATTGAGAACACTCTGGACATTCTGCACACACAACAATCCATTATCCGCTATCAAATTGACAATCTCGAAAGAATGTATCGGGAGCTCAACCACCGCGTCAGCGACATCGAAACGGCTCGGACAGCCGAACAGGGCAAGGTGATTTTCACCCACATGGACGAAAAATACGCCATGCACATAGATGAAAGAATACCTTGTACACAAACCGTTGAGGGCAAAGTCGCCGAGTTTCAGACCATGCTGGAGGGCTATCCGGGCAAATCCGACGAGATACTCTTTTTGGGCAGAATTTATTCCGCCTATTCGTACGACGATGTAATGGCGGGCGAATTCGGTGAATATTTCTCTACAGAGCTTGTGCTGGACCGCAAAATCAATTTTCCGGACCTCAGAGTGATACCGTCGGGGCAGTATGCGGTTATGTATGTGTCGGATATAAGAGAAAACGCGTACAAGTACATTCCGAAGATGATAGAGCAGATTTACCGGGCGGGCAAAGCGCCGGATGGCAATCTGCGCGTCGCCTTCTCCATAGGTTACGCCTTTACCGCAAAGGAAGAAAAAGCCAAAATAATGGTGAAAGTAAAATAAAACACATAAAATCAAAGACCGCGTCTTTTGCAAGACACGGTCGATTTTTATGAAATCGTTACGATTTCCGCCTCTGACAAAGCTTCGTCAGACAATTCGTTGCCGATGCCCGGCAATTCAGGTATTTCAAAATATCCGTTTACAGGCTGGTTGTCGTATTTGCAAAGCCGGCATGCGTCAGAGCCTGTCTTTTCGGGGCATTATCCTTTGTCGATACGAACGAAAATACTCTTTCCGATGAGTTTTCGCTGGTAAAACAATGCGACGAGCTGGTAAAAAGTCAAAAATAAAACGGAAAAGAGCTGTCTTACGACAGCTCTTTTTCTATATTATGCTGAATTTTTTCAGGATATAGTTTTTAAAATCCTCTTGCAGAGGGGTTAATTTTTTCTTTATGTGAATCAGCCCCGGGTTGAGATAGTATTCCGGCTCAATCGGCTGCATGGAAACATTGCCCTGATCGGTTAATTGCTTGGCGAGACCCTCCGAGCAAAGACCTATACCGTATCCCCTGTCAAAAAATGCCAGACTTCCGGCACTACCGAATGTGGACGACAGATTGATTTTAACAGGCTTTATCATTTCACTCGGGTCCAAGCCCAAATCTTCTATTACTTTTATTACATTTGAGTTGTCTCTGATGCTGGTAAAAAGCCTCATCTCTGACAGCGCCTGTACCGTGACCGGCTCTGCGCCGATTATTTCTCTTTTGCCTACCGCATACAGTTTCTCTCTTGTCAACGGAAACCAAGCGATGTTTTCCGGTAATTCCCAGGCGTCGTTCTTTTTGTAGAAGGAAAAATCCAGCTCGCCGCTCTCCAGTCTGCCGAATGAATTCTGCTCGCCGGCTGTGATGAGATTTATATACACATCCGGGTGCGATATACTGTATTCTGCGATATAATCCGTAAGCCCCAGGTGGTAGTAATTGTTGTTTAAGCCGATATTTATGGTGTTTGACAGAATCTTTTTTTGCTCGGCGGCTATTTTTTCCAGCTCACCCGTCCGCTGCACGACCTTTCTCGCACCGTCCACAAATACCTTGCCGGCCTCGGTCAGCTCCACCTTTTTTGTCGTCCTGTTAAACAGTTTATAGCCGAATTCTTCCTCCAACTTTGTTATCCGAAATGTGAGAGTGGGCTGGGATACGCCGTTTATTTTTGCCGCTTCGGTAAAATTCAGTGTATCGGCTACCGCCACCGCATAGGCTATTTGGGTGTAGTTCATTGTTTTCTCTTTTCTGTTTCGATTTTGACCTATATTATATAATATTTATAATAAAATGTACACCTTAGATAAATACAGCCTGTGCTGTTCGCACAGGCCGCTTTATTAACTGATTAGAACGGTACCCAACCGAATTCGGTAAGTACGAACATTACTACAAATGAGAGCAACAGGAAGGCGATAACCTTTGGAATAACCCACTTAACCCACTTAGGGAAAGGAACACCGGCTGTTACGCATGAACCGACTGTCCAACCGAGGAACGGTGAGAACATATTTGTAAAACCGTCGCCGTACTGGAACGCCTGAACGGCAAGCTCGCCTTTCATGCCCAGAGCCTCTGTGATAGGCTTGAGAATAGGTACGAGGATAGCCGACTTAGAAGATGCGGACGGGATAAAGAGGTTGACAACAGAGATAACGGCTGTCATACCGATTGAGGCAACAGCTCTCGGCAAGCCCATGAGAGGCTTTGTGAGAACATAAACGATTGTGTGCAGAATGTTGCCGTTTGTCATAACAATGGACATAACCTTTGCAAGACCGATTACGAATGCAACGAATGCCATTGAGGCCAAACCTTTTGCAAATTCACTGCCTATCTTGTCAAACGAGAACTGACCGATGATACCGCAAAGAATTGCAACCGTAATGCCTATGCATATCATAAGTTTGAATGTCAAGTCTGTTCTGCCGGAGATGATAGGGTAGCCGACGAGAATGGCGTACTGGCCGAGATAGATGAGAAGAACGGTAATTGTTCTCCAGTCGAGCTTGACCTCCCGAATTGAGGAGGTATCTACAACTGTTGCTTCAGGTCTCCAACCCTCGTCCCACATGAGAGACTTTGTAGGGTCGGCTTTGATTTTCTTGACATATCTGAGCAAGAAAATAAGACCTACAATCATAAATACGTTCATAGAAATGAACATTGTGCCGAATGTGCCGTAAATCTGTACTCCCATAAGCATCTGTGTCGTAGCCTGCTTGTTAGGACCTGTACCGAAACCGAGCAATGTGGCGTATGTGGAAACGCCGATGGCACAGATAGGGTCGAGTCTCAGTTTCTTTGCGAACATAACACCCAGCGGAACGATGGCGATGAGAGCGTCGGAGCCGCCGAATGCGCCGAGATAAACCATCAAAATAAACATTACGATGACAAGGATAGAGTCGTCTTTATCCTTGAGCTTGTAAATAGCCCAGTTGAGGAACTTGTCGAATGCGCCTGTGCCCATTACGATGGCGACTGAGGCGCCGGATACCATAACAGCCCATCCGATGAGAGCCGACGATGTGAGACCGTCAAGAATCGACAACGCCATCGCGAGAGGGCTTACAGGTGTCTGGTAGCCGAGATAGTGGAATTCGGTACCGATAATTTTGCCTGTTTCAGGGTCTGTTGCAAACTGACCTGCCGGGATAATATAAGTCAGCAAAGAGGTCAGCAACAGAAGCCCGAGCATAATCCAGAAAAGATGCGGCATCTTAAATGCTTTCTTTTCCTTTTTCACTTCTGTGTTTGCCATATTTTTTCTCCTATAAAAATAAACGGACAATAATGCATACATATTTGCGCCCACCGCGGACAATCCGCCGCAAAAATATATGCTCCTATAAATTGAATTATAGATTATATCAATTAAATATTCAATAATAATTCTCAACAAATTTTATAGGTTATTTTATTGACAATTACTAAACAAACAAATTTCTGTTGAAAACTATTGACAATAATGGATAATAAATATATTATGAAAGTATAAAAGCCTGTTGTTCCCACCGCAGCAAGCACACGGTTATTAAAGTAATATTTATAGATGAAATCTATAAATAAATTTAAGTTTATTTTTATCGTTAATTGAAGGTGAAGAAATGAAAAATCTTGAATTGGCAAAAAAACATGAGGAATATATCATCTCAATGAGAAGATATCTCCACGAGCACCCTGAGCTGTCCGACCACGAGGACGAAACCTGTAAAAAAATCAGCGAAGAGCTGACAGCTATGGGCATAGAAAATGTCGAGATCCCGCACGGCGGCGTTTTGGGCAAAATCGTAGGCGGCAAAGACACAGGCAAAGCAGTTTTGCTCAGAGCCGACTGCGACGCTCTCCCTGTCGTTGAAAAGGACATCAACCTCTCCTGCAAGAGAACATGC
Source organism: Oscillospiraceae bacterium (assembly GCA_029007985.1). GTDB lineage: Bacteria > Bacillota > Clostridia > Oscillospirales > Ruminococcaceae > RGIG3102. The sequence continues at coordinate 9,850 of JAQXIW010000080.1, read as the reverse complement.
GTATCAAAAAACGAGGGCGTAATGCACGCCTGCGGCCACGACGGCCATGTTTCAATGCTCTTGGGTGCGGCTAAAATCCTTTTGGAAAGAAAAGACGAGTTGGAAGGCACGGTTTACCTTTGCTTTGAAAGAGGCGAGGAAGGCACCGGCAATGTTAAATACATCTTCAAATACATTGAAGACAACGATATTCATATCGACGCCGTTTACGGCACACATGTATGGTCTGATTTGGAAGCCGGCAAGCTCTGCATCAACGACAGCGATATGATGGCGGGCGTTATGGCTTTTGATGTTACAATCGAGGGCCGCGGCGGCCACGGCTCACGCCCTGACCAGTCTAATTCGCCTATTGACTGCTTCGTTGCCATCTACCACAGACTTGAGGCAATCAGACTCACAAAGGTGAATCCGTTCAAGACCTGCGCTTACTCGGTCGGCAAACTCGATGCAGGTATACGGAACAACGTAATTCCTCAGTCGCTCAACTTCGGCGGCACTATGAGAACATTCGACCCGTTCGGCGCCGGTATGGAATTCTACAACGAATTCAAAAAGGCAATAGACGGTATCTGCGCCGCTTATGACTGCGTACCTACATACAACAGATTCTCAAAGCCGCGGCTTCCGGTTGTCAACAACCCTGAAGTTGCAGTATTCGCCAGAAAGGTTATCGGCGAAGAGATCGGCGCGGAAAATGTTGTTCAGCACGAGCCTTGGATGGCGTCGGAATCCTTCGGCAGATATATGATGCAGTGGCCGGGCGTTTTCGCATTCCTCGGCATTAACAATCCTGAAAAGGGAACCGGCGCAGCTCACCACAATCAGAATTTCGACATTGACGAAGATGTTCTGCACCTCGGTTCGACAGCCGCCGCAACATACGCCATCGAATATCTCAAGAGCGATATGCCTGCAAACGGCAGATTGATGTCCTATCACGATTTGCTCGTAAAGACAGAGGACACAGACACTCTCAAAGAGCTCTACGGCGAATAATCCCTGACATAATATTTGCACCTCGAAAGAGGTGCATTTATTTTTCAAAAAATCTTCACATTTCCATTGTTGACTGAAAAAGTATAAAAGCGTATAATATGTTAGAATTCAAACAGTTCTAATTCTAACAAATGTGAGGTGCAAAATGTATAATGACGATATCGGCAGATATGTCGTGGAGACGGCGCATCGGATTAAAGTGAAAATGGACTTTATTTTCGATGACAAGGAGCTAAACGGCTTACAGGCGAGAATACTGGGCTATGTGGATATGATGGATAAAAAGGGGGTACCCGTCTATCAAAAGGACATTGAAAGAGAGTTCAAAATCCGACGCTCGTCCGTGACCAGCGTGTTGAACACGATGGAAAAAAACGGATTCATCAACCGCACCTCTGTTTTTAACGACGCAAGACTGAAAAAATTGGTGTTGACGGAAAAAGCAAAGGCTATTGCCGACGACCACAGAGAAAAAGTCGAATGGTTTGAAGGTATGCTGAAAAAAGGCTTCACCGATGAGGATCTGTCGACATTTATTACCTTGCTTGACAAACTGCTTGAAAATCTTGATGAGATAGAGGTGAATAACAAATGATTAAAAAACTTGCTTCCTACATCAGGGAGTATAAAACGGCGGCCTTTTTGACAAGTTTTTTTGTCGCTTTGGAAGTGGCGATGGAAATACTGATTCCTCAATGTATGGCTAAAATAATCGACGTCGGCTTGCCGTCCCGCAACGGCGGATATGTCGTCAAAATGGGCATATTGATGGTTTTAATGGCTTGTTTATCGCTGTTTTTCGGCGTGTCCTCCGGCAGAAACGCCGCAAAATCCGGCGCGGGCTTTGCAAAAAATCTCAGACAGGGGCTTTTTTACAAAGTACAGGAATTGTCTTTTGCCAATATTGACAAATTTTCCACGGCGAGCCTTGTCACAAGACTTACCACCGATGTAAACAATGTTCAGATGGCGTTTGCCATGATAATCCGCATGCTTGTCCGCGCGCCGTTTATGCTGATTTCCGCCGTTTTTATGTGCTTTACAATCAGCAAAAAACTGACGCTGATATTCTTTTGCGTAATTCCTTTTTTGACATGCGGCATAGCCCTTATTATGAGTAAAGCGATGCCGAATTTCAGAAAAATGTTCGGCAAATACGATGTAGTAAACCGAGTGGTACAGGAAAACCTGATAAATGTCAGGACGGTAAAAGCCTTTGTAAGAGAAGACTTTGAGACAGAAAAATTCAACGACGCCTCCGGCGAACTGTACACCTATTCCATAAGAGCAGAAAGACTTATGAATCTGTCCTCGCCGCTTATGCAGTTTTCGATGTATACGACGATTTTGCTCATTTCCTGGATAGGCGCGCAGCTTGTTGTCAGCGAAACTCTCCTCACCGGTCAGCTTATGAGTGTTTTCACATATGTACAGCAGATACTCGGCTCGCTTATGATGATTTCCATGAGCGTTGTCATGCTCTCTATGGCAAAGACCAGCGCCGACCGTATCGTTGAGGTCTTGGACGAGGAGGTCGACTTGAAAAACGGCGCAAACCCTGTTGAGACAGTCAAAGACGGCTCGGTAAAATTCGATAACGTTTCTTTCAGTTACTCAAAGGACGAAAACAAACTCGCCGTAAAAGATATAAATATCGACATTCCGTCGGGCTCAACCGTCGGCATAATCGGCGGCACCGGCTCGGCAAAATCCACGCTGGTGCGGCTTATACCTCGTCTGTATGATGTCACGAAAGGCGCCGTTTATGTGGGCGGCGTTGATGTCAGAGACTATGACCTTGACTCTCTTCGTGAGAGCGTTGCCGTGGTTTTGCAGAAAAATGTTCTTTTCAGCGGCACGATTAAGGAAAATCTGCGCTGGGGCAATGAAAATGCGACAGATGAAGAAATCATACACGCCTGCAAGCTTGCCCGGGCAGACGGCTTTATTTCGGAATTCCCGGACAAATACGACACATATATCGAGCAGGGCGGCACAAATGTTTCCGGCGGTCAGAAGCAGAGATTGTGCATTGCCAGGGCGTTGCTCAAAAAGCCTAAGATTCTCATACTCGACGACTCCACATCCGCTGTCGATACGGCGACGGACGCTCAGATAAGAAAAGCGTTCAGAGAGGAAATCCCGGGCACTACAAAGATTATCATTGCACAGAGAATTTCTTCCGTACAGGACGCAGATATGATAATCGTTATGGACGACGGCAAAATCAGCGGCGTAGGCACCCATGATGAGATGGTCAAGACAAACAAAATATACAGAGAAGTATATGAAACTCAGACGAAAGGAAGTGAGAAATAATGGCAGACAACGAAAAGAGAAAAGACATGGGCGGCCCACCTCCGCACGGTCCGGGCGGCGGCCCAAGGGGCGGCAAGCCGATGAAATTAGACAAACAATCCGGCAAAACTCTCGCAAGGCTGTTTGGCATTATTTTTGAAAACTATAAATTTCACTTCGTTGCGGTTATAGCTTTCATATTCATTTCCGCGCTTGCAAATGTCAGGGGTACAATGTTCTTAAAAACCCTTATCGACACATATATCGCCCCGTACATCGGCATGCAGAATCCGGATATGTCAGGGCTTAAAAACGCCCTGTTCAAAATGGCGGGCATATACGCCCGGGGTATTGTATCCACATTTTCATACAATATGATAATGATGTATGTCACACAGGGCACTCTGAAAAAAATTCGCGACAAAATGTTCCGGCACATGCAGACATTGCCTATCAGATATTTTGATACTCATACTCACGGCGACCTCATGAGCCGTTATACAAACGATGTGGATACGCTGCGTCAGATGATAAGCCAGACTATCCCTCAGCTTGTAAATTCCTCCGTCACAATCGTATCCGTTGCCATATCAATGTTTACTCTCTCGTGGCAAATGACTCTTGTCAGCTTCTTTATGGTGTTTCTCATGCTGAAAGTCAGCTCAAAAGTCGGCGCCATGTCCGGTATGTACTTTGCAAAACAGCAGGCAAATGTGGGCAAGGTAAACGGCTATATCGAAGAAATGATGGACGGTCAGAAAGTAGTCAAAGTCTTTACCCACGAAGACAAGGCCAAGGAAGAATTTGATGCCTTGAACGAAGAACTTTGCGACTCTATGACAAACGCAAACAGCTACGCTAACATTATGGGCCCAATATCATCGAATATGGGACATTTGAACTTCACCGTCATTGCAATCGTCGGCGGTCTTATGGCTATCAACGGCTTGGGTACTGTAACGGTGGGCACAATCGCCTCCTTCTTACAGTTGGTAAGAAGCTTTAATATGCCTATACAGCAGGTCACACAGCAGTTTAACACCGTCGTAATAGCAATGGCAGGCGCAGGCAGAATTTTCGAGATAATGGACGAAAAATCCGAAACGGACGAAGGCAATATCGACCTTGTACGCGCAAAAGAAAATCGGGACGGCACCATTGTGGAAATTGATTACGACAACAACACATGGGCTTGGAGAATACCAATGCCGGACGGAACATATCAGTATGTGCCGGTCACAGGCAATGTGGTGTTTGACGATGTGGATTTCGGCTACACCGACGACAAACCGGTATTGCACAATGTGTCTTTGTACGCAAAGCCGGGTCAAAAAATTGCTTTTGTCGGCTCTACCGGCGCAGGCAAAACCACAATCACCAATCTCATCAATCGCTTCTACGATATTCAGGACGGCAAAATCCGCTATGACGGCATAAATATCAACCGGATTAAAAAGAGCGCGCTGAGAAAATCTCTCGGTATAGTTTTACAGGATACCCACCTGTTTACCGGTACGATAATGGAAAATATCCGCTACGGTAATCTGGACGCAACCGATGAAGAAGTAATGGCGGCGGCACAGATTGCAAACGCCGACGGCTTTATCAGACATTTGCCGGACGGCTACAATACCGAGCTCACAGGCGACGGCGCAAGTCTTTCACAGGGCCAGAGACAGCTGCTTGCCATAGCCAGAGCCGCGGTTGCGAATCCGCCGGTACTCATTCTCGACGAGGCCACCTCCAGCATAGACACCCGTACGGAGCTCATTGTTCAGTCGGCTATGGACGCTCTTATGTACGGCAGGACGGTATTCGTCATTGCTCACAGACTTTCGACTGTACGCAATTCAAACGCCATTATGGTACTTGAACACGGCAGAATAATCGAAAGAGGCGACCACGACGACCTCATAAAACAGGGCGGCAGATACTACCGGCTCTACACCGGCAACCTTGAACTCGATTAAAGCATAAAAAAATCCTTGAGAATCTCGTTTGAGACTCTCAAGGGTTATTATTTTGTCAATTTCTCGACTCAATCTTTTTAATCCACTTGCCGCTGCGCAGTCTTGAAACGCACCAAACCGCTTTGATTATTTGGTCGATTCTTATGCAGATGTAAATCCAAAACGCAGGCAAATGCCATACAAAACCGGCTAAAACGCCCAAAGGGATAGACACTATCCAAAGGAAGAGAATGTCGGCTATCATCAAAAACTTTGTGTCGCCGCCGCCTCTCAAAACGCCTTTTGTGAGAATAGAGTTCGATGTCTGGAAAATGAGAATGATTGACAGAGCATTCATAAGCCGGAACGCAATTTCTCTTGTCTCTTCGGAAATGTTGTAAAAACCGATGATAGGCGCCTTGATAATCTGAATCAGCAATGCCGATACGGCGCCGAAAATAACGCCGAGAGCCAGGAATGTATAGCCCTGTTTTTGAGCCTGCTCGGTTTTGCCCTCGCCCAAGGTGTGACCTGTGATGATAGAGGAAGCGTTTGCGATACCCTGAATTACAACCGTTGTGAGCTGCTGCGTTATCGCCGTTATCGAGTTTGCAGACACAAAGGAAGAGCCGAGTCTGCCGTAAACCATAGCCACAGCCGTGTTGCCGAAACCGAGCAGAGCGTCGGATATAAATACCGGCACGGATATTCTGACATAGTCAGGCAAAAGGTCGCCGCATTTCATGGCAATATCGCTTATCTTGTAAGACACAACCTTGTCCTTTGTCAAGAAATATCCTACAATAACCGTAAATTCAAATATTCTCGAAATCAAAGTACCCAGACCTGCGCCGGCGACGCCCATAGCCGGAGCGCCGAATTTACCGAAAATAAAGGTGTAATTTGCACCGATGTTGATAAAGAAAGCCCCGATAGATGTGTAAAGCGGTACTTTGACCTTACCGATAGAGCGCAAAACTATTGTTGTGGTCAAGGTCAGACCCTGTAAAAGAAAGCAAGGTACAGTCCATTTGTAGTATCTTATGCCTTCGGCTATTACCGCCGCCTCTTTTGTGTATATTGCCATCAATGTGCCAGGCATTATAATTGCCGCCAATGTGAACATCGAGCCGAGTACAAGCAACATTCTGTACATAATTGTTATGGATTTTTTAAGGGATATGAAATCCTTCATACCGTAAAATCTTGCGATAAGAACGGACGCGCCCATTCCCATACCCATACAGAAAATCTGAAAAAGCGAAAATACCTGGTTTGCCTGTGACGCGGCTGACATAGCCACCTCGCCCAGCTTGCCAAGCATGATGTTGTCCATCATATTTACGCCTATTGTGATAAGGTTTTGCAATGTGATTGGCAAAGCGATGGTAACAAGCTTACGGTAAAAGCTTTTATCGCTGACAAAAATTTTATCCATACTGTCTCCTCTCAAATACAGCCGGCTCTAAAAAGCCGACTGTCTAATATATATTTTATTTATATACAGTATTATATCATAAACTATACGGTAAAGGTCAAGTTTTATTGCCGGTTGAAAACGGAGTATTATTAAATAATTTTTCAAACAGGTTTTCTTATATAAATATTATTATACATAATTAAAACAAAAAAGCACGCCCTTACAAAAGGGCGTGCCGTATGTGACTTTGCCGCATTATTTGAGCTTTTCGGAGATAGCGTTAAATACAGTCTCGGCGTCGTCTGTCATTACATATACAATGTAACCGTTTACATCTTCGATGATTGCATTTTCTGCGATTTCAAGCTGGTCTGCAAGATAGTTTGTAAAGTTCTGAATATTGATGTTTTTATCGTTTTCAAGAATTGTCTTTACATCTTCGGCCTTGCCTTCAGCCGGCTTGACAATCATAATTGCATATGCCTTGACATTCATCATAGAGTATGAAATTGCGCCGGCTTCGATAATTGACGGGTCGGCTTCAAAGGTTTGAAGGAACATAGGACCCATGCCGTTTTCGTCGTCAAAAGCTTTCGGCTCGTTGTACTGAGTCATTTCGCTGCCGCAATCGGAAATAATCTGTGCCAGCTCTTCGCCGGTGAATGACTTAACCTCCGATGACCGCTCGTTTTTGCTGCAGCCCACAACGGCAAACATCATAACAATGCCCAAAGCCAATACAAGTAATTTTTTCATAAGTATGTACTCCTTTCATTTTCAAGGTGCTGTCATTTTACTATATATTTCAAAAACGGTCAATACATACAATTTGTGAAAATTATATGTATAAATGAATAATTATTATATAAAAGCAAATATAAATCGCTATTAACAAATAAATATGCAATACTAATAAATAAAAACACTTAAATCGCACAAAAAACAAGTCGGATTTGAAATGAATTTGTAATATATTACGAAATTGTAAAATTATTATATCTATGCGTTGACAATGTATAAAAATAAGCATATAGTGGGTTTAATAAAAGGATATATGGATAAATAATCAATATCCCGAATATCATAGAGGGGTAAACAATTATGAAAAAACTGCTTTCTTTTATTCCTATAGCAGCCATGGCGATATCAGTTTCCGAAGCAATTGAGGATATGAACGCAAATGTTAATTAGGAGAATATCCGCGCACAGTACACAGATATTGCAAATGATTTGGGCGCTACAAACGAATAACCTGTAAAGACGGGAAGAGCAGAGATTTAATTCTCCGCTCTTTCTATTGTCGGCATATTTATAATGTGATATAATGAAAATCACTTAACAATAGAAAATGTTTTTTCAAAACGGAGCAGACAATGAAAATACTTGAATTGTACGATTTGGAGCATACCTTGGCAAAGGATTATTTGTCGCACTTCACATATCCTTGGGAGGCTCTCAAAGGGATAAAAGATTTTATATATCGGCTCGGCGCTACACTCGGCGATGATTACGCCGAGATACAGCCGGGGGTATGGGCGCACAAGACTGCGAAAATTTTCCCGTCCGCATATATCGGCGCGCCTTGCATTATCGGTGAAAACACAGAGATAAGACATTGCGCTTTTATCAGGGGCTCGGCTCTCATAGGCGACAACTGCGTGGTGGGCAATTCCACTGAGCTGAAAAATGTCATTCTGTTTGACAATGTGCAGGTGCCGCATTACAACTATGTGGGTGATTCCATACTCGGATATAAATCCCATATGGGCGCCGGGGCGGTCACATCAAATGTCAAATCCGACAAGACCTTGGTGACGGTCAATAAAGAGATTGAAACAGGGCTGAAAAAAATGGGGGCTATGTTGGGCGACTATGTAGAGGTAGGCTGTAATTCGGTTTTGAATCCGGGCACGGTCGTCGGCAGACACAGCAATGTATATCCGACATCCTGCGTCAGAGGGTATGTGCCGGAAAACAGCATTTGGAAAAATTCGGGTGAGGTGGTAAAGAAGAGATGAAAATTTTAGTTACGGGCGGCGCCGGCTACATCGGCTCGCACACGGTGGTAGAACTGTTAAACGAGGGGCATGAGGTTGTCGTTGTGGACAATTTAGTGAACTCTTCAAAGGAATCGCTCAAAAGAGTCGAAAAGATTACGGGCAAAAAAGTGCCGTTTTTTGAGCTGGATATAAGAGACAGACAGGCTTTGGAAAATGTTGTCAAAGGGGCTGGTTTTGACTGCTGTATTCACTTTGCCGGTCTGAAAGCGGTGGGGGAATCCGTCAGTCTGCCGTGGGAATATTACGACAACAATATCGGCGGCACCCTTGTTTTGCTGGATGTCCTCAGAAAGAACGGCTGTAAAAACATAATTTTCTCATCGTCGGCTACGGTTTACGGAAACCCGAAAACAGTACCTATAACCGAGGACTGCCCAAAAGGCGAATGTACAAACCCTTACGGCGAGACAAAGTCTGTGCTTGAACGCATTATGACGGATATGTACAACGCCGACAAAGAGTGGAATGTGGTGCTTTTGAGATACTTCAACCCTATCGGCGCTCACAAATCCGGTCTCATTGGTGAGAACCCTAACGGCATACCAAACAATTTAATGCCATATATCACTCAGGTTGCCGTCGGCAAAAGAGAGGAATTGGGAGTTTTCGGCGACGATTACAACACCCCGGACGGCACCGGAGTCAGAGACTACATCCATGTTGTCGATTTGGCAAAAGGCCATGTAAAGGCGCTGAAAGCCGTTGAGAACAACTGCGGCCTCGAAATTTTCAATCTCGGCACCGGCGTGGGATATTCGGTACTCGATGTTGTAAAGGCGTTTGAAAAGGCAAACAACATAAAAATCCCGTATTCCATAAAGCCGCGCAGACCGGGCGATATAGACGTCAGCTATTCCGACCCGTCAAAAGCGAACAGAGTTTTGGGCTGGAAAGCCGAAAACAATTTAGAGGACATGTGCAGAGACTCTTGGAATTGGCAAAAAAACAACCCAAACGGATTTGAAGAATAAAACAAAAAGCATTCGGATAAAATAACATCCGAATGCATTTTTTTACTTTACCGGCGATTTAAATTTTTCCTTTGTCCGTCCTTTGTCGATTTCGACAGGGTACTTATCGGTAAAACAGCCCATACAAAATTCACAGCCCGACGCCGCAACGCT
>JAQXIW010000079.1 GCA_029007985.1 Oscillospiraceae bacterium | reverse complement strand
TTAGGGCGGTGATTTTTACATTACACGCATTTTATTGTGCATTATTTCAAATTCATATCCGAAAAATCTTGCGGCACGGCGGCACAAAATCATACGGTTCATAAAAATTTCAAAATATTCCGAGATGGTAATCATTGTTTCGTCTATATTCAGATGCAGTATGAACTTTTTATTTTCGGTGTCTATTTCCAGTTTGGATTTTTCGACAGCGTAGTTTACTCTGTCGTGTATGTCAAATGCCTTATGGTCTTTTGTGCGCACGCGGGAACGCCTTACATCGCTTTTGTCCGCAAGAATCAATGCGGCGGCGATTTCGTTGACAGGAAAAGCCGTGCTCTCGTCGTGGTTGCCTATGGCGCTTATGATTCTGCTTATCTCTTCGGCGGGCATATTGAGATTTGTCAAAAGTCTGAACGCCATGACGGCGCCGGATTGGGCGTGGTCTATTCTGTTTACAATGTTGCCGATGTCATGCATATACGCCGATATCTTTGCCAGCTCTATAGTTCTTTCGTCATACCCCATTTTTTTGAGTATCTGCTCGGTGACATCCATAACCCTTGTCACATGGGCAAAGCCGTGCTCTGTAAAGCCCATAGGCGACAGGCTGTCATCCGCCATTTTAATGTATGTTCTTATCTCTTCATTGTGCTTTATATCGTTAAATGTAACCATTTGATACCTCCTATGATACTTTTTGGTACAAATTATAGTATATGAATATGTACAATGTTTGAAAACGGGGTAAACTATTTGAAAAGATTTATCATTTATATATGTAATTTTAATTTATTTTATGTTATATTATAAAAAACAAATTTATATAACAGAGGTAGATTATGGAAAAAAGCAAAGTATATTATTCGGATTTTCGCGCTCTGCCGGGCACAAATCTTCAACAGAAATTTGCAAAGCTGCTAAAAAGAGCAGGTATCGGCGACATTGATATGAACGAAAAGTTTGTCGCCGTTAAAATTCACTTCGGCGAGCCGGGCAACTTGGCTTACCTCAGACCGAATTGGGCTAAAACGCTGGTGGATATTATTAAAGAACAGGGCGGCAAGCCGTTTTTGACCGACTGCAATACTCTCTATGTGGGCAGAAGAAAAAACGCCCTTGAACACATGGACGCCGCTTATGAAAACGGCTACAACCCGTTTACGACCGGATGTCAGATTATCATTGCCGATGGTCTCAAAGGCACCGATGAAACAATTGTGCCAATCGACGGCGAGCTGGTAAAAGAGGCAAAAATCGGTACGGCGATAATGGACGCCGATGTGTTTATTTCACTGTCTCATTTCAAGGGCCACGAATCCACCGGCTTCGGCGGAGCAATTAAAAATATAGGTATGGGCTGCGGCTCGAGAGCCGGCAAAATGGAACAGCACTCAAACGGCAAGCCGGAAGTTGATAAAGATATTTGTAAAGGATGTAAACAGTGCGCCAAAATTTGCGCTCATTCCGCAATATCGTACGATGAAAACAGAAAAGCCGAAATTGATATGTCAAAATGCGTCGGCTGCGGCAGATGTGTGGGCATTTGCGCCTTTGACGCCATCGAGCCTGCTTGGGACGCCGCCGAAGACGACCTTTGCAAGAAAATGGCGGAATACGCCTATGCGGTGTGCAAGGACAGACCTACATTCCACATTTCCCTTGTGCTCGATGTTTCGCCTTACTGCGACTGCCACGCGGAAAACGATGTGCCTGTCATACCGGATATAGGTATGTTTGCTTCCTTTGACCCGGTTGCCCTCGACAAAGCCTGCGCCGACGCTTGCAGAGGCGTAAAGCGGAACGAAAAATCCTATCTCGGCGATATGATGAAAAAGACCGGCAAGACAGAGGGCGATTTCTTCAAAATCATGCACCCGGCTACTAATTGGGAAGTTCAGCTTACTCACGCAGAAAAATTGGGGCTCGGCACAACGGAATACGAGCTCATTACGGTCAAATAATCGGAGGGAAATATGAAAATAGCAATTCCTTATGAAAACGGCAATATTGTAAAGCGCTTTGAAAA
>JAQXIW010000078.1 GCA_029007985.1 Oscillospiraceae bacterium | reverse complement strand
TGGAGCTTGTGACGTGACTCGAACACGCGACCTGCTCATTACGAATGAGCTGCACTACCGGCTGTGCTACACAAGCATATAACATATATTACTACATAATGCGAAAATTTGCAAGCGGTTTTGTCAAAACATGTGGCGGAGGATTTTTCAAACCCCGGCCGCCCGGTCGGCGGTTTTTGAAAGCAGGAACATTAGCGCAAGCCTATCTCTAACGATAGAGGTGGCAACAGTCGAAGACTTTTGACGGAGGGAGAGAACGGATAACAACTAATTTATTGCCAATGCGGTATTTTTATCGTTAATAACAAACGGGACGATGTGGGCTAGTCCCCTACGATAAATTGAAAGAATAGCGGTTATAAATTTTTTTCAAAGACTACCCCTCAGTCTCTTTCAGCGACAGGTCTCGCCTGTCGGCTCGGTCGGTGCTTTTGACTTCGTCAAAGGTGTCCACCGGACACCCGCACCCCCTGACAAGTGGAGCCTTGCCTAATTATGCTATTCATTAAAGACGCCTCTCTACTCGGTCGGTGCTTTTGAAAGTAAAAACATTGCCGCAAGCCTCCATCTGATGAGGGAGGTGGATTGGCGTAAGCCAAGACGGAGGGAGAGAACGTAATAACAACAAAATTGTTGTCAAAACGGTTATAATATAGTTTTTATCGTTAAATAATATACGGGACGATGTGGGCATCGTCCCCTACCATAAATCGCTTGCTCTAAACGGTCAGTCAAAAACGGAATATTCTATAAATAGATTTTTCATATCCATTATCCCCAAACAAAAATCCCCGCGCAGGCGGGGATAAATTTGTTTATTTTCGGTTTTGCGGCGTTTGGCGTTAAAATCCCTTCCGCCGCCTAATTAAAGCCGTTATTTCGGCGTTTTGCCGCTTTCAAAATAAAATGCGGATTGTATTAAAGCTCAATTTTACCGTACAGACCCACCGACGACACATCGACAAGCTTTTCGTCTCTGGTCTTCTGTACCTGCGGCGGTCTGTCGTCTCTGCGGCCTCTGCGGTCGTTTCTTCCGCGGCTGTTTCTGCCCTTTGCGCCGTCTTTTTTAGGACGAGGAGAGGTTGAATACACCATTACTCTTCTTTGGCTGCCCTCGCCCTTGCTCTCGCTCCTGACGCCCTCAATTTCGGAAATTGTGGCGTGAATTATGCGTCTGTCGTACGGGCTCATCGGCTCAAAGCCGAAAGGTCTGCCTGTTTTGAGTACCTTTGCCGCCGCTTTCTTCGCGGATGCAACCAGGTCTTTTTCCTTCTTTTCGCGGTAATCCGCAACATCGACGGTGATTTTTTCCTCGGAATCGTCGCTGCGGTTGGCGGCAAGGCCGGTCAGATAGGAAAGTGCCTCCATCGTCTCGCCCTTTTTGCCTATGAGCGTGCCCATATTTTCACCGCTGATTTTAATTGTAACGCCCTTTTCGCTCTTTGTCGGGCAAAGCTCGTATTCGCCCTCGTGGAACTCGTCAATGACGCTCTTTAAGAACGACATGGCGTACTTTACCTTTTCGGAAATTTCGTCCTCGGTCAAAACGACTTCCTCTGTCGGCTCGTCTTTGACCGGGTCTTGGGTTATTTCCGTTTTTTCGGCCTTTTCGGTTTTTTCCTCCCGCTTTTGCCGTGCCTTTTGTGCTTTCTTTTCCGGCTTAGGCTGTTTTTTGTTTTCAGCCTTTTGCCGCGGCTTTACCTCTTTCTTTTCTTCCGCCGGTTTTTCCGCCCGGGCAAAAATTGCCTTGACGTCAAAATCCTCCTCTTTTTCGCTCACTTTTACCGTGACGATTTTTTTCTTGAAAATAAAGCCTTTTTCTTCAATTTTCAGTACCTCGACATCTGCTCTGTCGCGAGTGATACCGAGTTCTGCCAATGCCAATGCCTCTGCTTCTTCTCTTGTAGAGGCGGTTTTAATGCTTTCTCTCATGTATTATTCACCGTATTTCTCTCTGTCGAGCGCCCTTGCTTTTTCAAGGCGTTTTCTTGTCGCCTCGTCCATTCCGTCGTAATCCCGGGCGGATTCAGCCACATACCGTTCCTTGTCCGCCTTAATTGCCTGTTTTGCCTTTTCAGGACGGGCTTTTTTCTCTTCTTTTCTTCTCTTTCTTGCCTCTTCGACTTCCCGGGCGATGATTGCCTTCTCTTTTTCAGGGTTGATGAAGATGTTCATTATGAATTCCTGTACGATACCGACGATGGATGAGAAAATCCAATAGATAGATACGCCGGCAGGCATAATAAAGCCGAAGTAAAGGAACATGGCCGCCGACCAAATCGGCATAAACTTCATCGGGCCTTCCATTTTCTGGCCTGTCATCTTCATTGTGACCGTCTGCTGTATCAACATGAGCACAACCGAAATGATAGGAATGAGCCAAAGGCCGTTGAGCACCTTGAATGAAGGTGTAACCGTCAGGTCAAGACCCAAGAATGTGAAGTCAAAGCTTGAAATTTTCCGGATTGTCTCCGCGTCGACTATGCCGGCGAATGACTGCGGGCTCTGTCTTACGGCGGCGATAATGCCGGATTCAGGGCTGTATTTCGAAAGCGAAACCAAAATGCCCTCTGCGATAGGCTTCATCCGGTCGATAACATCGCCGGAGAGGCCGATGATGTACTGCAAAGGTCTGTAAACTACCTGGATAAGACCGATGAGAACAATCATCTGTACCGCCATTGTGCCGCAGCCGCCTGTCATTGAGAAATTGTGGTCCTGCTGCAGACGGGCGAGCTCTTCCTGCTGTTTTGCCGGGTCGTTTGCGTATTTTTTCTGAATCTGCTGAATCATCGGCGAAAATGCCGCTGTTCTTATGCTTGATTTTTTCTGTTTGACCGAAATCGGTATCAACACGATTTTCATAAGAACCGTGAATATCAACAGAGACATACCGTAGTTGCCTACAAGATTGTATATCCATCTGAGGATAAAACCGAGCGGCGTTGAAATAATTGCCATTTTTGCGTCCTCCGTGCCTTTTTTGTAAAAAGGTTATCTTTTGTTTGTCCATTCGCCTTTCGGCGGGACAGGGTCGTAGCCGCCCTTTGACCACGGATTGCAGCGGATAATTCTGTATGCGCCCAGCACTATGCCCTTTATGACGCCGTGCGTTTCAATGGCTTGCACCGTGTATTCGCTGCAGGTCGGATAGTAGCGGCATTTTGCGCCGAGCATGGGCGATATGAATTTTTGATAAATTCTGATGGGGAAAATAAAAATTTTCTTAATCATTGTAATATCCCAGCTCGGTAAGCCGTTCGACAATTTGATTTTTCACCGTGTAGCTTTTGAGTTTCGGCGTGCGTGTGCGCGACACGAAAATCAAATCCCACGGCTTTGACATATCCAGACCCAAATCGTAAACCGCCGCCCTTATGACTCTGCGCGCTCTGTTGCGAGTCACCGCATTGCCTATTTTTTTAGACGAGGTTATGCCTATGCGGGTGTCGCCCCTTTTCTTTTTCATACAGTAGACGACTACGCCGGGCTTGGCACAGGATATGCCTTTTCTGTAAATCCTGACGAACTCTGTGTTTCTTCTGATTGATTTTAATTTCATTTTTTGTACCGGATTGTCCGTTTTGTCACTGTTATATCTTTGAATAGAAAGAAAGACCACAATACGCGTGGCCTTTTTAATTCAACGAGTATAACAAAAACTGAAAAGAATCACAGTGATTAAGCCGACAGTTTTGCTCTGCCTTTTGCTCTTCTTCTTGCAAGTACTTTTCTGCCGTTCTTTGTTGACATTCTTTTAAGAAAACCGTGTACAGCAGCTCTCTGACGCTTTTTTGGCTGATAAGTCTGTTTCATGAATTTGTCCTCCCTTTAATTTTTATATATGCAAACAGGTCCGTACCTGTTGCCGACTTACAAAACAGGATTTTATCCTGCGAGTTTTTAGTATAATATAAATATAACAATGTTGTCAAGTGAAAAAAAGACGGATTTCTGGGAAAATAATGCAAAACGGACGGAAAATTTATTTTTTATGGGTTATTAGGGGGAATTTGCGGTGTGAAAAAGTATTGTGACGCGGGAAATGTGATGTTAAAAATGAAAAAGAGTACTCGTCGGGGTGAGAATGTTTTTTGTGTGGTGATGCAAAATTACTGAAAGCGGTAAATGGATATTGTTTCGGATTTTGAAAGCAGAAATATCATTGAAAGCCTCTCTCTGACGAGAGAGGTGGATTGGCGTATGCCAAGACGGAGAGAGAGAATGGGATAACAACATATTTGTTTTCAAAATAATTGTCATATAGTTTATTCTTAAATATCATACGGGACGATGAAAGGCTAGTCCCCTACGATAAATAGGCTGTATTTCTGTTACAGAGTATTCATTTTTTCAAAGACTACCCCTCAGTCGCTTTCAGCGACAGGTCTCGCCTGTCGGCTCGGTCGGTGCTTTTGACTTCGTCAAAGGTGTCCCCCGGACACCCGCACCCCCTGACAAGTGGAGCCTTGTTAAATAATTTTTTCAATCAAAGTCTCCCGTCGCCTCGGTTTGAAAAAAATGTATTTATCAAAAATAAATCAATCCCCCAGTCACGATTTCATCGTGACAGGTCTCGCCTGTCGGCTCGGTCGGTGCTTTTGACTTCGTCAAAGGTGTCTACCGGACACCCGCACCCCTTTATCCAAAAGGGGCCTTTCTTAACTTTTTTATCTATTTAAGCCGCCTGTCGCCTCTGTCGGTGCTTTTGCAAAAACCTAAATCCTAATTTTACTCTCTAAACCCTAAATTATTAACCCACAAAATTCCGTTCTCCACCCCTTTTTCCCCACATTCCTAACTCCAATCTCCACACTCCACATCTCTGACTCTCCACTCTGTCCCGGTATTCAACACAAACTTTCAACTTTTCAACATACATATTAAATTATGAATTTATATATTATTTATAATTATATTTATTTATATATTAAATATATTATAACTTATATATATTGTAATCTTTTTTGCGTTATGATATAATTTCAGTATATTTGAAAGTCTAACCTTTGGGAGTTATTTATGGATTCATTCAATGATGTTTTCCTTGCCGCCAAACGGTACTGCAAGGAAAATATGGTAGAGCAAACCTACGATATTTTTATAAAGCCTATCGAGACGGCGTCAATGTCCGGCGACACGGTAACGGTGTACACGCCGTCGACATTTATTAACAATGTGGTTAAGGAAAGATTTTCCGATTTGTTTTCAAAGGCGTTTGAAAGCGTTCTGGGCTTTACCATGATTGTTAAATTTGAGGTAGAGGACGAATTTTCACCGTCGGTGACTTCGTCTCAATACGATGTTTTGCCGGGCGACTACGAGCCTACCTTTGACACATTTATTGTCGGCTCGTCCAACAAATTTGCCCACGCCGCCGCAGTCGCGGTAGCCCAAAACCCGGCGGGCGCGTACAATCCGCTTTTCATATACGGGGCGTCCGGTCTGGGCAAAACCCACCTTTTGCATGCCATAAGGCTGGAAATCAAAAAAAATCACCCGGAATTCAACATAGTTTATGTGGACGGCGAGACCTTTACAAACGAAATCATCGCCGCAATCCGCGACAACAAGACAGCCGAATTTCAGGCAAAGTACAGAAAGACCGATGTTCTGCTGGTGGACGATATTCAGTTCATCGCCGGCAAGACCTCGACGCAGGAGGAATTTTTCCACACCTTCAACGCCCTTCACAACGCCCACAAACAGATTGTGCTGGTATCCGACCGCTCGCCGAAAGAGATAAAGAGTCTTGAGGAGAGATTGAGGACCCGTTTTGAATGGGGTCTTATGGCGGACATTCAGCCGCCGGATTTTGAGACGAGATGCGCCATCATCAAGAGAAAGCGGTCTCGGATGGGGCTGGATTTGAAAAACGATGTGGTGGAATTTATTTCAAACAATGTACAGGCGAATATCCGTCAGCTTGAGGGCGTCGTCAAAAAGCTGCACGCTTTACAGCAATATGAGGGCAAGGCGCCGGTGAGAGCCACGGCTCAGGCGGCGATAAAGGACATTCTCAACGAACAGCTGTCCACGCCGGTGACGGTGGAAAAAATCCTGTCGGAATCCGCCCGCGTATTCAACTGCTCTGTGCGGGATATTAAAGGCAACGGCAGAAAGCGGGAGGTCTCTCTGGCAAGACAGACATCCGCCTATGTAATTAAAGAGGTCTGCGATATGACTCACAAGGAAATCGGCGATGTGCTGTCCGGCAAAGACCATTCCACCATCGTTTATATGCTCAAACAGGTGGCGACAAAGATGGAGGCCGAGCCTTCCTACAAAAATATAGTAGACGACATTATAAAAAATGTTAAAACTCTTTAATTTATGTTGAAAAATATAAATTCCGGCATTTTCAAAAGACAGACGGATATGAATGTGTGTATATGAAACACAAAATATGCGGTTTATATACAATATTCTGTATATTTATACTGTATATTTACAAAAACTTCTCAACAGAGTTTTTAACATTCAACACCTACTTTTCAACATTTTCAACGGCGGTTTTGTTTTCAACGGTTTTACCACATAGTTTTCAACAGTCAATCAACATTGAAAACTTCTGAAAATTTCCGCAGTTTTGCGCTTTTTTTACCGTTTCAACATTTTAACGCCCACTACTCCTACTACTGAAAATATATAGCATGTAATAGTAAATTTTTTTCAAAAAACTTTTTTTGACAGAGTTTTGCAAACTAAAAACTTTTTTACACCGAAAGGAATAATAATAATGAAATTTGTCTGCACAAGAGATAAGCTGAACGAGGCTATACGGACTGTTTCGAGAGCCGTTGCCGCAAAGAGCAATTTGGCTGCCATAGAGGGTATTTTGCTGACAGCCGAAAACGAAACTCTCACCCTGACAGGTTACGATTTTGAGCTGGGCATAAGAACGGCTTTTGAATGTGATATTGAGGAAGAGGGCCGGATAGTACTTTCGTCTCAGCTTTTGGGCAATATTATAAGAAGAATGAACAGCGACACCGTACTGTTTGCCGCCGATGAAAAATTAAATTGCACAATTAAGGGCGGCAACGCAAAATATACCATTAAAGGTATCGACGCCGGCGATTACCCGGAATTTCCGCACCCGGCAAAAGACAATATTTTCAAAATTGACAGAAGTCTTTTCTCACAAATGACAGACTATGTAATTTACGCCGTATCCACCGACGAAAAGCGCCCGGCACACACAGGCGTGCTTTTCAAAACAGAAGGCAACAAGCTCACAATGGTTGCCCTTGACGGATACAGACTTGCCGTCTGTGAGAGAGATGTTGATTTTGAGGGCAATTTCAGCATGATAATACCGGCTAAGACGATGAACGAGGTCAGAAAAATCACCGGCGAGGCCGACGGCAAAATTTCGATTTACGCCTCAAAGCGCAATGTCATGTTTATGGTGGACGACTATGTGATTTTGTCCCGTCTTTTAGAGGGCGATTTTCTGGATTACCGCAAAGCCATTCCTTCAAATTTTGCCACGGAGGTTGTGGTTGACACAAAGCCGCTGGCGGAGGCCGTTGAGAGAGTTTCTCTAATCATCACCGAGAGACTGAGAAACCCGGTCAGAGTCACGATAGCCGACGGCGTGCTCACCGTCAAATGCGTAACCGAGCTGGGCGAGGTTACGGATTCGGTGCTTGTGGGTCAGGTGGGCCCGGACATCGAGATAGGCTTTAACAACAGATTTTTGCTGGACGCTTTGAAGCGGAGCAAATGCGACAAACTCAATTTAAGACTTTCGGGGCCGCTTGCGCCTTGTAAAATAATCCCGGCGGAAGGAGAGGCATTCACATATCTTGTATTGCCTGTAAGATTTAAGGAATAATGGAAGAAATAGCAATCAGAACGGAATATATTAAACTTGACCGGTTTTTGAAATTTGCAAACCTTGTGCACACCGGCGGCGACGCAAAGGGCTTTATACAGGAGGGCAGCGTTAAAGTAAACGGCGAGGTCTGTACAATGAGGGGCAAAAAGCTCAGAGACGGCGACATCGTCACTTTTAACGGAGAAGATTTTAAGGTGGTTAGAGAATAAATGTCCAAACAGTATATAAAGGACATTAAAATACGGGGGTTTCGCAACATAGACGCGGCGGAATTAACTTTTTCCGACGGTATAAACATAATTTACGGCGAAAATGCCCAGGGCAAGACAAATCTTGTCGAGGCTATATGGCTTTTGAGCGGGGGCAAGAGCTTCCGCGGCAGCAAAGACAGAGAAATGATAGGTTTTGACCGGGATTCTTTCAGAATTGAGGGCAATGTGACAAACGGCGAGAGAGACATAAACATCACAGTCGCCTGTTCAAAGACAAACCCGAAATTCTCATCGCGAATGGGAAAGACCGACAGAAAGGATTTTGACAGGGCTTCTCTCATAGCCGGCAGCTTTTACTGCGTTATTTTTTCGCCGGTGCATCTCAACATCATTTCCGGCGGCCCGGTTTTGAGGAGAAAATTTGCCGACGCCTGCCTGTGCCAGCTGAATTTGCCCTTTATAGACCGGTACCGACGATACAATCGGGCGCTGGCGACGAGAAACGCCTTTCTCAAAAACATAAAAAAATACGACGACATACGGCAGGAATCCATATTCAATTCTCTGGACGACGCTCTTTGTCAAAACGGATATTACATCTATAAACAGAGAAAGCGGTTTTGCGACACGGTGGGCGAAAGAGCCGCCGAATACTATAAAAACATCAGCGGCGACAGGGAAAAATTGACTGTTGTCTACAAAAACCGGGCGGACAGCCGGGAAAGTATGAAAAATGGCCTTCTGAACAGCCGCGAAAAAGACATATACACCGGCAGCACGAATTTCGGCGTGCACCGAGAGGACATAGAGTTTTATCTGGACGGCAAACCGGCAAAGGACTATGCCTCACAGGGTCAGCAGAGGAGCATCGTCATAGCCCTAAAGCTTGCCGAGAGCGATATGATGGAAAATTTCACCGAGATATCCCCGGTCATATTGCTGGACGATGTGCTGTCCGAATTGGATTTTCAAAGACAGGATTATCTGTTAAATAACATACGGGGCAAACAGGTGTTTATCACCACCTGCGAGTGCGAGAGAATCAGGCTGTCCGACAGCAAAAAAATATATGTGGAAAACGGGCGGATAAAAGAGATATGTATGTAGAGATTTTTTCCGACTGTCTTGTGGACAGCAACGACATCGTGGGCATATTCGATTTGGACAACACCACGACAAACCGCTACACCACGGATTTTCTCAACAGGCTGCGGGCGGAAAACAGAGTGACTTATCTTGTATCCGACATACCGAAAAGTTTTATTTTAATGGCGGACGGCTCTGTATATGTGGTCGAGCTGTCATCGCGGATACTCAAAAAAAGATTTGAAATTATATAAAGGAAGAAAAAATGTCAGAAATTGAAAACAAGGTTGAAAACAATTACGGCGGTGAACAGATAGAGGTTTTAGAGGGTCTTGAGCCGGTCAGAAAACGCCCGGGCATGTACATAGGCTCTACCGGGCCGTCCGGTCTGCACCATCTTGTGTACGAAATCGTGGACAATTCGATAGACGAGGCTTTGGCCGGCTATTGCGACCATATAGAAGTTGAAATTTTGCCGGGCAACATCATCAGAGTCACCGACAACGGCCGCGGTATTCCTGTCGGCATACAGCCGAAATTGGGTATACCTGCCGTAACGGTAGTATTTACGGTTTTGCACGCCGGCGGCAAATTCGGCGGCGAAAATTCCGGCTACAAGGTTTCCGGCGGTCTGCACGGCGTCGGCGCGTCGGTTGTCAATGCAATGTCCGAATGGCTCAAAGTCACCGTTTCCACAGACAGCGGCGAGTACACCCAGACTTACGCCAGGGGCGTCATCACATCGGATTTAGTCAGAACGGGCGACGCAAAGCGCAGGGGCACACAGGTCGAGTTCAAAGCCGACGACGAAATGTTCGAGACGACGGTATACGATTACAAAACCCTTGAAAAGCGCATGAGAGAACAGGCTTTTCTCAACGCCGGCCTGAGAATAACCCTCACGGATTCAAGAGACCCGGAAAACATAATATCCGAGTCAATGCACTACGAGGGCGGCATAAAAGAGTATGTCGAATACGAAAACAGAGTGGTCAGAGATTTGACCGTTTTGCACCCGGTAATCTATTTCAAGACGGAGGGTGAAAATTCCGTCGCCGAAATAGCAATGCAGTACAACGAATCCTACAATTCAAATATAATTTCTTTTGCAAACAACATTCGCACGCCGGAGGGCGGCACCCACGAGGACGGCTTCAAACAGAGTCTCACGATGGTTATGAATTCTTTCGGCAGAGAGAAAAAATACTTAAAGGACTC
Organism: Oscillospiraceae bacterium; assembly: GCA_029007985.1. GTDB lineage: Bacteria > Bacillota > Clostridia > Oscillospirales > Ruminococcaceae > RGIG3102. The sequence continues at coordinate 4,398 of JAQXIW010000078.1, read as the reverse complement.
CGATGAAAACCTGACCGGCAACGATGTTCAGGAAGGTCTCACCGCCGTCATTTCGGTAAAGCTCACCGAGGCGGAATTTGAGGGTCAGACAAAACAGAAATTGGGCAACCCGGAGATAAGACGCACGGTTTCGGCTATGATTTCGGAAAAACTGCGCTCTTTCTTAGAGGAAAACCCGGGAGTCGCAAAGGCAATTTACGAAAAGGCTCTGTCGGCACAGAGGGCGAGAGAGGCCGCCAAAAAAGCCAGAGATATGGTAAGGCGCAAAAGCGCCCTTGAATCCGCGCGAATGCCGGGCAAATTGGCGGACTGTTCTACAAAGGACCCGGAGGAAGCCGAAATATACATCGTCGAGGGCGACTCTGCCGGCGGCTCCGCAAAGCAGGGCAGAGACAGAAGATACCAGGCGATTCTTCCGCTTTGGGGCAAGATGTTAAATGTCGAAAAGGTGCGAGAGGACAAGGTTATCGGCAACGAAAAAATGACTCCGGTAATCACGGCTTTGGGCTGCGGCATAGGCAACACCTTGGATTTGGACAAATTGCGCTATCACAAAGTAGTCATTATGGCGGATGCCGATGTCGACGGCCAGCACATCAGGACGCTTTTGCTCACATTCTTTTTCAGATATATGCGCCCTCTCATCGAAAACGGCTATATTTATATCGCAATGCCGCCGCTTTACAAAATGACAAAGGGCAAACAGACAGAATATGTGTATAACGACGCCGAGAGAGATAAAATCATCGCCCGGTGGGGTACGGGGTACAAAATCCGGAGATATAAAGGCTTGGGCGAAATGAGTAAGGAACAGCTGTGGGAGACCACGCTCAACCCGGAAAACAGGCGAATGATGAAAGTCACAATGGAGGACGCCAACGAGGCGGACAAGGCCTTTACCGTACTCATGGGCGACAAGGTCGGCCCGAGAAGAGAATTCATCGAAAAGAACGCAAAATATGTCAGAAATCTCGATGTATAAGGCGGCGTCTGTATGGAATTTCCTTTCAAAATAGAGCTCAGCGTAAATCAGGACGACTTTATAGCCGTCGATATACTTGAACAGCAGGTTGAGAGAGAGACCGCAAAAAAGGACGAAAAAAAATCCTTTATTGTCAAAATGTCTCTCATCGCCGCGCTTTCGGCGGTTATGCTGCTGCTGAGCCTTTTCAAAATTATTTCGGTTTATTCGCTGCTGATACCGGCATTGGGGGCGGTTTTCATCGCGTTGGAATTCGCTCTCAACTATTCGTCGGGCATAGATATGGAATTTTCCTACGGCGTGTCCCATCTGCTAACCCACAGGGACACCAACGAATTTTTCACGCCCGAGACCGGCACGGTGGAATTTTTTGAAAACAGATGCGAGCTGCTGACAAACGAACAGCGCCGACTGTTTGATTACAGCCTTATAAAACACATTAAAATCACGGCTCACCTTTATATATTCGTGATGAAGCGCAGCAGGGAAAAAATGTATCAAGGCTTTGCCTATATGGTCATCCCTAAAAGAATATTGCTGGACAGCGAAATAAAGAAAATGAACGCAATTTGCCAAAAAATCGTGTCGGATTACAATTTGAGCGAATGGACGACATCGGATATTATGGGTTGAGTACACGGGGGAAAAATGTTAAAAAACGAAATTGATAATTCACAGTATATAGACAGAGAAATTTCCACGGAAATGCAGGAGAGCTTTCTCGACTACGCCATGTCGGTAATCGTATCCAGAGCTTTGCCGGATGTTCGAGACGGCTTAAAGCCTGTTCACCGCAGAATACTCTACACAATGTATGAGAGAGGTCTGGATTCCACCCACGACTACAAAAAATCCGCCGATACGGTCGGCGCGGTTTTGGGCTCTTACCACCCGCACGGCGACTCGTCGGTCTACGGCGCCATGGTCAGATTGGCACAGGACTTTTCCATGAGATACCCGCTTGTCGACGGCCAGGGCAACTTCGGCTCGGTGGACGGCGACCCGGCTGCCGCCTACCGTTACACAGAGGCGAGAATGAAAAAAATCGCCGATGAAATGCTGGCGGGCATACAGAAAGACACGGTTGATTTCATACCTAACTACGACGAATCCACCACAGAGCCGTCGGTTTTGCCGTCGAGAATACCTAATGTTCTGATAAACGGCTCGACGGGTATAGCCGTAGGTATGGCGACTAACATTCCGCCGCACAATCTGGCGGAGGTCTGTGACGGTATATGCTATCTCATAGACAACCCGGACTGCAATTTTTCCGACTTGATGGATTGTATTCCGGGGCCGGATTTCCCGACCGGCGGCATCATTATGGGCAGAAGCGGTATCCGCTCGGCATACCGGACGGGCAGAGGCAAAATCACTTTGCGCTCTAAAATCGAATACGAGGAGTCAAAATCCGGCAGAGCGCAGATTATCGTCACCGAAATACCTTATATGGTCAACAAGTCGGAGCTCATCAAGAGAATTGCCGAACTTGTCAATGAAAAAAGGGTAGAGGGCATAGCGGATTTGAACGACGAATCCGACAGAAACGGCATGCGCATAGTCATAGAGCTGAAAAAAGGCGTAAACCCGGAGATTGTCCTAAACAAACTCTACGCCAATTCACAGCTTCAGGACACCGTCGGCGTAATTATGCTGGCTTTGGACGACGGCGTGCCGAAGGTCATGGATTTGAAGACGATACTCACAAAATATGTGGATTTCCAAAAGGAAGTCAACTTCCGCGAGGTCAGATTCGACCTTAAAAAAGCCGAGGACAGATTGCACATCGTCGAGGGTATGATTATTGCCTGCGACAACATCGACGAGGTCATCCGCATTATCAGAAGCGCCTACGACGACGCAAAAGAGAGACTTATGGAAAGATTCTCTCTGTCGGAAATTCAGGCAAATTCCATTCTCAATATGCAGCTGCGCAGACTTCAGGGTCTTGAAAGAGAAAAGCTGGAGAACGAGAAAAAGGATTTGATCGAGAAAATCGCGTATTATAAGGCCTTCCTCGACAGCAAAACAATGGTTTTGGACAAAATCAAGGCGGATATGACGCGGATAAAGGAAAAGTACGGCGACGAAAGGCGCACGGAAATTCAGGATGTAGGCGGTGAAATCGACATTGAAGACCTCATTCCTAACGAGCTTGATGTGTTCACATTCACTTCCGCCGGCTACATAAAACGCCAGTCAAAAGACGCCTATCGGGTACAGAAGCGAGGCGGCAGAGGCATTCAGGGCACAAACAACCGCGAAGAAGACTACATTAAAGAGCTGTTTATGGGCCGCAGCCACAACTTTGTGGTTTTTGCCTCAAATTTGGGCAAAATTTACAGGCTCAAAGGCTATGAAATACCTGAGGGCTCAAGACAGGCCAGGGGCAGCTATGTGGGTAACTTCCTGCCGCTGACCGAGGGCGAATACATCACGGCCGTCATTCCGACGGAAAAGGACGCCGGCGGCAACCTGGTGATGATTACCAAAAAGGGCATAATCAAGAGAACGGCTCTCGACGAGTACAAAAATGTGCGCAAGAGCGGTCTTATAGCCATAAATCTTGACGAGGGCGACGAGCTGGCGTACACGCTTATCACCTCCGGCAATGACGAGATAATCGTCGCCACAAAGGGCGGTCAGGCCATTAAATTCAGCGAAGAGGATGTCCGTCTGGTCGGCAGAGTCGCCAGAGGCGTAAAAGCGATTGAGCTTGTCGGCGACGACGAGGTTGTGGGCATGGGCGTAGCCAACGAGGGCTCTGTCATTCTCACCGTCACCGAGAACGGCAAGGGCAGACGCACGCCTGTTTCGGAATACCGTCTGCAGCAGCGCGGCGGCAGAGGCGTACGCAACTACGAGACGGAAAAATACGGCGAGGTATGCGGCGTCAGCATCGTAAAAGATACCGACGACATCATTATGATTTCCAAAAACGGCGTTATCATCAGAATGCATGCCGACGATATATCGGTACAGTCCAGATATGCCGGCGGAGTCAGGGTAATGCGACTTGACGAAGGCGACAAGGCGGTTACATTTGCCGTCATTATGTCGGAGGAGGAAGTCGACAGCACAGAAATCCCGGCGGACGATGAGCCGAAAGACGACGACACTGAGAGCCTGATAAGAGATCTCGACGCCGAGGCGGAAGCGCTCGTCGCCGAAATCGAAAACGACGAGGAATGATGCGAAGGCGAAAATCAGCTCGGAAATTTATTCTGATGAATAAATTCGGTTGATAATAATATGCCGATAAGTTTTCTCTTGAAACTTTTTCGCTGAAAAAGAAAACAGAAAATTATCCCGTTGTAAAAAGAAATTAAAGAGCAGCTGCGGCTGCTCTTTTTCGTTGGGGATTGACAGGTTTTAATATACAGGGCGTATTTTCCGATTTTTCATTATTATTG
>JAQXIW010000077.1 GCA_029007985.1 Oscillospiraceae bacterium | reverse complement strand
ACCCGCCACTATGCTAAAATTCTCAATTCTCCGGCGTTTTTGGCGGACGCCTGGCACCACCGCAGCGACGCCTTTTCCTCTATCGGCTCGCTGGTCGGTATAGCCGGCTCTATGCTGGGCTACCCTGTCTTGGACTCGGTGGCGAGCGTTGTGATTTGCATTTTCATTCTCAAGGTGTCCTATGACATTTTGAAAGACTCAATTCAAAAAATCATGGACACCTCCTGCGGCGCCGACTACGACAGGAATGTAGAAAATTTTGTATCAAAGCAGCCGGGCGTTGAAAAGGTTGATTTGATTCACAGCCGTATGTTCGGCAGCAAAGTCTACATTGACATTGAAATATCCGTCGACGGCGATATGTCGCTGAGGCAGGCCCACGACATAGCGGAAAGAGTCCACTTGGGCATAGAGCAGAATTTTGCCGATGTCAAACACGTTATGGTGCATGTAAACCCGACGGAATAAACAGAATATTTTAAGCGGTAAATATTGTATTTATCGCTTTTTTGTTTTATTATATATATGAATAAATTTCGGAGGGACAAAATGAATCATTGCAGTCTGCTTATTAAAAATGTAACGCTGTTAAATCGTGATTTTGAGATAGAAAAAAACACCGACATTGCGATTGACGGCAACAAAATCACAAAAATAGGTCGGAATTTGGGCTACACAGCCGACGATGTGATAGACGGCAAAGGCTTGCTCGCCATGCCGGGTCTGGTGGACGCCCATCATCACAACGCCCAACAGCTTTTGAGGGCAAAGCCGATAGACGAGTACCCGATGGTGTGGACTCGCTTTCTCGTGCCGTTTGAGTCCAATCTTTCCGCCCGGGACACCTATGTTTCCGCACAGCTTTCCGCGCTGGAAATGATAAAAAGCGGTACCACAATGTACGCCGACGCCGGCGGTCCGCACATGGATATGGTGGCAAAGGCCTGTGTCGAAAGCGGAATGAGAGGCAACATCGCCCGCTCGACAATGGATATGGGCGGAAATATCCCGGACTCGATGAAGTGTTCCGCCGATGAAAATATACGCCGCACGGTTGAGCTTTACAATGAATGGCACAACCGGGGTGACGAAAGAGTTAAAATTTGGTTCGGCATAAGACAGGTGATGACCTGTTCGCCGGAGCTTTTGCGCAAGACCGCCGAAAAGGCAAAGGAGCTTGACACCGGCATGCACGCCCATCTGTGCGAGCACAAGGACGAGGTTTCCTTCTGTCTGACAAACTACAAAATGCGCCCGGCCGAGCTGCTTAACGCGACCGGCTGTCTGACATCGGATTTGCTGACGGCTCACAATGTGGTTTTGAGCGAGAGCGACATCAAGCTTTTAGCCGAAAAGGGCGTCGGAGTAATACATTGCCCGCGCTCTAACCTTTCAAATCACGGTTTCCCAAAGACGCCGAGAATGTTAGAGGAAGGCATTTCAATCGGTCTGGGCAGCGACGGCGCATGTACCTCCTCTCTCAGCCTGTGGGACGAGGTCAAGGTTTTGCGCAACGGGCTTATAGCCTATTGGGGCTTGCCGATTTTTGACCCGGTGGTCATACCGTATAAATCTCTGCTACGAATGATGAGCCAAGGCGGCGCCGACGCCTGCCGTCTGGGCGACAAGCTGGGCTCTGTGGAAGAGGGCAAGCTCGCCGACATAATTTTGCTGAATATAAACCGGCCGCACATTTTGCCGACACACAACCTGGCGGCGACCTTAGTGGAAAGCGCAAACGCCGGCGATGTGGTACATTCAATCATTAACGGCAAAATTGTTATGAAAAACAGAGAAATACTCACAATGGACGAGGAAAAAATTATGTGGGAGGCTCAAAAGACTCTCGAATCCGTCTCCGCAAAGGCAGGCTTTACCCTTTAACCGTCTGTGATTTTTGTAAAGTTTCTTAACTTTACACTAATGAAAAATAACGGGATAACCAACAAAATCTCTATTTTGCACACATTCAGTACAGAAAAACCGATGTAAAGTCGGTTTTTTTGTGCATAATCACATTTTTATACAATTTTAAGTGTATTTTTTATTTATTTCGTTTATTGATTTTCGACAGCGGTTTTTTTATACTAATATTATAATTTTATATCGAAGGAGAATTATTATGAAATATGTAACAGAAGGCTACGAGCCTCGGGACGCTTTGCGTTTCTTCGAGGACATCGCCGCCATTCCGAGAGGCTCAAATAACGAACGGGCTGTCGCTCGGTACATTTACAACTGGGGCAAAGACTTGGGTCTGGAGGCCTATAAAGACGAGGCAAACAATGTTATATTGAGAAAGCCGGGCTCAAAGGGCTGTGAGGATTTGCCTATCATCTCCCTTCAGGGTCACACGGATATTGTAGCGGTGAAATTGCCGGAATCCGAACACAATTTTGAGACCGACCCTCTGCCGCTGTATGTCGACGACAAGGGCTGTCTGCGCTCTCGCGGTACAACACTGGGCGCCGATAACGGCAACGCGGTTGCTTATATGATGGCTGTTTTGGCGAGAAACGACCTTGTTCATCCGCCTCTGGAATGTATTTTTACTTCCGGTGAGGAAATCGGCCTTGTCGGCGCCTCAAAATTGGACGGCGCTCAGATTAAGGGCGACAGACTCATCAACATGGACGCAGGCGGTCTCAATCAGGCGGCTACAACGGTTTCCTGTGCAGGCGGTCTGGAAATGAAACACCGTACCCCTGCCGAATGGACAGAGGCAAAGGGCAGCTTTGTGGAAATTTTCATTCACGGCTTACAGGGCGGCCACTCCGCCGGCGCAATAGACAAAGGCAGAGGCAACGCCGGTAAAATATGGGCAAGAATCGTAAATCATGTATCGCTTTTCACTAAAGTGAATGTTGTTTCCGCTTTCGGCGGCAAAATGCAAAACGCCATTCAATCAGATATTAAATCCGTCATCGCCGTAGAGGATTTGGACATCGCTCTGCGTGAAATTGAAAAAACCGCAAACGATGTAAAAGATGAATTGCGCGTCACCGACCCGGGCTTTGTATGCGATGTCAAGGTCGTCGAAAAGGCGGACAAAATGCTGACCGACGAAAAGAGCAAAAACCTTGTCGGATTTGTTTTGGCTATGCCTGTCGGCGTCAGAGATTTCAACCCGGAAATCAAGGGTGCTGTGCTCAATTCAAACAACCTGGCAGGCGTTTCGGTTTCCGATGACGAAATTATGATCTGGACTCTGGGCAGAAGCAACACCGACACAATGCAGGAGGCTCTCGGCGAAGAAGTCAGAGCTTTGGCTGATGTATTCGGCTATAAGAGCGACATCGGCGCACACTTCTTCGGCTGGAAATATAACCCTGATTCAAAGCTGCGCGCTCTGCACACAAAGCTTTTCAAAGAGACATTCGACATTGACCTTGTACCTACCGCCACGCACGGCGGTCTGGAATGCGGCGTGTTCTACGGCAAAAAGCCTACTTTGGACATAATTTGCTTTGGCCCTAAGGGCGACGGCGCACACACACCGGAAGAATATGTCGACCTGGCGTCATTCAAGGATATTTACGAATACCTGATTAAATTCCTGGAAGAATTAACAAAGGTTTGAGAATTTGATAATTAAACGAAAATGTTTGGATTATAAGAATAAGGATAATCGGATTAGTAAAAAACCGCATTTCCGATAATTAAAAAGTAAATTAAAATACGCCGTGTTATCTCGCTAATGAGATTAAACACGGCGTTTTTTTTGATAGGGATTTGAAAAGCGCCGATAAAGCAACTTCTTACCTTATTAAATAGGAATTTTGGCAAGCCTCCATCTGATGAGGGAGGTGGCAAAAGTCGCAGACTTTTGACGGAGGGAGAGAATAAACACATCATAATTGCAATGATTACTTTCAAAGACTACCCCTCAGTCACCTTCGGTGCCGGGTCTCGCCTGTCGGCTCAGTCGGTGTTTTATTGTATATGTATTTATCTTTTGAACGTATACTGTACAATAAAAGCCTCTCTCTGACGAGAGAGGTGGCACGGCGAATGCTGTGACGGAGAGAGAGAACGAAATATAGTAAATCTATAAGTATTTAAAGACTACCCCTCAGTCGCTTTCAGCGACAGGTCTCGCCTGTCGGCTCGGTCGGTGCTTTTGACTTCGTCAAAGGTGTCCACCGGACACCCGCACCCCCTGACAAGTGGAGCCTTGCTTAATTTACCAAAACAATGTAGGGTACGATGCCTACATCGTCCCGATAATATGTAAGATTATCTTCTTTTGAAAATGAAAACATTGCCGCAAGCCTCCATCTGATGAGGGAGGTGGCAAAAATCTCTGATTTTTGACGGAGGGAGAGAAAAAGACAGAAGCTAATTTGTTGTCAAAATAATTATCATATAATTTTTATCGTTAAATAATATTCGGGACGATGTGGGCATCGTCCCCTACGATAAATAGGTTGTAGTTCTGTTACAGCGTATATATTTTTCAAAAACTACCCCTCAGTCACCTTCGGTGCCGGGTCTCGCTTGTCGGCTCGGTCGGTGCTTTTGAAAGCAGTAAATTTAGTGCAAGACTTCCTCATCTTTTTTAGATATTATATTAGCCTTGTTTAATGTTCTAATAAACTCTGACAATCCATTGCCCTGCTTTTCCAAAATCCACACAAACAGCAAAGCCCCCTTCGTGCGAAGGAGGCTTTTGCTTTATCATTTCTCTTTTATTGTTTTATATCAATCCCGCAGAGCCTGGGCGACCGCAACGGCACATGCGACGGTCATACCTACCATCGGGTTGTTGCCTGCGCCGATAAGACCCATCATATCTACATGAGCCGGTACCGACGATGAGCCGGCAAACTGGGCGTCGGAATGCATTCTGCCCATTGTATCGGTCATGCCGTATGAGGCAGGGCCTGCGCCGACATTGTCCGGGTGAAGTGTTCTGCCCGTACCGCCGCCGGAGGCAACAGAGAAGTAGTTTTTGCCGTTTTCCCAACACCATTTTTTGTAGGTGCCTGCGACAGGGTGCTGGAAACGGGTCGGGTTTGTGGAGTTACCGGTGATTGAGATGTCCACATTTTCGTGCTTCATAATCGCTACGCCTTCGAGTACATCGTTTGCGCCGTAGCATCTTACCTTGGCTTTGTCGCCGTCGGAAAATGCAACTTCTCTGACTATTTTAAGCTCGCCGGTGGCGAAATCATAGTCTGTCTGTACATAGGTAAAGCCGTTGATACGGGAAATAATGTATGCGGCGTCCTTGCCGAGACCGTTGAGAATAACTCTAAGCGGCTTTTTTCTCCGCTTGTTTGCCGTTCTGGCTATACCGATTGCGCCCTCTGCAGCGGCAAAGGATTCGTGACCAGCCAAAAAGCAGAAGCAATCTGTTTCTTCTCTCAAAAGCATTGAGCCGAGATTGCCGTGGCCGAGGCCGACATGTCTCTGGTCGGCTACCGAGCCCGGTACACAGAATGCCTCGAGGCCCTCGCCGATTACGCTTGCTGCGTCGGCGGCGTTTTTGATGCCGCGTTTAAGAGCGAGAGCAACGCCGTAGGTGTAAGCCCAAACCGCATTTTCAAAAGCGATTGGCTGTACGCCCTTTACGATTTCTTCAACATTGATACCTTTTGAAAGGCACAATTCCTTAGCTTCATCAAGGCTTGCTATACCGTTCTGCGCCATAGAGGCCTCGATTTTGGCTATTCTTCTTTCATAACCTTCAAAATTTGCCATTATCAAATCCTCCTTACTGTTCTCTCGGGTCAATGTACTTGACGGCCTCGGCGTATCTGCCGTATGTGCCGATGTTCTTTTCATAGGCTGTCTTCGGGTCGACGCCATGGCGGATATCCTCCATCATTTTGCCGAGTCTTACGAATTTATAGCCGATTGTCTCGTTGTTTTCGTCCAGGGCAAGCTCAAGAATGTAGCCCTCTACCATTTCAAGATAGCGAACGCCCTTAGGAGCCGTCGAATAAATTGTAGCTGTCTGGCTTCTCAGACCTTTGCCCAAATCCTCCAGACCTGCGCCTATCGGCAGACCTCCCTCTGAAAAAGCAGTCTGTGTTCTGCCGTAAACCAGCTGTTTGAAAATCTCTCTCATCGCTACATTGATTGCGTCGCAGACAAGGTCTGTGTTGAGAGCCTCCAAAATAGTTTTGCCCGGCAAAATTTCGCCTGCCATAGCGGCGGAATGGGTCATACCGGAACATCCGATTGTCTCAACCAATGCCTCCTGAATGATACCGTCTTTAACATTGAGTGTGAGCTTGCATGTACCCTGCTGTGGGGCGCACCAGCCGATACCGTGGGAAAGACCGCTGATGTCCTTTATTTCGTACGCCTTTGTCCATGCGCCCTCCTGTGGGATAGGAGCAGGGCCGTGGTCACAGCCTTTTGATACTTTGCACATTTTCTCAACTTCATGTGAATATACCATAAAATTATCTCCTTTTGAAATATCTGATTTGACAAATGAAAATGATACGCTTTTGTGTCATTATATATATAATTTATCATATTGTTAAAAAAATGTCAATATAATTCAGGCAGTTGTTTAAGCTGAAAATCCGCAATAACGCAAACATTTTTTCTGTTTGTGTTGAGTTTTTTTGTCCGATGATATATTATAATACATATTATATATAGGAAGGTGTAAATATGCTTTATGTTTTGATAATTCTTTTGGCGGCTGTGTTGTTTATGTGTTACAGAGCCGCAAAGTTCAAAGCCCCGGATTTTACAAACAGGACGCCGGAGCCGGTAAAAATCGACTGTCCCGACCGGATTGAGCACTTTCAGACGCTTATCCGAATGGCAACGGTGTCGGACAGCGACTATGAAAAGACGAACAAGGCGCTTTTCAAGGCCTACCGTGAAAAACTGAGAGAGCTGTACCCGACGGTCTGTGAAAAAAGCGAATATTCCGAGCACGGCAACACCGCAATGCTTTTCAAAATTAAGGGTGAAAACCGGGAAAATCCGACGGTCTTGATGAGCCATTACGATGTCGTACCTGTCGTTGAGGAAAGATGGGCGCACCCGCCGTTTGCCGCCGAGATTGTAGACGGTGAAATTTGGGGCAGAGGTACTCTCGACACAAAAATCACGATGCTGGGCATAATGGAGAGCATGGAGGATATGCTCAAACAGGGCTTTGTGCCTAAAAATGACATCTACCTGTCATTCAGCGGCGACGAGGAGGTGTCGGGCATATCTGCGCCTCGGGTTGTTGATTATTTAGAGGCACAGGGCGTCAAGCCGGCTCTGGTTTTGGACGAGGGCGGCGCCGTCGCCGACGGTGTTTTCCCGGGTCTTGATAAGCCGGTTGCTGTAATCGGCATAGGCGAAAAGGGTATGTGCAGCGTTCGCCTCACCGCAGAGGGCAAGGGCGGACACTCCTCCACGCCGCCTCGGCACACCTCTCTGGGCTATTTGTCACAGTCGATAGTCAACATCGAAAACCACCCGTTCAAAGCCGAGGTCACTTTGCCTGTGGAGGGTCTGTTAAAGCATGTAGGGCCTTATCTCTCATTCCCTCTTAGACTTATTTCTGCAAACCTGGGTATTTTCAAAGGCTTAGTCGCAAAAATGTCTATGAAATTGGGCGGTGAGCTCAATGCAATGATGCGTACCACCACCGCCGCCACGATGGCACAGGGCTCAAAGGCGCACAATGTTTTGCCGAATGAATCCACGGCTATGATAAATGTGAGACTGCTGAACAACACGACGCCGCGGCAGGCTCTGGACAGAATACAGTCTCTCTGTGCCGAAGGCGTTACCGCGGCATTTGAGACGGAAATCCCTGCCTCGCCTTATGCGTCAACAGACAGCGAAAACTGGCAAAAGGTTGCACAGGCCGTGGGCGACACCTGGACGGACGCCATTGTCAGCCCGTATTTGATGATAGCCGGCTCTGATTCGAGACATTTTTCTAAAATTTGCCGTGATGTTTATAAATTCAGCGCATGGCATGTTTCAACAGAGTTGAGAGGCACAATTCACAACGACAACGAGCGAATCCCTGTCAGCGAAGTTTCAAAAACAGTTGAATTTTTCCACAGACTGATTGCGAGGTTGTGAGCTTTTGTAAATCCTTCACTTATTTTCAAATAAATATCCCCTGTAACCGTTTTTTCGGTGACAGGGGTTTTATTGTGTAAAATTTAAGTCAAAATATTTTTGCGCTTATTTCTCGCCGTCAAAAGTTACACAAACTCCGTTTCAATAGTCAAAATAACTTCATAGCCCGGGTATTTTTCGTTCATGTAGCGGACAAAATCTTTGTTTGTCGCGTCCCAATCCCGCAATTTGTAATCGACCAAGAAATCACAGTACAGCTTCTTTTCGGATTCGTCCTTCCAGACAGCGTGAAAACTCTTGATGTGCTCTTTGTCCTTGATATATTCGCCGATGATACGGCGGATTTCACGGCTTTCCGGGCTGTCGTTGTCTACGGAATAAACGCCGAAAACCATCGTGACATTGTATTGCTGTTTTATTCTCATCTGTAACGCGTGCAGAATCGAGTAAGCCTCAGCGACGGTCATTTTGTGGTCTAACTCCACATTGACCGAGCCCGACCAGGCGTCAGGCCCATAATTGTGCAGCATCATGTCTACCGCGTAAATAATACCGTCGGTTTTTACTATCTCGCGGTAAAGCGTCAGCGCCAGCTCTTTTTCACCCGGGCGGCCGATGAGCTCGGATATCGTGTCCCCCAATACCCCGGCGCCCGCTTTAACAATGATAAGCGAAGTGATGATACCGGCGTAGGCGTCCAGCGACACATGAAAAACCACAAAAACCAAAGCCGAGCCCAGAGTGATGACCGAGCCGATACAGTCGTTTCTCGAATCGAGACCGACGGCTTCCAGCGCACCGGAATTTGCCTTTTTGCTCATTTTGAGAGCGTATGAGCCGTACAAAAGCTTAATTATCGCCGAAAATATGATAATTCCCACGGAAAGCGGCGTAACAGAGAGCCGGGTCGGTTCAAAAATCATCTCGACAGAACTTTTCAAAAGCTCCAAGCCGGTGATAATAATTAAAACCGAGACGACAAGGCCGGTCAGATATTCTATTCTGCCGTAGCCGAAAGGGTGTTTTTCGTCCGGGTGCTTGCCCGCCAATTTATTGCCGATAAATGTAACTATAAATGTCATCGCGTCGGAGGCGTTGTTCGCACCCTCGGAAATAATCGCGATGGAATGTACCAAAAAGCCGATAAATATTTTTGACAAAGCGATGAAAATGTTCATCACAATGCCGATACCCGATGTGACCGATATTATATCCTCTCGGTT
>JAQXIW010000076.1 GCA_029007985.1 Oscillospiraceae bacterium | reverse complement strand
TATGCCCAGGAGCGAGCCTTTTCTGTTGAGAACAGGTACGGCTTTCAGGTCGTATTTTGCGACTATTTGCGAAACTTCCTCCTGGTCCATTTCAGGGGATACGGATATTATGTTGTCGTCCATTATTTCGGACAGCGGCGTCTCGTCGTCCGCCGAGAGTATCTCTCTCAAATCCGCTACACCCACCAGCTCTTTAAGCCCGTTGAGAACGTAGATTGAATCAATGACCTCGGTGCGAGGGCCTATGCTCTTTATGATTTCCATCGTCTCTCTGACGGTGGTATCACGGCTGATGGCGATGTATTCCGTCGTCATAATGCCGCCGGCGGTGTCCTCGCCGTACAAAAGCAAAGACTGAATCTCTATGTTGTCTTTGCTCTTCATCATTCGCAAAAGGTCTTTGCGCCTGTAAATAGGCATTTCGCCCAGAATGTCGGCTATGTCGTCGTTTGACATATAGCCGAAAATACTTATCAGCTGTTTGTAGTCCAAAAGTGCGACAAATCTCTGGGCCAAGTCCTCGTCCATTTGTTCGAGGGTTTGAGCCATGTGCTCGTCGTCGACTTTTTCATAGAATTCCAAAAGCTCCCGGTCGGAAAAGTCCTCCAAGGCTATGGCGACGTCGATGGCGTAAGGCGACTCGATGACTTCGTTCAAGTCCTCCTCGTCGGATTCGATAAGGGCTTCTCTTATGTCCTCGTCCTCAACCTCGTCGTCGTCCGATGTGATGACATCGATGATTTCGTCTACATCGTCCGGCTCTTCGCCGTCGGCAATACCGTCGGCTGTGCCGTTTGAAATAAAAATGCCGTTATCTGTCGGGTTTTCATCGGCGGAAAGCATTTTGTTTTTTCCGACGTCTTTTATTTCGTCAATTTTTCTGACCATAAAAAATACCTCCTTTTCGGTAACGCCAAAAAAGAGGTGTTATGCAGAACTCTTAATACAAGAGGAATGAACACCGCCGAGCGTCACCGTATATTCTGTTTGCGCATAATCGCCCGCAAGGGTCGCTACTCACGATAGTTCATCTCCTTTTCAATTATTTATATGTATATAATATAAAAAAAGTACCATAAATGTCAATAATATTTAATTGACTTTCAATGCAAATTATGTAAATATATCTGTGTAAGCGGCGCCGGTTTTATCCCGAAAATCTGCGGAAATTTGCGATAAAAAACGCTTGACAAACTATCGGCGCGATGCTATAATCTATAAAGCAATAAAGTAGCTGCACAGCTCACCTTGCTTCGCAAAGGGCGGACGGGTCAATAAATAATCAACGGGGTTACCCCGGTTGAGTGTGTTTATTTGGCGCGGGCTGTATGCTTCGTGCTTTTAATTTGCAAAAAATCGGAGGTGCTTTATCATAGCAACAAAAAAAGAAGAACTTGCAATCAATGAGGAAATCAGAGACAAAGAGGTCAGAGTGATCGGTGCCGACGGCTCACAGCTGGGCATCATGAGCTCGGAAAAAGCTCTCGCATTGGCTGAATCGGCAAATCTTGACTTGGTCAAAATTGCCCCTAACGCACAGCCGCCTGTATGTCGCATTATGGACTACGGCAAATACCGTTTTGAACAGCGGAAAAAAGAAAAAGAGAACAGAAAAAATCAAAAAGTTGTTGAAACAAAAGAAGTCAGACTCGGTCTTAACATTGATGTAGCCGACTTTAACACAAAAGTCAATCAGGCTAACAAGTTCTTAAAAGGCGGAGATAAAGTAAAGGCGACAATCCGTTTCCGCGGTCGCGAAATGGCTCACACATCCGCAGGTCTGGATGTGATGGTGCGTTTCGGTCAGGCTGTCGAGGGCGGCGTTATCGAAAAACCGGCAAAGCTCGAAGGCAGAAGCATGCAGATGATTATTGCCCCGGCAACGAAAAAATAAACAGGAGGATAATTCCATGAAAAAGTACAAGATTAAAACACACACAGGCGCAAAAAAGAGATTCAAACTCACAAAGAGCGGTAAAGTTAAAAGAGGCATGGCCTTCAGAAGCCACATCCTGACAAAAATGTCAACAAAGAGAAAGAGAAACCTCAGAAAAGGCGGCTACACAGACAAGACAAACACAGCAACAATCAAAAAGTTGCTCCCATACGCTTAATTTTAGGCGCATTGAGATTGATATTCAGAAGGAGATTGTATAATGGCTCGTATTAAAGGCGCGATAATGACTCGCAAAAGAAGAAATAAAACACTGAAAATGGCTAAGGGCTACTGGGGCGCAAAATCAAAGCACTTCAAGATGGCTAAACAGCAGGTAATGAAGAGCGGCAACTACGCTTTCACCGGCAGAAAACTCAAAAAGAGAGAATTCAGAAGACTCTGGATCACCAGAATTTCCGCCGCTGTAAAACCTTTCGGCATGAACTACTCAACATTCATGAACGGTCTTAAAAAGGCAGGCGTATCTCTCAACAGAAAGATGCTCTCAGAGCTTGCTATCCACGACGCAGCAGCATTTGCTTCACTTGTTGAAACAGCAAAGAACGCTCTTTAATTTCATAAAATCAACGCCCTTACACCGTAAGGGCGTTTTTTACGAACCTTTGCAAAATTGTAAATTTTTTGTATTTCGGTTTGACATTTTCACACTTTGCATATAATATGTATCTATACTTTATATATATGCTCTCAAATTTTTAATGATTACTGCTTTGGACAAAGTTTTTTACCGGGTAAAAGGCTTTGTCGGGCGCAGAAAGGACAGACAATGCTTAATTATATCGAAAGCCGAGACAACGCCAAGATAAAAAACGCGGTCAAAATATCCCAGGACGCAAAATACAGACGAGAAAACGGTGTGTTTTTTGCCTCCACGCGAAAAGTGGTCTGCGATATTATCGACGCCGGGTTTGAGGCTGTCGCCGTTTTCGCCCTTGAAAGCGAATATGAAAAAATAAAAAGTTACACCGCCGACATACCGGTCTATGTAGTCTCGCGGCAAGTTTGCGAAAAACTGTCGGAGAGCAAGACGGAGGACGGTGTTTTTGGCGTGTTCAAAACAAAGCCTGTCGACCGGGGCAAAATCTTCTCTGCGGACAGGCTGCTGGTTTTACAGGACATTCAGGACCCGAACAATATGGGCGCCATATTGCGCACGGCTCTGGGCTTTGGGTACGACAATGTGGTAGTGTCGGACAAATGCCGGGACATTTATTCCCGAAAAGTCATACGCACATCAATGACGGCGTCGGTCAAGGTCAATGTTCTGCGCACGGCAGATTTGATTTCCCTCACCGAAAGCCTTAGACAAAAGGGCTTTACCACGGTCGCCGCCTGTCTGGAGGGGGCGTCGGAATTGGGCAGAGTCAAAACAAAATTGCCGGTGGCTCTCTACATCGGCAACGAGGGCAACGGCCTGTCAAAAGATGTTATTTCCGCCTGTGATATAAGATTAAAAATACCTATGTCCGACCGCATCGAGTCACTCAACCGGGCGGTGTCACGGGCTGTGCTTATGTGGGAATTAAGAGAATGACGGATATATACGATGTATGGTTTACGGCGGCTTTCGGCACGGCAATTTCAAACGCCGGTCGGATAGCGGATTTCGGTCTTTCGCCTAAGGAAATATACGAAATAAGAGAAAACTTGGATTTTTACCCGGTGTTCACCGAAAAACAGCAAAAAGCGGTTATGTCGGTGTCGCTTTCCGATGTGGAAAAACGCCGGCTCGAATACGAAAAGCGGCAGGTAAACTCGATAAATTACGCCGACAAGGATTTCCCGAAAAGAATGACGGGATTTGACAATATGCCGCTGGTGCTTTATTACAAGGGCGATTTGTCGATAATGTCGCGGGATAAGATTGTGTCGGTGGTGGGCTCCCGCCGCTGTAACGGAGAGGGCGAATTTGCCTCAGAGACAATATCAAAGGACATAACGCTCGACGGCGGCGTTGTTGCGTCGGGGCTCGCCCGGGGCATAGACACCCTGGCACACAAATCCTGCACCGCAAACGGCGGCAAAACGATAGCTTTTTTGGGCACGCCGATAACACAGCCCTACCCAAAGCGGAACGAGGACTATCAGCACTATTTGGAGACAGATCATCTTGTCGTCAGCGAATACATACCCGGCACAAGATACTACAAC
>JAQXIW010000075.1 GCA_029007985.1 Oscillospiraceae bacterium | reverse complement strand
TCAATAAGCCGTGATAAATATTAAATAATAGTATCACCTTTATCAATTCGGCAAATAATCTTCCGGGTCAGTATCATCATTCAGTGCAAATTGCCGGAAAATCGGATTTGCCAATAGCTCCCTGACGTTGTTCAGACTTTCCTCATAAAAATTTGCTCCGTTGATAATTTGTTCGCTGTATCCCTCCTCGGCAATTCTCAGGAAATAATACGCCTTGCTAAAATCAGTGTAAAGCTTTCCCTTTGGCATAAGCTCCCTCGCAAGAGCAAAGAACAGGCTCGGGTAGTCCTGTGGATTCAGATTATCACTAAAAATAATCTTTGCCGCCCTCTGATAGTAATAGGTTGAGAGTTCCTTATTCTTTTTTATCTCGCCGTTTCCCTTTTCATAAATATCGCCCAGCTTGTAGTTGGCGTCGACTACCCCTCTGTCGGCGGCTATTTTGAAATACGCCATAGCCAGCGACATATTTTTCTCAACGCTTCTCCGATACATATAGCAATACCCCAAATTGCTTATTGCCATCCGGTTGCCCATTGCGGCGGCAATGCGGTAATACTCTATCGCATCTTCATATTTGCCGTCTTTATACAGGACAGCTCCTTTTTCATTAATATAACCCGAATCCTTTGTCGTTATAGCCTCCATATCGGCTTTTGACAGTTTAATAGCCATAGATTATTCCTCCTTTTGATCTATCTGTATTATACACGATTTTTTATCTCTGTCGTCACTTTCAGGGCGACATTTCTATGATTAACCCAACCCTCGACATCACCGCATGGTGCAACATTATTTGATAGCTGTGTATGATGCAGTATCATCACTTGAATTCTTCGTCGAGTTTATGCCCCTTTTATCAACCAATAGCCGCGCGGTGCGGTGATGTTTTGTGCTTTTATACTGCTGTGATATTTTCTTTTGTGCTTATCCTTATTATATATTGCAATATGTACAATAAATAGGACTTTGCGTAATAATTTGCGGTTTTCCCTATTTTCAGAAATTTTGTAAAACAAAAAGCCCGACTTTCCGCACAGGAAAATCGGACTTTTGGAGCTGTTAAGCAGAATCGAACTGCCGACCTCTTCCTTACCAAGGAAGTGCTCTACCGGCTGAGCTATAACAGCGAAATACAAAAACAACGGCACAACGGCCGCTGTCTTGTAAATGGCGACCCGAATGGGGCTCGAACCCACGACCTCTAGCGTGACAGGCTAGCGTTCTAACCAGCTGAACTACCGGGCCACAACTAAAGCCCTTTTTCAAGGGCTTTTGGCAGGGGTAGTAAGACTCGAACTCACGACACGCGGTTTTGGAGACCGCTGCTCTACCATCTGAGCTATGCCCCTAAATGTTGCTAAATTATTATACTATATATCGCCGTATATGTCAACAATTTTTTATTTTTTAGGTCACTTGCCGTGGTATTGTCGACGTAAAAATGGGACGTGATATAAATCACGCCCCATGTTTTAGTGATATTTATTTAGCAATAATTGTGGAATGCAGCGTTAGACAGTCTTATTCGGACCCGGCCCTGTTTTTGTAAATTGTCACCCTATTTCAGTTAATTCTCAAAATATTCTCTTTTTGAGAAATCGGGTATCGATAAAGCCGCGGCGCGTCCAATTCGACTGCGCGCATATCCACGGCGCATATCTGCCTGTTGTCGTAGGTCGTGTAGTAGTATATGCCCTTATCCGCATTACAGCAAGACGAGTAAATGGTGATTTCATAGTTGCTGTCGCCCAAATGGCAGCAGCCTCTCTGCTGTTCAACCGATCCGAGAATGTGGAAAAATTGGCTGACGCTTTGGGTTTCGCCGTCACCGGAAAGAGAGTTCAATTTTGTAAACGCAACCTTTACAAAGCGTGACATAGACGATAAATCGCCCGGCAAGCCCATTGCGCCCATTCCTCTGCTGTACTGTGGAAAATCCAGCCCCGGAGCAAATGTGCATTTAACATTGTTTGCCGTTATTTGTCTGTAATTGTACAGATTTTGCATCTGATAAGGGAAAGGCGGATTGTTCGTCAGTACTCCAATCGGGTTATCGTATATTTTCAGACCCTCTGCGAGAGGCTCTGCAACTATCGCCCGGTCTTTATCGGCTATCATCCAATGCATTTCCGCCACCGGCAAATCCGGGCTGAAAGGCGTGTCCGTTATGTTGATACGCCGCAAAAGGACTTTTGCCTCATTGACATTTGCGCATTGAGACAGAATCCACGGTATAAACTCAAACTGTGCGATGTTGTCTTTACCATCCACATTGGCGTTATAATGGGCATTACCGACAAAATTGAGACCCGCCATACATAGCCCTTTTTCATTCATGGCGTCGTAAAAAAGCGGTGTGTCGTCAATCACCGTCGCCATACCGATTATCGCATAGTGATTTCTCTGTTTTTTCCGTTTGCGATAGGCAATCGGATAGTTCCTCGGCATTATCACGACTTCTTCGCCGTATGAAAAATCGTAGTCGAGATTTCTGCCGAAATAAAAATTATTTGTTTTGTAAGTTACCGCCGTACACATAGTATGCCTCCTGTTTTGCGGCACACTCTTTTGGCTGTTTAATCTAACTCTGATATTATTCTATCGGTTACACGTGATAAATTTGAAAAAATTTATATCTGTCAAAAGGGTTTTCACCGAAATATCTCAAATTGAATTACGGACAAATTAAAACACTTGAGAAAAATCCCAAGTGTTTTAATGTCAGTCTAAATCAAAAAGCTCTCGTCTGCGGATTGTCAGTGAGTTGTATACATAAGAAGTACATTCTTCATTGAATACCGTACCGTCAGCACCTTGGTATTTCAGCCAAGTCCTTGCAACAATGTAAAGTTTTATCGACGGCTGCTCCTTAAGTTTACTTTGAAGCCAATCGCCGTTGACCTCAAAACCGATAGTTTCATTGCTTTGAATCGTTCCCGAATCCTCCTTAACAGGAGCAGAGTTTGGATCATTAGGGTTTTCCGGAACTGTAAGGTCTTTCAGATAAACTATATTGCCGTTTTCCGTTATGCTTAGCGGCTGACCGTTTTTATCCTTTGAGGCATTGTCGGCGCCGTCAACTTTGTAACAGTAATAATATTCAAATTCCTTTTCACCGTTCAAGACATTGACATCATTGATATACATGCCCAATTTCTGACTGCTGACATCAAGCGGGCTTGCTTCGTCATAGTCGACATATACATAGCTGATTCCCGATGACTTATCGGTTTTATCCGAAACAATACCTACCGTCGGGTCGTGAACGCCTAAACTGTACGCCGCAAACAGAGTATTGATAAACAGTTCGGCCTCTTTGAGAGTGGCACCGCTTGTGCCGTTATGGCCCATGCCGGTGTACATAACATTACCTACCGAGTAAATGTAGTAGTTGTTTCTGACATCATTCGGAGCCGCATCGTAAATTGAATTATTACTGTTCGTATTGGCCAAAGCATACCATACCACAAGGTCGTTTTGTTTATCATTGTTGACATCATAGTTGAAATCCAACTGGAAATACTGCATGTGGGCATCTTCGACATTCATTGTCGGCAAGCTCACCATATTGTAGTTATTATATACCGTGGTATTACGGGTATTGTTTGTGGCTGGATCGACTATGTTTACGTCGTACGGATATGTGGTTATTTGGCCTTTATTGACTTGTGTAATCTTTTCAGTAACCTGACCGGCCACAGACATTACCAAACTCTTATTCATGTATCCGTCAGCGTTTAAATTCAATGTGGCGTTTGTAAAGCCGTGAGCCTCCGCATATACTTCGACGTCTCCACTATCACTATTCTTTGTAGCCAAATCTTTTGAGTTGCTATCAACAAGATTTTGTAAAGATGAGTCTAATGTATAGTCATTGTCTTTGGTTTTAAGCAGGTTTTTTAGCTCGGTTGCAGCCGCACTGTCCATATTACTGTTTATTGACAAGCCGTATCTGTCCATGCCGGCAAGAGAACGAACATATTGGTTCATATGATAGCCCCAACCTTTTGAATAACTGTTACCGTTGTACTGGCCGTTATTGAAAGAAGTGGTATCGTGTGAGAACAAAACCGGTTTGCCGGAATTAATGTACATGACAATGGCTTGCATTACATTGTCGTTTTCAATGTCGCCGAAATAATCCGCGAAACCGATGACAAGCATACCGTATTGCGACAGGTATCTTCTGTAGAAATCCTCAGAATCAGTGTAGCCGCCATTTGTGTATATATCGCCTATCGTAGAGATATCTTCCGGTTTCGTATTGCCGGCGCCCGCACGCACATCGGTAATTTCCAACTTGTAATTCAATGAATTCTCGTTGTTCAACGCCTCAATCAATGATTTGAAGGATTTAGTATTATCATCGGTAAAAGGTTTTGTGCTGTTCAGCGACATACTGTCCCTATAGTTTGCGTTAATCTGTAAAATTTTAATTACAGTTTTTTCTTCGGTTTTGATTGCAGTGTAGCCTTTTATGCTCCGATGCGCTTTTACATTCGATGCGTTTGCAGAATTCAGCGATACGGTTAGTTTCCATGGGATTAAACCGGTATAGTCGTCCGGCAATGTACGGTAAGCGGTATATCTTGTGCCGGATTTCAGTTTATTCCAATCTGTTTTTTTGCCGGAATAAGTCTCTACAACTTCCAAGCCGTCTATCTCTTCAGAATCGAGGTACTGACCGTCGGCGTTGATATCTGCATACAAATTTATCGAGTATGAGAGGCTTTCGCCCGAGGCTTCCGCACTGTTGGCAAACTCAAATTCATATTGCAGAGTATGTGAACCGAGGTATGAAATCTCTGAAGGAGCGCCGCCGGCATTTGTTATATACGAATACTCAACCGGCCGTGAAACCATTGTGATATTAATACGCGGCATATTTATATATCTTGCCAGCCTTGTAGACACATTTAATGTGCTCATTACGTTGTCAATATCCTCGCCCACGGTAGTCGTATGTGTGTAGCCGCTTATCACAGTTACATCGCCCTGTTTATACAGACTCCACCTACTGTTATAATCAAGATCAGACCATGTGCCAAGACCGTGGTTATCGCCTCTGTAGTTAGCATACACATTATTTGTGGTGTTCTTCAGATAATAATAACCGTCTGCGGAATATCTCAAAATATTATTTTTAGGGGCGCTATCCAGATTTGCTCTTTGAGCTGAATAATTCTGTATTTCAAGGTATTCTTCGTCTGTGTTCTTGAATGTGTAGTAATTATTTCCGCTTTCTGTTACTTTCCTGATAGTCCATACATAATCCGGGTCATTTGTCACTGATATCACGCCGTTCATCGGTGTGACACCAACAGGATTGAGATCGTTCAGAATGGCTTTGCCGTGCCGGTTATTTACCAATATATACTTGCCGTCCGTGACAGCGTTCATACCATTTATTTTTGTGTAATTTGAGTATGTTGTAACAGACTTTTTATATCCTGCCAACTGAGCTGCTTCCTCGCTGCCGTAGTCGGTAACAGCTTGATTGTATTCGTCTTCTGTTATTACACGGGTATACGAGCCGCCGTAAACAGCGGATAAGAATTTGTAGATATATGATGTGTTATCTACATATTCAGTGCTGATACCGGTAGGGTTGATAGAAGTATCGACAAGTTTTTCGTCAATAACGACAGGGTATCCGGCTTTTACATAGTCAATAAGCTCTTCGTATTTGTCTTCTGTGATGTCGTTTCCTGAAAATCTTGTAACCGTGTCGGTGGCCGTCGATTCTCGCGTAAGCAGACCGCCGTACTGGTAGTTAACTTTAGCCAAATCGCCTGTATGCATATAGATAAGACCGTTCATATCGGTATCGTTAAATACCGTATTACCGTGCCGGTCTTGGTACATAGCGCCCACCCGGTCTTTTGGGCCGATGCAACTGCCGATATAAATCATATCGTAGTTTTCAATAAGGTCTTCTATCTTACCAATAAACTCATAGGTGGTCATCTGGGTGATGTTTATCTCTAAAAGATCAGTCTCTTTTACATTCAGCCAAGACTTGATCTTTTCCTGAGTCAATGTGGAGTACTTTGTCGGCTCAAGGTCTAACACATTGATTACATCTTTTTTAACGATTGATCTCCTGTTGCCGTAGTTCAAAATATATTTGATAACGGTTGTTCGTCTGATATTGAGAGTATCATTTTCGTACTCTGTGACACTTGAATCCGAAGAGATATCATTGTAGAACTTATCGTTTAAAATTTCATTTATAAGCTCTGTCATGCCTATCAGCTCATTTTCACTGATAGTATTGTTTGTCACTATGTGCGAATACAATAACTTAGGGACAAAAGGATTATACTGTCCGTCCGAATTAGGCTCTGCCAATGACTTTGTCAGCGAGCCGTATTCATTATCGTTGTATACAAACACATTGTTTTTGACTTTGCCGTACAAACTGCCCAAGTCTTGTACTATATTATCGCCTGTCAACTGTTCTTTAACAGCGTCGCTGAATGCGCCAATATCGGTTGTAGCCAGAATATTGTTTGTGCTGCCGTTTTTGTCTGTGAAATAGTTCAAAAGATATCCGAGTTTGACAATATTGTTTTCAAACAGCATATCATCGTTTACGCCGCTATACAAATCGTTTGCTTTTTCAACAATTGAATAGTCATAGACAAAAGGCAGACCGGTATTTATTACATACTCATACAGTGAATACGCCGTCGCCCAAGACAGGTCATTTGAATATCTGTCTACGGTTTGATTTGTCTCAGGGTCTGTTACGCTTTCTCTTGCAAAGTATGTGTTCCACGCATACTGTGTGTTGTAATATTTAGGTGCAACTCCGTCTGTTACAATGTTATTTACAGAAAAATCTACAGCACTTTCATTTGATATGATAATCATATCAATATCCGACAGTCTCAACAAACCGTTAGCCAGCGCCAACTCCAAGTCCCGAGGAGTGTATGTAAGTACATTTATCGTCGATTCGAGATTTGAGACCGATTCCAGGTCGCCGAGATTCAACTCAAGCACGCTTGAGCCGAAAATACCGGAGCTTTGAATATTCAATCTGTAATAAATCTTGTTAATTCTGACATCGGTTGTAACAGCGCCTTCGCCTGTAAAGTCATCCCAGACATATTTGCCTTCATCAGGGTCGAAATAGTAGTCGCTTAAATATCTTTCATCTGTCTCGTTTTCAATAAGACTGATTTTTCCCGGTCGTTCTTCTTGAGTGGAATATTCACCCCTGGAAGACGGCAGTTCACCTATCGAAATTTCTAATCCGGAGCCCCGGACTTCTGTGCCGTCCACATATACGGTATATGTATCCGATGATTCAGCACCGACTTTGTCTGCCTGAGGCCGAATGTTGTTTTCAGCCTCTCCATTAATGCTCTGCTCCGTGGTATTTCCGGAAGAAATGTTCGGATCCACGCTGTCGGAATTGCTTTCACCGGCATCCGACGAAGAGGTAACATTGTCGGTTGACGATTGGTCCGTCGTGACGCTTGTGTCGCCCCGTTCAGATGAAGGATTGTCGGATGCATCACTTGAAATACTCTGTTCTGCAGAGGCGTTTTCGGTCGCCGTGCTTGCACTGCTCCGAACCGACGAAGATGTGTCATCGGCGGAATTTACGGTCTCGGAGTCTGCAGGTACATTCTGCGAATTTTCATCACCGGCATTAGTCGTGTTGTCGTCCGTCGCGTTTTCTTGTGACTGTTCCCTTTCAGGGACAACAACGGTGTAAATGCCGTTTTCATTGGTAGTCCGATATTCTTCTCCGTTTTTCTTGATAGCATAGTTAGGCAAAGGATGACCGTCGCCGTCGGTGACCTTGATATGTGCGATATCCCTCGCCTGCAGTTCTATATCGGGGTTTTCTGCATTCGGATATTCTACCCCGCTGCGTACAACCTTTACGACTGATTGACAGACGGCGTGCGAGATAGTATCCGTCCTTTTCGGGGTAACCTTAATAATCTTTGAACTATATGTTCTCTCTTCGCCGTTTTCCGTAAATGTGGCTGTCGCATAAATTTCGGTCTCTGCATCTGTAATTACATAAGGCACACTGACCGACACTTCGTATCCGTCATTTTTTACAGTGATACCCAGGGTATCTGTTGCCTCTTCACCCGGTATAGGTATAGGAACGGCAACACCGTTTGCAAAAAAGCGAATATCCACATCCAATTCTGTATCATCTTCGGTAATAATGCCGCTTCTGACGGACAATGTCATGTTCAGTGTTTCGCCTGCGGAAATTGAAGCCGGATTTGCATAATTCAGCAACAAGGAAAGTCTGGGTGCGTAAGAGTAATCGCCGACTGCTCCTTCCGGTGCCGGGATATAGTTACCTGTCCTGGTTTCGTAGTACTCCACCGTGTTTTCCCGGTCATTCTCGTCCGGGATATATCTGTTAAGTACGCTCCACTGCGATGGGTCTGTGGCATAAAGTTGCTCGGTATATGAGTAGTTGATTACATCTTTTGACAACTCAGTTGTATTAACGGAATTAATCAATTTTTCGGCAAACTCTTTGCGCAAATCAAAAGTATCAAATTCGTACCCTGTAACTTCACCGTTTTCGTCTGATGTTGTATATGTTTGATTGAGAATGACATCAAGAAAATCAATCTTTTGATTTTCAGAGCCTTTAATCAAATAGCCTGTTGACGCATAGTTTTTATCAGGTACAATTTCAAGTATGTTGAAATTTTCATCGTTTTCCAACATTCCGTTGATGATTTGCTCAACGCCGAACAGTCTGTTGTATCCGTCGGCAAATACCTGTACAGCTCCTTTGGAGGAAAAGCCGAAAATAAGTAATCCGGCAATTGCCGCCGTACATGCGGCAGTTATTAACTTATTCTTATTTTTCATACATCCTCCAACCTAAAATAACCGAACGCCATCATAACTTGGCCCGCTACCCTGCTCTTTCCATACGGAGTCTACGTATTTGTACCAAGTATTGTTGTATTTTGCCCAATATTGTGTTGTAAAATTTCCATCCTTTTTGTCGTTTTTGTACACCCGAGAAATTACATAATAGTGGATGGTATCGATATCCGGGTCATCCCGATATCTGTATTTTATCTCAAGAACGTTCTTATTGTTTTTTCCGTACTGAATTTCTTTGCTTTGTTCTTGAGAAGTGTTGGTATAATAACTATACCACAATATCCATTGTTTTGTATCAAGCCATGCCGGATCCTTAAACTGTATCGAATCAAAAGAAATCTCTCTTGTGCTTGTCGCATCGTCAAATTCTTGGTCTGCCACTTTTACTGTTGCTTTTACTTTTACCGTTATGTGTCCTATGACATTATCTTTAACAGTTACATTTATATTGCTGCCCGCCACGCTACTCAGTGTCACCTTGTCGCTGTTTTTA
>JAQXIW010000074.1 GCA_029007985.1 Oscillospiraceae bacterium | reverse complement strand
TGCTCTCCTTTTTATTTCCGTGTGGCCGAGCCCCCCACACCTCTCAAAAAAATCTCTTAGATTCCTTCTCAAGCTTTGAGTTCTTACCAATATTGTTTAATTTTCAAGGTCCTTACACTGTCTTGCGACAGCTTGAATATTGTATCACTCTGTCTTTGATTTGTCAACAGTTTTTTCAAACTTTTTTGAAATTGTTAACACCGTTTTAAGACAGTGATAAAAGTATAAATCATTTATCCGATTATGTCAAGTAAAACTTCACATAATCGCATAAAATAATTGTCGTATATATAATACCACAATTTTTTGTTTTTTCTATGGCAAATTTTTGCCTTTTTATGCCAGAAATTTACCAAAACGCTATATACATATGTTCATATCGGGATTCGTGCAAAAAAGCCGCCCGGGGCGGCTTAATAAGACGGCTGTTTGAAACCGTATTTTAATTTGCTTTTTTCTTTTTCTTTGAGAGTATTTTCTTTATCACCGGCAGGGCGAAATTTACCAGCGGCACAATGTTAAAGGCTATTGTGACTGCGCTCAGTAGAGTGCAGATGACAGCCCAATACTTTATTTCGTTTATCATTATGTAGCTCATCGAGCCCAGTAAAATGCAGTTCACCGCAATGACAAGCGGAGAAACATCCACATTTATGTATTTTTTCGTCCCGATAACACGCAGAGCAAACACGATAAAATATGAAATGAGGGTGGCGACCGCCGCTCCTTGTGCGCCCCGTTTCGGGATGAAAACAATATTCATCGCTATATTTGAAAGCGCGCCTGCCATCATTGTAAACAGGTTTGCCTTGCCGTTTTTTGCGACCATATAAATTGAGGACAAAAAGCCGGAAAAACAGGAAAACACCGTCGCAATAATGAGCACCGGGATAAATCGCCAGGCTTCATAGTAGGAATCCGCCACCATAAGTTTAATGATAATGCGGCAAATAAGAATAAGCCCCGCCCCTGCCATAAAAATCACAGACCGATAGGCGCGGAAAACTTTTTTGAAAAATTGAGCAGAATCCTTTTTTTCACCCTCCTGAACGGCGGAAATTTGCCATGCCTCCGTGAAAACCGTGGACATAATGTTGACGATTGACGGTATTTTATAGGAAATGGCATAAAGGCCGGCGACAGAGGAGGACACCATGGCGGTGACAAGGTACCTGTCGGACACATTTGTAATCCACCAGAAAATACCCGTCGGAATAAGAGGTAGACAAAAGCCCAGCATCTCTTTGACAAGTGACTTTTTGACGGAGGAAAGACGAAAAGCTCTCCACGCCCCCGAAATGACCGACAAAAACAGAAAAGATATAAAGTCTGCACCGATTATCGCCAGAATATAGCCTATCCGCCCCAGCTTGAATTTGACTAAAAACAGCCACACAAGAAAAAGCGTGTTCACCGTGGCAAGTATTCCGTCAAAGGCGTAAAGCCTTGTCAGTGCGCGCGCTCTTGTGAATTGCTGTACAAGCGTGCGCAGACAGGAGCATATCAAATACAGGTACAGATAGAGTACATAGTCGGTAATAAATGTGATTTTTTTAATTATCGGATAGCAGCACCCGAATATCGCAAATCCGGCGAAATATGTGAGAGCCGCTACGGTAAATACGCCTCTTTTTGAATATTTTTTATCCACTCCGAATCTTATTATGCTGTTCGGAATACCCAAAGAGACTATCGGTATCAGCAGATTTGCGGTCTGAGTCAGCAGGTCTACGGTGTTGTATTCCCCCGGCAGCAGCACAGCCGTATAAATCGGCATCAGCAAAAAAACCAAAAACTTTGAGCTGAAGGACGAAATAAAAAAGAGAACGGTATTTGAAAGCAAGAATTTGTATTTATTTTTGTTTTCCAAAATAGTTCCTTAATATTAAAGTAGAATATTTATATTATATAATCTTTGCGGTGATTTTACAAGGACAAGAGCAGCTATCCCCCGTCAGAGCAGACGCAGATTATCCGAATTGCCGCAAATTTCGGCACGCAATATATCATAATGTAATAAGGTCGTCAATTCAATGAACAAACTGTAAATAAAAATCATTTGTTCATTTTACTTATTCATATTTTACCGCTTTATTTTATCGTTTTGCAGTGATAATATATAAGTAATGTATAAAAGGAGAAACGACTATGACAGAAGAAGAAAAAATCTTTGCCGGGAAAATGTTTGACCCACGCAAAAAAGAGCTGAAAGACATTAAACACGCCGCCCACGAGGCTTGCAGAAAGTACAATTCGATGGACGAATACGACCCGGAAAGACCGGGAGTATTGCGCCCGATTTTAGGCGATGTGGGAAAGACATTTTATTTTCAGGGCCCTGTGCAGATAAACTACGGCTCGCATACCCACATCGGTGAAAATTTCTTTGCTAACTTTAACTGTACGATTATGGACGACGCGGAGGTAATAATCGGCGACAATGTGTGTTTCGGCCCTAATGTTTCGATTATGGCAACAAATCA
>JAQXIW010000073.1 GCA_029007985.1 Oscillospiraceae bacterium | reverse complement strand
CGGTCCTATTTCCGCCGAAGTTATCAGCCTTGAAAGCGAAAAAATGGTTGAAGAGGCTCTTGAATTGGCAAAAATTCACCCGAACATCGTTATAAAAATCCCAATGTGTGAAGAAGGTCTCAAAGCCGTAAAGATTCTCTCTGCAAAGGGTATAAAGACAAATGTCACTTTGATTTTCTCTGCAGGTCAGGCTTTGATGGCTGCAAGAGCTGGCGCAACTTATGTTTCTCCGTTTGTCGGCAGACTTGATGACATAGGTATGGACGGCATCGGCCTCATTGAAGAAGTCGCTACAATCTTTGATCTCCACGGCATACAGACAGAGATTATCTCTGCGTCAATCAGAGGCCCGAAACATGTAATTGATTCCGCAAAGGCAGGCGCACACATTGCAACCGTACCGTATAAGGTACTCGTCGCTCTCACAAAGCACCCGCTCACAGATTCGGGTATCGCTAAATTCCTCAAAGACTGGGAATCAGTACCAAAGGCTTAAAAAAATGTCGAATAATGCAGGGCAACCTGCATTGTTTTTTTGATAATACTTTTACTATTGGTCAGTTTATGATATAATATAAAGACATATTATCGGACGGTGAAATGATGAATATAAATGTAAACGACATTATTGTTACAAAAAAAGAACACCCTTGCAAAAACAACGAATTTCTTGTTTTGCGAGTGGGTATGGATTTCAAGATAAGATGTACAAAATGCGGCAGAGAAGTTATGATACCGCGTTCAAAAATAGAAAAAAATATAAAGAAAGTAAAACCTGCAGAGACTGACAATGTTTGATAAATTATCGGAAGTAAAAAACAGATATGAAGAAGTTAACCGGCTGCTGACAGACCCGACCGTCATAAATGACAATCGCAGATACAAGCAGCTCATGAAAGAGTATAAAAACTTGACCCCTTTGATAGAAAAGTATGATGAATACTCAAAGGCAAAACGGGATTTTGAAGAGGCTAAGGATTTGCTCGAATCCGGCGGTTTGGAAAGCGATTTCAAAGAGATGGTTCAGCTTCAATACGAAGAAAACAAAGAAAAACTGGATATTTTATCACAGGAACTTAAAATTTTGCTTTTGCCTAAAGACGAAAACGACGACAGAAGCGTTATTATAGAAATCCGCGGCGGAGCCGGCGGCGAAGAAGCCGCACTTTTTGCTTATAATCTTTACCGAATGTACACAATGTATGCTCAGAGCAAGGGTTGGACAACGGAAATATTGTCTCTCAACGAAACAGAATTGGGTGGTTTCAAAGAGGTCAGCTTTTCCGTCGAGGGCGACGGCGTATACAGTCGATTCAAGTTTGAGAGCGGTGTTCACAGAGTTCAGCGAGTGCCGGATACCGAGACTCAGGGCAGAATCCACACATCGACTGTCACCGTTGCGGTAATGCTGGAAGTAGACGATGTCGAAATCGAGATAAATCCGAACGATTTGAGAATTGACACATTCCGTTCCTCCGGTGCAGGCGGTCAGCATATCAATAAAACATCCTCCGCAATAAGAGTCACACATATTCCTACGGGTATGGTGGTTGAATGTCAGGATCAGAGAAGCCAGCTGCAAAATAAAGAAAAGGCGTTGAAAGTATTGCGTTCAAGACTTTACGACCAAGAAAAAGCAAAACAAGATGCCGAGGTTGCGCAAAACCGCAAATCACAGGTCGGCACAGGTGATCGAAGTGAGAGAATACGCACCTACAACTACCCTCAAAGCCGTGTTACCGACCACAGAATCGGCTTGACTCTCTATAAGCTCGAACAGATAATGAACGGCGATTTAGACGAAATTATCGACGCATTGGTCACACGGGATCAGGCGGAAAAACTGAAAGCAAGCGGTGAAGAACAATGAAAACACAGTTGTTGAATGTATCACGGGATTCAATAAAACTTGCCTGTGACATTTTGAAATCCGGCGATGTTGTGGCTATTCCTACAGAGACGGTCTACGGTCTGTTTGCAGACGCGACAAAATCCGAGGCGTGCTTAAATATATTTAAGGCAAAGGACAGACCTCAAGATAATCCGCTTATCGTTCATATTTCGGATTACGAAATGCTTTCTGAGGTCGCGGCTGAAATACCGGACGACGCCATAAAGCTTGCAGACGCATTCTGGCCCGGACCGCTTACAATAATACTTAAAAAAAGCATTTTAATACCGGATTCAGTCAGCGCCGGTCTCGACACGGCCGGTATTCGTATGCCGTCAAACCCTGTCGTACTTGAAATTATCTCAAAAACAAGATTGCCTCTTGCCGGGCCTTCTGCGAACAGGAGCGGCAGACCGTCCCCGACGGACGCACAGACAGTTTACAATGATATGAACGGCAGAATACCTTTGATTATTGACGGCGGCTCCTGCGATATAGGCGTTGAGTCAACAGTTGTGTCTCTTGCCGGGGAAAAACCGATTCTCTTCAGACCGGGTTTTATTACCAAAGAACAGCTTGAAGAAGTTTTAGGCAAAGAAGTTATTCTTTCAAAAGGAATAAGCGAAGAGTTAAAATCCGATGACAAGGTCCTGTCACCGGGCTTAAAACACAAACACTATGCGCCTAAACGGGAGGTGACCATTGTAAACGCCCCGTTTGAAAAATACAGAGAACTGTGTGAAAAAGACGGCGCTGTTGCACTGTGCTTTGACGAATACGTCGACAGGCTGAATGTAAAATGCGTTTCATACGGGGGCGAAAAAGACAGTGCGTCACAGGCGGTAAAGCTTTTTTCTGCTTTGAGAAAACTGGACGAAATAAAAGCCGAAAAAGTGTACGCCATGATGCCTTCAACCGAGGGCGTCGGCTTGGCAGTATACAACAGACTGCTGCGCTCGGCCGCTTTCAGGGTGGTGAATTTATAGTGAAAAACAGAATTATTGCAATTACGGGTCAAAGCGGATGCGGAAAAAGCACATTGTCCGACTATTACCGTTCAAAAAGTTACAGCGTTGTGGACTGTGACGAGGTTGTAAAACTCGTTCACAAAGACATCGAATGTTTGAGCGAACTCTCTCGGTATTTTGGCGAAGATATCATATTTGAGGGGAATTTGGATAAAAAATTATTGTCCGCAAGGGCGTTTTCATCCCCGGAAAATTTGCAGAAACTCACGGATATTACTCATCCGTATATAGTCAAAGAGATACTCCGCCAAGTAAACGGCTGCTTTGAAAAAGGCGAAAAAATCGTATTTGTAGACGGCGCGGTTATAATAGGTTTTATGTTTGAAAAATACTGTGATGAGTTTATTGTCGTTGTCGCTTCGCAGGACAAACAAATCGAAAGGCTTACCGCAAGAGACAAAATCACTCCTCGGCAAGCCAAACAGAGAATTGACGGGCAGGTATCCTACCCGAAAATGATGAAAAAAGCCGACTACATTATAAACAACAATACGGACATTACTTCTTTGATTGTTCAGGGCGAATATATCTTGCAGCAGATACTCAAAAAGGGGGAATCGTAAATAGTCAAATTCCGAAAAAAACTGATTTTTTTTCTGATTGCTCTGTCTGTTTCCGCCCTGTTGATTTACCCGACAGTCAAACAAAAATATTTGATGTATACGCATCCGATAAAATATTCGGAATTCGTTGAAAAGTATGCGGAAGAATTTGGAATTGACAAATATCTTTTATACAGCTTTATAAATGTGGAGAGCGGTTTTAACCCCGAGGCTGTATCCGATGTGGGCGCAATAGGCCTTACACAGATAACAGAGGAAACATTTTCCTGGATAAAAAGCAAAATCTGCGAAGAAGACACGGAATATCGGGATTTATTTAAGCCGGAAACATCAATAAAATACGGCGCATATCTGATATCTCGGTCTCTGAGTCGCTATGGCCGAGACGTCAGCACGGCGGCGGCAGCCTATCACAGCGGATGGGGTACGGTCGACAGACTTCTTTCGGAAAACAATGAGGAAATTCTTACGGAATTTCCTTATGTCAATATGAATAACTATGTCTACAAGATAAACAGGACATATTCTGTTTACAAACAATTATACGGAACAGAGAAAGGACAATAAATATGGAAGAAAAAACAAAGGGCAAATTGCTTGAGGAAATGCTTTGCTATACGACTGAGCACATCGCAAAGGCCGACGAATCAATCGTCGCAAAGAGCATGGAGTTCTGTGAGGGCTATAAGGATTTTCTTACAGCAAGCAAAACCGAAAGACTTGCCGCGGCAAACATTTTAGACATAGCCAAAGCAAACGGTTATGTTGAGTTCAACCCGGACGGTATTTATTCGGCGGGCGACAAGGTTTATTACAACAACAGAGGCAAAGCTGTTATTTTGTCAACAATCGGCAAACAGAGCGTAGACAACGGCGTCAACATTGTCGTAAGCCACATAGACAGCCCTCGCCTTGATTTGAAGCCGAATCCGCTCTACGAAAACACCGAGATAGCATATTTCAAAACACACTATTACGGCGGAATAAAAAAATACCAGTGGGCGACCATTCCTCTGGCAATTCACGGCGTGGTAATCAAAACAAACGGCGAGAGAGTGGATATTCATATCGGCGAGGAAGCCGACGATCCGGTATTTTGCATTACAGACCTTTTGCCTCACCTTGCAAAAGACCAGAGAGAAAGAAAACTCAACGATGTAATTAAGGGCGAAGAGCTGAATGTTGTAATAGCTTCAATGCCTTATCCGGACGAAAATGTAAAAGAGGCCGTTAAACTAACTGCACTTGCGCTTCTCAACGAAAAATACGGAATTACCGAAAGAGAATTTATCAATGCCGAGCTCGAAGTTGTGCCGGCAGGCGGCGCAAGAGACGTCGGTTTGGATCGCTCTATGGTCGGCGCGTACGGACAGGACGACAGAGTTTGCGCATACACTTCTCTCATGGCTGAAATCGAGACAAAAATGCCTACAAAGACTACGGTTTCCGTATATGCGGACAAAGAGGAGACCGGCTCAAACGGCACAACGGGCATGGAGTCTGATTTTGTTGAGCATTTCATCACATATCTCTCACAGATGCAGAATGTGAACATCGTCACCGCTCTGTCAAAGTCAAAATGTCTTTCTGCCGATGTAAACGCCGGTTATGACCCGACATTTCCGGATGTTATGGAGCCGAGAAATGCCAGCTATATGAACAGGGGTGTTGTTATAACAAAATACACGGGTTCAGCAGGCAAGGGCGGCACAAATGACTCGTCTGCCGAGTTTATGGCGGAGGTTACGAATTTGCTCGACGCAAAAAATGTCATCTGGCAAACGGGCGAGCTCGGCAAAGTCGATATGGGCGGCGGCGGAACTGTCGCGAAGTTTGTTTCACAGAGAAATATCGACACGGTCGATGTGGGCGTACCTGTTTTGTCGATGCACGCACCTTTTGAACTGACGGCAAAAACCGATGTTTATACCACATATCAGGCGTTTTTGGCGTTTCTCAACAGATAATCAATAATTTGCATACATTTAATGATACTTTTTTCACAAAGATTTAACTTTGTTACAAATATATTGAAAAAGCTATTGATAATTTGTGAATTATTTATTATAATCTATAAGCATGTTAATTTATAATAATGTATAAAATTAGGGAGGAAACATTATGAATTTAATGTTTGTTGCTGTATTGGCAGGCGTTATTGCTCTTGTTTATGCATTTGTTCTTTCAAGCCGCGTTAACAAGGTTGGCGTAGGCACAGACAGAATGAAGGAAATCTCTTCTGCTATTGCGGAAGGTGCCAGAGCATTTTTGTTTGCCGAATACAAAATTTTGGCAATTTTTGCTGTAGTACTCTTTGTACTCATTTTCATTCTTAAAGACCTTTTAACTGCTCTTTGCTTTGTTTTCGGCGCTGTACTTTCAGTTGCAGCCGGCTACTGCGGTATGTCAGTTGCCACAAAAGCAAATGTAAGAACAGCTAACGCCGCAAGAGAAAGCGGTATTGCCGGCGCACTTTCAGTAGCATTCTCCGGCGGTGCCGTTATGGGTATGTGTGTTGCCGGTCTCGGCCTTTTCGGCGTTGCTCTTGTATACGCTTTGACAGGCAATGCTGACATTCTTTTCGGCTTCTCACTCGGCGCTTCATCTATTGCTCTCTTTGCCCGTGTAGGCGGCGGTATTTACACAAAGGCCGCCGACGTAGGTGCTGACCTCGTAGGTAAAGTTGAGGCAGGTATTCCGGAAGACGACCCTCGTAACCCTGCGGTTATCGCCGATAACGTAGGCGATAATGTCGGCGACGTTGCAGGTATGGGCGCTGACCTTTTCGAATCTTATGTAGGCTCTATCATTTCCGCTATCACACTCGGTCTTGTTTGGGCTAAGACAAACGTTACACCGGTTGAAAATGCCGCTGTAGTTTTCCCGGCTCTTCTTGCCGCCCTCGGTATAGTTGCCGCTATAATCGGTACATTCTTTGTCAAGGGCAAAGAAGGCACAAATCCACAGAAATCACTCAACATGGGTGAATACACAGCCGACGCTATCGTAGTTGTAGGCGCTGTAGTCCTTTCAAACTACTTCTTCGGTTCTATGAAACCGGCTATCGCCATTGTTGCCGGTCTTTTGGTTGGTACAATCATCGGTATCGTTACAGAAAGATACACGTCAGGCGACTATAAGTCGGTTCAGCACATTGCGGAACAGTCACAGACAGGCCCTGCTACAACAATCATTTCAGGTCTTGCCGTAGGTATGCAGTCAACAGCTCTTCCTGTTGTACTTATATGCGTTGCTATCTTCATTGCATTCCAGTGCATGGGTCTTTACGGCATCGCTCTTGCTGCTGTCGGTATGCTTTCAACAACAGGTATCACTGTTGCCGTTGACGCTTACGGCCCAATCGCCGACAACGCCGGCGGTATCGCAGAAATGTCATTCCTTGACGATTCCGTACGCGAAATCACAGACTCCCTTGACGCTGTAGGTAACACAACAGCCGCTATGGGCAAAGGTTTTGCTATCGGTTCTGCCGCTCTGACTGCTATGGCTCTCTTCGTTTCATACGCTGACGCTGTAAACCTTGAATCAATCAACATTCTTAAGCACACAACAATCATCGGCCTTCTCATCGGCGGTATGCTTCCGTTCCTCTTCTCATCATTCACAATGGAATCAGTTTCAAAAGCTGCTTACTCAATGATTGAGGAAGTAAGAAGACAGTTCCGTGAGATTCCTGGCCTTCTCGAAGACACAGAGGGCAAAGTAAAGCCTGACTACACATCTTGCGTAGCTATCGCAACACAGGCATCTCTCCGTGAGATGATCATCCCTGGCGCTATGGCTGTTATCGTTCCTATCGTTGTAGGTGTTCTCCTCGGCACAGAGGCTGTCGGCGGCATGCTTGCAGGCTCTCTCGTAACAGGCGTTCTTATGGCTATCTTTATGTCAAATGCCGGCGGTGCTTGGGACAACGCTAAGAAGTACATCGAAGGCGGCGTATACGGCGGCAAGGGCTCTGAAACACATAAGGCTGCCGTTGTAGGCGACACAGTCGGTGACCCGTTCAAAGATACATCAGGCCCGGCTATCAACATTCTTATTAAACTTATGACAATCGTTGCTCTTGTATTCTATACAGTATTCTACGGCGTTCTTCTTTAATAAGTAACACACACATCACCGCTTTATGCGGTGATGTTTTTTGTTGACTTTTTTATCCTGTCAATACTATAATTTACTAAAACGGAGGTGTGATATGAAACTGACGGTAGTTACGGAAAACAGCGTATTAAGCGATAACTTAAAGGCGGAACACGGTATGTCAATGTACATTGAAAAAGGCGACACAAAAATGTTTTTTGACATGGGTCAATTCGACGCAATAAAGCACAACACAAAACGGCTCGGCATAGACCTTCGCGATGTAAATGTGATTGCTTTCAGTCATAATCATGTAGACCACTGCGGCGGTTTTTTGAGCGTCTGCGACGAAATTTCGAGTGATTGCAGAATTTACGCGCACACGGGCTTTTCTACAAGAAAATGGTGGGATCACAGATTTGATATTGCACACGGTGACGACGCCAAACCGGATATCGAATTGGTCGGCCCTGCGATGCCGTACGAATTTTTCTTTATGAACAAAAAATACGGGTTCAGGACAATACCTGACGATGTTTATGAAATAGGTGACGGCATATACCTTGTGGGTAATTTCCCGACTTACAGAGGTATTGAGGCGATTACGCCTGCATCGAGAATGGAAGTAAACGGCAGCGATGAAAATTTGGTGCTGGATGAGTTCCGCGATGAAACGGTGTGCGTCATTAAAGTCAAGGAGGGGCTCATCGTTCTTTCCGGCTGCGCGCACAACGGTATTATGAACATACTGAATACAGTGAAAAAGCATTTTCCGAACGATAAAATATATGCTGTATACGGCGGCACTCACATGGTGCCTTACAACAAAAACAGAACAGATGTGACAATAGACTACTTTAACAACAGCAATATCTGCAAAGTAGGCCCTTGTCATTGCACAGGTCCTTCTATTCCGGAATTTTCACAGTTCATCAGAGCTTTTATAAAAATAGGCGCCGGATATACAATCGAATTTGAAGACTAACATAAAAGAAGCCGTAACAGTAAAACGGCTTCTTTTAATATGTATTTTATAAATTAGCTTAATTGAAAATCAAAATACCGCTTATTTGACAGTTATTACTTGAAAAAATTAAATTAAAATGATAATATTTTAATATATTTAATTTAGGAAAGGTAATTATTAGTATGAATGTATCCGAATATTCAAAGTACGATTCAAGCAACTGCTCAACCATTGTTGTCGGTAAAAATGCGTCTGTAACAGGTAAAGTTCTTTTGGGTCACAACGAGGACGACGGAAAATGCATATTGGAACAGCATCTTGTACCGAGAATCAAACACGCCGACGGCGAAACAATCTCATTCAAAGACGGAAATGCCGTTATTCCTCAGGTGCGGGAAACTTATTCGTATCTTTGGACAGAGGTCAGAGTAAAGGGCGGAATTTCATTTGCAGACGGCTTCATCAACGAATGGGGTCTGGCAGTTGTATCAAACGCTTGCAGACCTTCTAAACTGCCGGAAGGCGACCTTGACGTAGGTATCGGTTACGGTATCAGAAGACTTGTGGCAGAGAGAGCAAAGACCGCGAGAGAGGCTGTCGCCGTTGCTGCAGAGCTTGTAGAGAAATACGGTTATTTCTCATCCAGAACATACACATTTGCCGACAAAGACGAGGCATGGTCTTTCCAAATACCTACAGGCCACAACTATGCCGCAAGAAGAGTGGGCGACGACGAGATTTTGTATATCCCTAACTGGTTTACGATTCACAATGTTGATATGAACGATAAAGAGAATTTTGCCTGTTCCGAAACACTTATCACTAACGCCATTCAAAACGGCTGGTATACACCGAAAACGGAAAACGATTATTCCGACTTTGACTATGCCGCCGCTTATCAGGACGGCGATATGGCTCAGTACAACATCTATCGCGCAAGAAATGCGTGGAGAATGCTCACGGGCAAAAAGCTTTCTATCGACGAAATTAAGCCGTTTTCAATGAAGGCTGAAAAGAAATACTCTGCCCGGGATTTGAAAGAGGTTTTGCAGTCACATTATGAGGGCACGGAGGACGACCGTTCCAACGGATACGAAATTAACCCTCACCAGGGCGGTCACCTTTGCAGAGCCTATACAACAATTTGCAACGGCACAACCGTTGAAAGTATGGTAGTAGAATTCAACGAGAATCCTTATCTTACCAGAGCGCTGAAAACAACCGGCAAACCGTGTATATCGCCGTATACACCATGGTATCCGGTCGCTCTTACAAGAATACCTGACGGCTATAATTACCAAGGCCCTGAGGCAGCGCAAATTTCTCACTTTGTTGTCGATGACGAAGAGCTAAAACTCGACAGAAACAAAGCCTGGTGGTCGTTCAAAGTTCTGCGGTATATGACGGAATTTGACTACAAAAATACTCATGATTTCATTCACAGCTCAAGAGAAAAACTGGAGGCAAAATTCGAAAGTGAAAAAGTCGGAATTGAGCGGGCGTTTAACGCTTTGAAAGATGTAGATATCGACGCCGCAAAAGAAATTTTGACATCATATACCTGTGAATGTGCAAAACGCGCTTGGGATTGGGCGGACAATATGATTTTTGAAGTGGGCGAAGCAAGACTTGAAAAAAACTATATTGACCAAGGTATCGAATAATAATACAGGGCTGGCAACAGCCCTTTTATTATTGCCCGAAATATGATATTATATTAAAAAAATATCAGAGGTAATAAAATTGGACAGAAAATTACAGTCTGCTCTTTTAAGTGTACAGAAACCGGCCAGATATATCGGCGGCGAACCGGGAGTTATTATTAAAGACGCCGACAAAGTCGATGTTAGGTTTGCTTTTTGTTTTCCGGATGTATACGAAGTAGGTATGTCTCATCTCGGGCTGAAAGTCATTTATGAGGCATTAAACAAAGAGCCGGACATTTGGTGTGAAAGATGTTTTGCTCCTTGGGTTGATATGCACAAGATAATGAAAGAAAAAAACATTCCGCTTTACACTCTTGAAAGCAAAACCCCGCTCAAAGATACGGACATTGTCGGCTTTACTCTTATGTACGAAATGTCGTACTCAAATGTTCTGCAAATGCTTGACCTTGCACAAATCCCTTATTATTCAAAAGACAGGGGAGAAGAATACCCTTTAATATGTGCGGGCGGCCCGTGTACATGTAATGCGGAGCCTATGGCGGATTTTTTTGATTTCTTTATTCTCGGCGAGGGCGAATATCTCAATACGGAAATTTGCAGAGCCTATTCAAAATGTAAAAAACAAAAGCTGTCAAAGCTTGACACTCTCAAAGAACTGTCAAAAATACAGGGCGTTTATGTGCCGTCTTTTTACGATGTAGAGTACAATGAAGACAACACCGTTAAATCCGTAACGCCTTTGTATGGCGCGCCTATTCCATGCAGCAAAGCAATTGTAAAGGACTTCTCAAAATGCGAAGCTCCTGTTAATTTTGTGACCCCGGTTATCGGAGCAGTCTTTGACAGAGCGTCCATAGAGGTTTTGCGCGGGTGCGTGCGCGGATGCAGATTTTGCCAGGCGGGCTTTATATACAGGCCGTTCAGAGAAAGAGATGTTGATCTCATAGATAAAAATGCCCGTGAGCTTTGCCACAACACAGGCTACAATCAGCTTTCGCTGACATCGCTTTCAACCTCCGACCATTCGGAACTTGAAAAAATGCTCGATACGATAGAGCCGTGGACAACAGAAGAAAAAATCAGTATTACATTGCCGTCTTTGAGAGTTGACAATTTTTCCGAGTCGTTGATTGAAAAGACTACTAAAATCCGCAAAAGCGGTCTTACTTTGGCGCCGGAGGCCGGCACACAGCATTTGAGAGACATTATAAATAAAAATGTAACGGAAGAAGAAATCGAAAAAACCGCTAAAATCGCCTTTAACGCCGGCTATACATCGATGAAACTGTATTTTATGATGGGTTTGCCGGGTGAGACAATGGAGGACATCAAGGGCATTCGGGACACCTGTCAAAAACTTTTGGACATTTTTTATTCTCTTCCGAACAGGCCGAAAGGAAAACCGGATATATCTATCTCGGTTGCATCCTTTGTGCCAAAACCTTTTACTCCTTTTCAATTTTTCGGTCAAAACGGTGCGGAACTTATAGCCGAAAAGCAAAAGTATCTTATGGAGTGCATAGGAAACAACAAAAGAATAAAAGTCAGTTATTCGGACGCCGACCGGTCCTTCCTTGAGGCAGTATTTGCCAGAGGAGACAGAAGACTGTCAAAAGTAATACTTGACGCCTATGAAAGCGGATGTATGTTTGATTCGTGGACAGAGTGCTATGACTACGAGCGCTGGGTATCGGCTTTTGAAAAAAATGACATTGATATGAAATTCTATCGGAGCCGATTCCGTTCTTTCGACGAAATAAATCCGTGGGATCACATAAACTACGGCGTCACAAAGGACTTTTTGATAAGCGACTACAAAAAGTCGTTCCAAGCTATAACGAATCGACCGTGCAATAAACAATGTTATAACTGCGGCGCAAATAAATTACTGGGGAGGGCGTGTTTTGATTACAGTAAGACTACGGTTTGAAAAAAAGGATTATGCCATATTCTATTCAAACCTTGACCTTCAGCGAGTATTCCAGCGAGCAATGAAAAAATCCGGCCTGCCGGTGTGGTATTCAAAGGGCTTTAACCCGAGAATTTATCTTACTTTCACTTTTCCGCTTTCTTTAGGGCATGCGTCTCTGTGCGAAAGCTGTGATTTCAAGCTAAACGAATTTGTTGAAGAAAATACAATTATTGAGAGATTGCAGCCGTGTCTGCCGGAGGGCATAATCCTAAAAAGTGCAAAAGAGCCGACTTTTGCGGCAACGGATATTTGCTATGCAAAATATAAAATAACTTTATTCGACGACACAGGTCATTGTAAGCGAATTTTTGAAGATTATTTCAAAAAAGATAGGATTTCGGTTGTAAAGAAAAGTAAAAAAGGCGATGCGGAAATTGATATAAAGCCGCTCATTACCGATATAGATATTTTAGAAACATCGGATGATTTCGTTGTTTTTACAGCAGTATTTCCTGCCGGGGGGACATACAATATCAACCCTAATCTTTTGCTTGAATATTTTGAAAAAGAATACGGAACAGACAGGCACGAGGCCTTTGTCACAAGGCTTGAAATTCTCGACAAAAACAAGGAAATTTTGGAATAAAATACTTGCTTTTTATCAGAGTATATGATATTATATTTAGGCGTTATTTTACTGTTGTACCATCAACAGGGTTAATGATAAACATTAAGCGGGTGGTCCTCTGTCGATACATAGGGTTTCGGGCATGAACATCTGAGAAAAAAATGGAGGATAAAGAAATGAACGCTCTTGAAAAAATAACCGAAGGCATGCTCAAAGAGAACAAGCCGGAACTCAATGTCGGCGATACCGTAAAGGTATACTGCCGTATCAAAGAAGGCGAAAAGGAAAGAACTCAGATTTTTGAAGGCATCATCATTGCCAAAAAGCACGGCGGCGTTGCTGAAACTTTCACAGTCAGAAAGACAGCTTACGGCGTAGGCGTAGAGAGAGTTTTCCCTGTTAACTCACCGTTTGTTGAAAAGGTTGAAGTTGTTAGAAGCGGTCGTGTTCGTCGCGCTAAGCTCTTCTATCTCAGAGACAGAGTCGGTAAGGCTGCTAAAGTTAAAGAAAAAATCAAGTAATACATTAAAGAGGACACACAGCTGTCCTCTTTTTGTTTAGGTGTAAATATGAATAAAATTTACGAATTTGTCGAGACTATATGTACTTCTTTGATAATAGTGTGTATTTGCTTTGCATTCTTTTTCAGAATGGTCTCGGTGGACGGCTCGTCTATGAACGCCACTTTGTCAAACAATGATAAAATTATACTTACTTATTCGCATAATATTCAAAGAGGCGACATTGTAGTAACCGACAACACAAACGGCTCGGGCAAAAGACTTATTAAAAGAGTTATCGCAATGGGCGGCGACAGAATTAAAATTGATTTTACAAAGGGCGAAGTGTATGTAAACGATGAATTGATTAACGAAACATACATTTTAGAGCCTATGATGCAAAAAGATTATATTTTAGATATAACCGTACGGGACGGATATTTGTTTTTGATGGGGGACAACAGAAACAACTCGTTAGATTCCAGATACGATGAAATCGGACTAATTAGCAAAAATGAAATTCTCGGTAAAGCGTCGGTGAGATTTTTTCCGAAATTTACTGTTTTGAAAGGTGATAAATGAAAAGAAGAGATAAAGAAAGCTTAGAGTTTGATGAGCTTGCGTCTTACAACGTAAACCGTAAAGATATACAGTGGTTTCCGGGCCACATGATGAAAACTTTGCGAATAATGGAAAAAGAAGTCAAAAATGTCGATGTCGTTATCATACTGCTCGACGCCAGAATACCGTATT
The DNA here is from genome assembly GCA_029007985.1 of Oscillospiraceae bacterium. GTDB lineage: Bacteria > Bacillota > Clostridia > Oscillospirales > Ruminococcaceae > RGIG3102. The sequence goes on along the minus strand of JAQXIW010000073.1, from coordinate 5,785 downwards.
CGTCGATGAATCCGGAAATCGAAAAAAGAATAGGCAATAAGCCTCGCATTTATATAATGAACAAGCGGGATCTCGCTGACCCTCGGATAACGGATAAATGGATTCAATATTTCAAGAAAAAAGGAATGGGCGCGATTGCCATTGACTCTAAAAACGGCAGAAACACAAAACTGATTCAAAACAGGATTTCACGGGAACTGTCGGATTTAATGCGGAGAAGACAGAGCAGAGGCATAGAAAATATGACTGTCAAGGCAATGATGGTTGGAATCCCGAATGTCGGCAAGTCCACATTTATCAATTCACTTGCAGGTACTCAAAGGGCGAAAGCGCAGGACAGACCGGGCGTTACCAGAGGCAAACAGTGGGTTACCGTCGGAAATCTCGATTTGCTCGATATGCCGGGCGTACTTTGGCCGAAATTTGAAAATCAGAATATTGCGTCTAATCTTGCGTTTATCGGCTCGATAAAGGACGATGTTTTGGATATTGAAACTTTGGCGGTTTCCTTGATAGACGAAATTAAAAAAATCTACCCGGAGCTTTTGAAGGAGAGATACAAATTATCCGAGGATGATTTAGAGGCTGACAATTACGACATTTTATGCAATATCTGCCGTAAAAGAGGTATGCTTTTGCCTGGCGGCGTAGAAAACACCGAGAGATGTGCAATTATGCTTTGCGATGAGTTCAGAGCCTCTAAAATGGGCAGAATCTCGCTTGAAAGGCCTGAAGACTATGAGTGAACTGTTTGACTATGACAATGCTTTAAGGGCAGAATACCCTGTATTATGCGGTGCGGACGAAGCGGGCAGAGGCCCTTTATGCGGGCCGGTCTGCTGTGCGGCAGTTGTGCTGGAACCTGATTTTATATGCGAGGAAATCAACGATTCAAAAAAATTAAGCGAAAAGAAAAGAGATAAACTTTTTGATTTAATTATTGAAAACTGTGTTTCATATTCTGTCGTTATGGTTTCGCCTCGGGAAATAGACGATGTGAATATCCTCAACGCTTCGTTAAACGGAATGAAAAGAGCAGTAGAAAATTTGTCGGTTGTGCCGGATTTGGCGATTGTAGACGGCAATAAAGTACCGAAAGATATGAAATGCAAAACAGAATGTCTTGTTAAAGGGGACGCTAAAAGTATGTCAATCGCCGCTGCTTCAATACTTGCAAAAGTATCCAGAGACAGATATATGATACGGCTGGACAAAGAATTTCCCCAATATCAGCTCGCAAAACATAAAGGCTACCCGACAAAGTTGCACTATGATTTAATTTCCGAATACGGCATACAGCCGTTTTACAGAAAAAGTTTTTTCAAAAACAGACCGGAGCTATTATGGACAAAAGAATGACGGGTGTTATCGGTGAAAAGCTAACCTGTAAATACTATCGGGAAAAAGGATATAGGCTGTTGGCTGTTAACTATCATTCGAGATTCGGTGAAATTGATGTTATTGCTCAAAAAAACGATGTAATAGTATTTTGTGAAGTAAAGACACGCAGTGAAAAATCTTATTACTCGCCGAAAGAAGCCGTAACGGCGGCAAAACAGACGAAGATTAAAAATACCGCTTTAATCTATATCGATGAAAATAAGCTTGATAAATACAGCGTCCGTTTTGACGTGTCGGAAGTGTATTCAAAAGACAACCGATATAAACTCAATATTATTGAAAATGCATTTGAATAAAGATACAAAAATGCCCTGAAAGTGTTTTGCTTTCAGGGCATTTTCTTGAGATATTATTTATATAATAAAAACTCTTTCGGAATAACGGTGGTGACAATGTTTTCCACATAGTCATATGAAAACCTTGCGTCTGTATTTCTCACACCGTGATTTGCCGCCAATTCCGGCGTATAATCCTTCAAAATATAGTTGCGAATATTTGAATAGTTGTAATCGTAGTGTGTTATCGTAGGGACAAAGTACGGATTTTCAAGTTCTATTATGTAGTCGCCGTTGATATCGTATTTTTTGACTATATCGAACTGAAACAGACCGGCAATCATATTGTTGGCCTGTGACTGAGCGGATATAAAATTGCCCAGCGAATAGCAAATAAGGGTTTTGTTTCCATTTTCTTCGTTTGTACGCCATTCGCACTTTTGTATAACATGTGGGTGTGTGCCTATTATAACATCTACTCCTATTTTATTGAGATGGTCTGCAACATAGTATTGGTTATCGGATACCTCATTTGTGCCCTCTATGCCCCAATGACACGACACAATCACCACATCTGCATTGGCTTTGGCAACAGCTACCTGTCTGTCAATTGTATCAAAATCATCGGTGTAAATGACATAAGGGCAGGTATCGTCATAAAGTTTTAATCCGTTTGTATACGAAGTATACGCCAAAAACGCCATTTTTATATTGTTTACCGTCAAATATTTAATGTCTGCATCGTCGTTGCCGGTGTAATAGCCGACATTTACAACATCTTTTCCGTTCCAATAATTTAATGTGGAACGCACGCCCGCTGCGCCTTTGTCGTATGAGTGATTGTTGCTTGTGCCGATGACATTAAATCCCATCTCGACTACCTTATCACCGAGTTCGATCGGCGAAGAGAACAGAGGATATGTGCTCGGCTCGAATGCGTCGTTTACACAGGTCTCCTGATTTATAAACTTTACATAAAAATCTTCAAAATAGTATTCTATATTTTCGTATGCGTAATCAAAATCGTATCCGCCGTCGGTCGCTCTGCGCCGAGCCTGTAAGTAAATCGCGCCGTGTATCAGATTATCTCCCCGGGCTATAAACGATACTCTGTCGTCGGGTTTTGGGGTAGGGACCGGAGTTTCAATAATATCGGACGAAGATGATATATCGGTATTTTGACCTTTTACGCAACCAAACAGCAAAAGAGCCGTTAAAAGACAGATTACTGCGGCAAAAAATCTGCGTTTTCTTTTCATATTGTCACACCTTTCCGTGTATGGTTTCTTTTATGCATTATATCACATAAAATGCATTATGCACGCATAACTTGAAAAAAATAATAATATATTATATAATTACTCGGTATGTTAAGTAAAAGAAGGTTATAAAATGAGCAAAGATTTAATGAATAAAAGCGATTATTACTATGATTTGCCGAAAGAGTACATAGCTCAGACGCCGATGATTCCGAGAGACGCCTGTAAAATGCTTTGTGTCGAAAAGAATAATCCTTTTAATTATTCAGATAAAATATTCAGCGGTATCTACGATATGTTAAAACCCGGTGATGTTTTGGTTATGAATAACTCAAAGGTTTTGCCTGCCCGTCTTTACGGTACAAAAGTACCTACCGGGGCGGCCTGTGAATTTTTGATGCTAAAACAGTTTGAACAGGATGTTTGGGAATGTGCCGTACACCCGGGCAAAAGACTGCAAAAAGGCCATGTCGTATCGTTTGGAGACGGAGTGCTCAAAGGTGAGATAATCGATGTCTTAGACAACGGTGACAGAAAGGTTAAATTCACATACGACACGCAAACGCTGTTTGAAGCCCTTGACATTGTCGGTAAATTGCCTTTGCCGCACTACATAACCGAAGAATTAAAGGACTCATCACTCTATCAGACGGAGTATGCAAAAATTTTAGGCTCTGCGGCTGCTCCTACGGCCGGTCTGCACTTCACAAAAGATTTGATGAAAAGACTTGAAGATAAAGGCGTAATTATTGCGTACATTACACTTCATGTGGGTATAGGCACATTCAGACCTGTAAAGAGCGAAAACATACTTGAACACGAGATGCACAGCGAGTGGTTTGAAATATCCAAAGAGACAGCCGAAATCATCTCAAAGGCCAAAGAAGAGGGCAGAAGAGTAATATCCGTAGGCACGACAAGTACAAGAACTCTCGAGGCCTGTTATTCCAAATTCGGCGATGTTAGAGCATGCAGTATGGACACTAATATATTTATTTATCCCGGCTATAAATTCGGGGTCATCGACGGCTTGATTACTAATTTTCATCTGCCGGAAAGCACTTTGATAATGCTTGTCAGCGCATTTGCCGGCTATGAGAACACAATGGCCGCCTACAAACACGCCGTAGAAAATAAATACAGATTTTACAGCTTCGGCGACGCAATGTTTATTTATTAAAAGGGGAATACATGTATAGACTTATAAAAAACAACGGATATGCCCGCAGAGGTGAATTTGAAACAGTACACGGCACCGTTCAAACGCCGGCGTTTATGAATGTGGCTACCGCCGGCGCAATAAAAGGCGCTCTGTCCGCAGAGGATTTAGAGAATATCAGATGTCAGGTAATGCTCTCAAACACTTATCATCTGCATTTGAGACCAACCGATAAGGTGGTAAAAGAAATGGGCGGCCTGCATAAGCTGACGACATGGAAAAAGCCGATTCTCACGGATTCAGGCGGATTCCAGGTTTTTTCGCTGGCTAAACTGCGCAAAATTAAAGAAGAAGGCGTAACATTTAATTCTCATATAGACGGTAGAAAAATCTTTATGGGGCCGGAGGAATCAATGCAGATTCAGTCGAATTTGGGCTCTACCATTGCCATGGCATTTGACGAATGTGTGGAAAACCCGGCGCCTTACGAGTATTCAAAACAGTCATGCGCAAGAACAGTCAGATGGCTTGCCCGTTGTAAAGCGGAAATGAAAAGACTCAACGGTCTTGAAGACACAATCAATAAGAATCAGCTCTTGTTCGGTATAAATCAGGGCTGTGTTTTCGACGATTTGCGCGTAGACCACATGAAAGCAATAGCGGAAATGGATTTGGACGGATACGCAATCGGCGGACTTGCCGTCGGAGAGCCGAAAGAAGAAATGTACCACGTCATTTCTGTTGTCGAGGAGCACATGCCGAAAGATAAAATCAGATATCTTATGGGCGTCGGCACACCGGGCAATATTCTCGAGGCAGTCCGCAGGGGCGTGGATTTGTTTGACTGTGTAATGCCGTCAAGAAATGCCAGACACGGCCATATCAACACATGGTCGGGCATTATCAATATAAAAAATGCAAAATACGAAAAGGACTCACAGCCGCTTGACCCGAAGTGCGATTGCCCGGTATGCAGAAGATATTCAAGAGCGTATATAAGACACCTTTTCAAAGCAGAAGAAATGTTGGGTATGAGATTGGCGGTTATGCACAATCTGTATTTTTACAATAATCTAATGGAAAAAATCAGAGACAGTCTTGACAACGACACATTTGAATCTTTTTACAGAGATAACATAGATTTACTTGACTCCCGCATATAATTTTGTTTGCATTTCTTATAATATTATGTTATATTATAATAAGATTAAAAAATCGGAGGTTTACTTTATATGGTTATGCTGACATCTGGTTCAGTAGCATCACAGCTTCTTGCCAACACGCTTCCTTTCGTTGTTGTCCTCGCTGTTATGTATTTCATGCTTATCGCACCGCAGAAAAAGAGAGAGAAGAAACTTGAAGATATGCGCAACAGCATTGAAATCGGCGACGGTATCACAACTAACGGCGGTATTATCGGCAGAGCGATTAGCATTAAAGAAGATACGGTTGTTATCGAATCCGCTTCGTCAAAAATCCGTGTTAAAAGATGGGCTATTGCCGAAGTTGAAAAACTGAATGTTGACTGATAAAATTATCACCTGTACTTTTACTGCACAAGTCCGTAAAAAACGGACATAGAAAATAAGAACCCTCCTGGTGTAGAATATAAACTACATCAGGAGGATTTTTTATGGCAAGAAGTTACAAAAACATAAGCAAGTATGAAAAAGAAATAATCGAATTAAAAT
>JAQXIW010000072.1 GCA_029007985.1 Oscillospiraceae bacterium | reverse complement strand
CTACTGTTTTTGTTAATATACCATGCGAAAACAATTATTGCAATACGATTCGCTCATAAGAAACGCCACAGCAAGACAAGTTGCTGTGGCAAAAACTGTTTTATGAGCAACCGTCTTTTCCGCACCGTTTTTTTGATGTGTTTTATTCGATTTTCGGCTTTTCGTATTCGTAAAAGTCGTTCATATCGAGATTGTCGTATATCGTCTCAAATCTCTCAAAGCCCTCTTCAAAGAATATTTCCGCCGAAATTTTTGACACCGCCGCCTGCATTTCGGCAGGTCTTTTTTCCCAGCATACCCACGCCATTGCGGTCTTTGTGTCCGCTTCGCCCATTCTGAAAAGCTCCGTATCGGAATATTCCACCACGATGTGCCGAGGCGGCACTCCGATTGCTTTTGACACCTGTTCGGCTATTTTTCCCGACACTTTTTTGACGGTTTCTCTGTCGGCATTTTTAATAGTAATTTGAGGCATATTGTCATCTCCTTTACTCGACCCGAATATATTTGCCCGGGTTTTCAAATCCGTCGCTGTAAGGCACGGCGTTTTCGTACTGATTTGACGCCAGGGCGATTCTTGTCGTGTTCCAAATGCACTTTTTAAGTTCGTTAATTGAGAGCGAGCCGTCCTCCAACGCGCCTTTAATGGATTCCGCGTCGGCAGGAGCGCCCGGCATAACCATATCGTTGCCGGCTTTCATACAGCCCCGGGCGTTGCAAACGCCGGCGGTCGACCGTACCGTAGTCGTCCAGTCTGTCATAATCGCGCCGGCAAAGCCCCATTCGTCTCTTGCAACCTTTGTGCAAAGGTCATAGCTGTTGGCGGCGTGTACGCCGTTGATGAGATTGTAAGAGGTCATAATCGACATAGGCTGTGAATCCTTGACCGCGATTTCAAAGCCTTTGAGATATATTTCTCTCAGCGCTCTCTCGGACACTATGCTGTCCGAGCCCATGCGGTTGTCCTCCCGGTTGTTGCAGGCAAAATGCTTTATTGTCGTACCGCAGCCGCCCACACTCTGTACGCCCAGAGTCATTGCCCCGGCCATAATACCGGCTACCAGTGGATCCTCCGAATAGTATTCAAAGTTTCTGCCGCAGAGCGGATTTCTGTGAATATTCATACCCGGCGCCAGCCAGAGAGTGACATTAAACTCATTCATCTCGCCGCCTATCATTGCGCCGACTTTCTTAATCATCTCCGCATCCCAGCTCTGTGCCAGAACGCTGCCCACAGGGATAGAGGTGCAGAACTGATAGTATTTTGTGCCCTCTACCTCTTTGCGCTCGGAGAAAAAGCCTTTTTCCAATGCGTCGAACATCGAGCCGCTGTAAATTGTGCCGTCCGGCTGTACCGTGTAGGACTGTTTGAGTCTTATTCCGGCAGGGCCGTCTGCCAATACCATAGAGGCGATGCCCTTTATCTCTACGGTCTCCGCCGCCGCGCCCGGCACGGTCTGACCGGCGCCGCCGAGGGCGGATTGGTCTGCCCGCGGGTTGCCCATGGCCATTGCGACCAGCTCCCGTTCGGTCAGCGAATTAACCAATTCTCCGGCGACTCCGTCAAATTCCTCCGGCACGCCCCGGTAAACAGTGGTTTTTGTTGTCATCTCTTTTGTAGGAATTTCGGCGCAGTCCAAGTCTTTTGTGCGGCGCAGCCATGCCGCGCTTCTTTCGAGCAGAGCGTCTCTGTCCGGCTTTATTTCGCACAGCTCTTGTTCAAGCGGCAAAATGTGGTCAAATTTCTTTGTGACAACGGTGCTTTCAACCGTCAGATATGCCGAAAGAACAGACGAATCCAGGGAATTGCCTACCCACAGACCGTAGAAGCCGCCTCTCAGCACATTGCCGGATTCCTCGTAGTCATAGCTTTCGAGAGCGGAAACAGGGAAGGAGATTTTCATAGTCCGGCTCTCGCCCGGCAAAAGAGATTTCGTCTTTGCAAAGGCGACAAGTCTTCTGAATTCGTGGGTGTCGTCCTGCTGCGGAGTCGAGGCGTAAATTTGTACCACCTCTTTGCCGGCGTACTTTTCGCCCCTGTTGGTGACGGTGACTTCGAGCGCGACTCTCTTTTTGTCGGCGGATACCGAATTGTATACGATTTCAAAATCCGTGTAGGATTTACCGTAGCCGAAACAGTATTTTACCGGGACTTCAAATGTGTCAAAATAGCGGTAGCCCACATAGATGCCGTCGTTGTATTCCTCTTTGTACAAGCTGCCAGAGCGATAGGAGAATGTCTCCGCAGACGGCAAGTCGGCATAGTTTTTCGGCCAGGTATCCGTCAGTTTACCGGACGGTGTGACATCGCCGCTTATTACGTCCGCCAGGGCGTTGCCGCCCTCTTGACCGGCTTGACCCATCATTATAAGTGCCGATATGTTTTTGTATTCGTCGATAAAGTTCAAATCAATAAGGCCGCCAATGTTGAGAACAATTATGACATCTTTATAACAGTCGCAGATGTCGCCGAGCATAGCCTTTTCCCGAGCCGTCAGATAGTAATCGCCCTCTTTGGTCTTTCTGTCGGCACCCTCTCCGGCAATTCGTGAGATTACGAATATCGCCGCGTCTGCGCCGTCGGCCTTTGCTTTTTCTTTGTCGATTTTATCGCCGGCAGGCATTTCAAACGGCGTTGAGGAATAAGTCATAAAAAACTTCATTCCGTCCGAGCCGGCGCGGGACATAATGTCGTCTTTCCAGTCGTTTCTCCGCTTGTCGTAACAGCCCACATAGCCGTCAAGCCATTCTTTTGATGTTATTTCATATCCGACGTTTTCCAGGCCCTCGTAAACCGATACGGTCCTGCGCTCATTGACATCGCCCGAGCCTGTGCCGCCTTTCATTGTCTTTACGGCGCCGCCGCCGTAAAGTCCGATTTTCGCGCCCTTTTTCAAAGGCAAAACACCGTTGTTTTCCAGCAGAACAAAACTCTCTCGTGCAGCCATGCGGCTGACTTTGCCGTTTTCGATTTCGCGCCGCGAAATAACCGTCGAAACCGTGCCGCTGAGCCCGCGTTTTTTAAGTACCATTTTATATCCCTCCGTTATTCACATTATTCTGTTTTTATTGTATCACAAACGCCGCGCTGAATATATATGTAAATTTTCATAAAAATAAAAGACGGTATTGTATATGCAATACCGTCAGATTTTTAATAAAGTATAAGCCCCATAACCCGTGACAGCGCCAAAAAGACCACCGGGTGTATTTTGCCCAGTTTTTTGCTCCTCAGCATTGCGAATATCACCGCAAAAATGAGAATTGCCTTATAGTTTATAAAGCTTGTAATTGTTTGGAAAGTCCACCCGTCGTTGAGCATTGTGACGCCCACCAGGGAAACCAGAGCCGAGGCGATAAGAGCCAAAACACAAGGGCGCAGACCGTAAAAAGCCCGGTTTACATATTTGTTGTCGCGGAATTGAGACAAAAATTTTGCCACGAGAGTTGTGACGAACAGCGCCGGGAAAATAATGCCGAGAGTCGCCATGCAGCTGCCGAAAAATCCGCCGGTGGTATAGCCCACATAAGTCGCCATATTTATTGCCATAGGGCCCGGCGTGGATTCGGAAATGGCGATGAAGTTTGCCATTTCTTCAAAGGTGTACCAGCAGGTGCGCACCGACAAATCCTGTAAAAACGGCAGAGCAGCCATGCCTCCGCCGAAGTTGAAAAGACCGATTTTTGCAAATTCAAAAAACAACTGTAAATAAATCATCTGTTTTCACCGCCTTTTCTCTTTGCCAAAACGCCGATGACGGCGCCGATTAGGATTGGTATTACAGGCGATACGTCGACGAAAAGCAAAATGCCGAAAGCCAAAAAGAATATGGCGAGAGTCAATTTGTCGACAATGTTCTTTTTGGAGAGATTGAACACCGTGTTGAGAATCAGAGCGCAGACGCCGCTTCTTATGCCGGCTAAGGCAATCAGCACATAGGAATTGTCCATAAAGCCGGAAAGCACACTGGCGATGATGAAAATAATTATAAACGACGGTGTGCAAACGCCGAAAGCAGACACGAGGCCGCCCGCGGTACCGCCGATTTGATAGCCGGAAATTATGGATGTGTTGACCGCAATGATGCCCGGCACACATTGGGCTATGGCGTAGTTGTCGGCTATTTGCTCCTTTGTCATCAAGGCGTTGTCGCCCTCTGTCAGCTCTCTCTCTATTATAGGTAACATTGCCAGCCCGCCGCCGAAGGTCAGCGCGCCGACTCTGAAAAATCTGAAAAACAAATCAATATATTTTTTCAATACTAAGCACCCCCCTAAAAATACGCATAAAATTATATCACTTTCTATAAAATAAAACAACAGATTATTCTGAGAACATCGCGGAAAGGGGAGTGTGAATATACCGCTGTTTTGACAGGTAAATGTTTAGATATGTAAATGCCGTATTTGTTTTTGGCGGCAGATATGATAAACCCTATATGCGAACAAACGCACAAAACAAAAGCGGCTTGTCGCCGCCGTTGTCATTTATTGAGGAATTCTTTCAGATTTTCAAAAGCCGCCTTTGCGTCCTGTCTGCCGTAGGCGTACCATTCGTAAAGTTTTGTTTCGTCGCTTTCCATTCTGCCCAAATCCACCGGTTTGTGCGGTGCTATTACAAAGGTGTTGCCCGCTTTTTCACATTCCGATACATACGCCGTCTGCCGATTGTACATTATGTGTCTGTCGGCGTTGGCTTTAACAAATTCCGGGTACTTTGAATACATTGTCTTTATTACGGGCATGTTTGATGCCGGCTCTTTGACAAAGCCCCTGTGCTGAGTCAAAATCACCACATTTCTTTCGTTGCCGTCCTCGCGGCTCTTTTTCAGCGGTATTGAATCGGTTATGCCGCCGTCGAGATATTCGCCGGTAGGCGTTTTTACTATCTGTGAAATTATCGGCAAAGAGGCAGACGCCCTGATGAAGTCAATCTGCTCTTTTGCGTCGGTGATTTTTATGTATTCGGCTTTGCCCGTGTTGACATTTGAAATGACCGAATAAAAATCCGCCGGGTTGTTTTTGAATGTCTCATAGTCAAACAAATCCAATTTGTTCGGTATGACATTGTAGGAAAAATCCACATTGAAAAAGTTTCCGGTTTTCAAAAGCGAATTGACTCCCCGGTATCTTTCGTCGTTGCGGTATTTCATAAAAATACGGATTGTGCGCTCCGGCTGCTTCGCCTTGTAATTCAGCCCGTTTATCGCGCCCCGTGAAACGCCGTAAATACTCTTAAATTCAATACCGTTTTCAAGGAAGAAATCCAGCACGCCCCGGGTGTAGACGCCTCTCATTCCGCCGCCCTCCAGGACAAGTCCGCAGTTGTATATCATATATTTCACCTCGTCATCGTTTGATTTGAATGTATTCTCTCACAAAATTGTGTTAGATTTTAGTTATTTGAAAAATATGAATACCGTGTAAATAAATTCTCAAACCCTGTGTTTTTAATTGAAAGGATATTTATTTTATGGTATTATTATGATGATATATTATGTAATACTATGAAAAGGTGATTTATATGTCAAAATTTGAATTTATAACTAACGATATAAAAGGTCTTGTCGTTGTAAAGCCGATGGTTTTCGGCGACGACAGAGGCTTTTTTATGGAAACATATCACAAGGAAGAGTTCGCAAAGGGCGGAATTGACAAGGAATTTGTACAGGACAACCACTCAAAAAGCACAAAGGGCGTTTTGAGGGGTCTGCATTTCCAGACGGAAAACACCCAGGGCAAGCTGGTCAGAGTAATAAAGGGCGAGGTCTATGATGTCGCCGTCGACTGCCGCCCGAATTCCGAGACCTTCGGCAAATGGTACGGCGTTACTCTTTCAGAGGAAAACAAATTGCAGTTTTACATTCCGGAGGGCTTTGCTCACGGCTTTCTTGTTCTGTCCGACGAGGCTGAATTTGTCTACAAGTGCACCGATGTGTACAACCCGAATGCCGAGGGCGGTATTCCTTACAACGACGAGACGGTAAAAGTCATCTGGCCGGAAATCGACTGTGAAATCAAAACATCGCAAAAAGACGCAAAGCACACTCCTTTTGCGCGGCAGAAATTTGAATTTTTTGAAAGGTATTAAAAATGAAATCGGGTTTGCAAACTTTTTGGCGTTATCGCTTTCTACTTGAAAATCTGATTCAGAGAGATATCAAGGTCAGATACCGCCGCTCAAAGCTGGGTATTTTGTGGAGCGTTCTCAACCCTCTGCTTATGATGCTGGTTATGAGCGCCGTTTTCTCCCACTTTTTCAGATTTGATATTCCAAATTACCCGGTCTATCTGCTGTCCGGTCAGTTGGTGTTTACCTTTTTCAACGAGGGCACAAACTCCTCAATGGGCTCGGTTTTGTATTCGTCGCGGCTTATTAAAAAAGTATATATGCCAAAATACATTTTCCCGCTGGAAAAAAGCTGTTTTGCCTTTTTGAATATGTGCTTTTCTCTGATTGCGCTGGTAATGGTTATGGTAATCACCGGCGCGCCGATGCACCTGTCGGTCATAGGCGTTATCATACCGATGTTTTTTGAATTTGTGTTTATTGTCGGCGCCGGGCTGTTTTTGTCCGCCACGGCTATATATTTCAGAGACATTATGCATTTTTGGACAATCATCGTCACGGCTCTCACCTATGCCACGCCGATATTCTACCCGGAGACCATTTGGCAGGGTACAATTTTGCAGTATGTGGGCAAATTGAACCCGATGTATTGGTATGTCACCACATTCAGGGGCTGTATCATCGACGGCGTTTTCCCGTCGCTGAAAGCTACGGCAATCTGTGCGTTTTTCGCCGTCATAATGCTGGCAATAGGCGCAAAGACTTTCCAAAAGCTGCAGGACAACTTCATTCTTTACATATAAGGAGGCGCATATTATGGAACCTATGGTAAGCGTAAAAAATGTAAGTATGCGCTTTAATTTGGCGACCGAAAAAGTGGACAGCCTGAAAGAATATTTGATTAAATTCGCAAAGGGCAATCTCAAATTCGAGGAATTTTGGGCTCTCAACGATGTCAGCATAGACATTATGCCGGGCGATGTATACGGTTTGGTCGGGCTCAACGGCTCGGGCAAGTCCACTCTGCTCAAAACAATAGCGGGCGTTTTGAAGCCGACAAAGGGCTCTGTGACGGTAAACGGCGTCATTGCGCCTCTTATCGAATTGGGCGCGGGCTTCGATATGGACTTGACCGCCCGCGAAAATATATATCTCAACGGCGCAGTCCTGGGATATTCAAAGAAATATATGGACGAGCATTTCCGGGAGATTGTGGATTTTTCCGAATTGCACAACTTCCTTGATGTGCCGCTGAAAAACTATTCCTCCGGTATGGTTGCGAGAATTGCTTTTGCCATCGCCACCACCACAAAGCCGGACATTCTCATAGCCGACGAAATTCTGTCTGTCGGCGACTACACATTCCAGGAAAAATGCGAAAACCGTATGAAAGAGCTTATGTCGGACGGCACAACGGTAATACTCGTCAGCCACTCCATTGACCAGGTCAGAAGACTGTGCAACAAAGTCACATGGCTTGAACACGGCAATGTTATGATGACCGGCGCGACAAAAGAGGTCTGCGACGCATATATGTCAAACTACTGATAGAGGACAATTAAATGAGCAATGACATTCAGGACAGCCCTGTGTTGTTTATCAAAAGAAACCTTAATATAAAAAGAATCGGCACCTTGATAAAACGAGGTGTTGTTTCTTTACAAAAAAGGGGCTTGGAGGCGACTTGTCGAGAGGTCGATTTCAGAATTAAACTTATGACAAAGGGCGATGTGTGGAAATTCCGCGCCGACATTCCGCTGAAAAGGGATTTATCCCGGCAGCGAAAGACAAAATTTGACTTTATGCCGAAAATTTCCGTAGCCGTGCCGCTTTACAACACGGACAAAAAATTCCTGACCGAGATGATAGATTCGGTCAGGGCGCAGTCCTATGAAAATTGGCAGCTCTGTCTTGCCGACGCGTCGGACGGCGAACATTCGTATGTCGAAAAAGTCGTAAATTCGTACAGGGACGGCAGAATAAAGTATAAAAAGCTGGATGAAAACGGGGGCATATCCGCCAACACAAACCGGGCTTTTTCAATGTGCGACGGCGAGTACATTGCGCTTTTAGACCACGACGATGTCATTCAGCCAAATGCCCTTTTTGAAAATGTAAAGGCGATAAACGAAAAGGGCGCCGATATGCTGTACAGCGACGAAGTCACCCTTGACGGCGAACTGAAACACTTAATTCAGTATCATTTCAAAATAGACTACGCCCCGGATTTTCTGCGCGGCGTAAACTACATAACGCATTTTCTCGTCTTTTCGAGAGAGCTTTTTGAAAAGGCGGGGGCGTATGAGTGCCCGGAATACGACGGCGCACAGGACTACGATTTGATTTTGCGACTGTCGGAAAAGGCGAAATACATTCACCATATACCTAAGCGGCTGTACTTTTGGCGCGGTCATTCCGGGTCAACTGCCAACGATATGTCGGCGAAAATGTACGCTTTTGAGGCCGGCAGAAAAGCGATTGCCCGGCACCTCGACAGAATCGGTCTGAAAGGCGAGGTTTCAATCGGCAAGTACAACGGCTCATACCGCACGGTGTATGAGGTTTCGGGCGAGCCGAAGGTCTCCGTCATCATTCCGAATAAAGACCACGCCGACGATTTATCCAGATGTCTTGACAGCATAGCGGCAAAGGGCGGCTGGGACAACACCGAGATTATTGTGGTGGAAAACAATTCGGAAAGCGACGAGACATTTGAATATTACAGAGATGCCGAATCAAAATACAAAAACTTAAAGGTAGTGTACTACAAAGGCGACTTTAACTTCTCCGCAATATGCAATTTCGGGGCCCAATACCGGACGGGAGAGCACATTCTGCTGCTCAACAATGATGTGGAATTTATATCCGACAACTCGATAAGAGAACTGCTCTCCTATTCGCAGAGGGCGGATGTGGGGGCAGTCGGGGCTAAGCTTTACTACCCGGACGGCACATTACAGCACGCCGGCGTAATTGTCGGCATAAACGGCTCTGCCGGCCATTCACACAAGGGCTTAGCGGGGGATACAACCGGCGATATGTACAGGCTTGTAACAGCTCAAAATTATCTTGCGGTCACGGGCGCCTGTCTTATGACAAAGACGGAACTGTACAAAAAATACCCTCTCGACGAGGAAAACTTTGCCGTCGCCTACAACGATGTCGACTTTTGTCTGAGACTGTACGAGTCGGGGCTGGTAAATGTGTTTACGCCGTTTTGCGAGGGTATACACTACGAGAGCAAATCCAGGGGCTCGGACACGGACAAGCCTAATCCGAGATACGAGAGAGAAAAGCGGAATTTTCAGAGAATATGGGGCAAATATTTTGACTACAACGACCCGTATTACAATCCGCACTTCACATTGCTATATGAAAACTACGGGTACAAATAATGCTTAAATTAAAGCGATTTCAAGAGCTGGTCGCTCTGTTTTTTCAATATATAAAAGAAGAGGGCTTTGCCGGCACGGTCAAAAGGCGGGCGGCGTTTTTCAGGCGCAGAATGAGAGCAAAAAAGGGCAGATTTCTGCCGCCTCGGCGGGCGCTGGAAAAACAGAGAGAGTACACGCCCAAGAGAGAGAACAAAACAATTTCCGTTGTCACGGCTCTATACAATACCGACAAAAACTTCCTTGCCGAATACATTGACTCGTTTTTGAATCAATCTTATCGGTACGGCGAGCTTGTATTGGCGGATGCGTCGGATGACGGCCACGCCTATGTGGGCGAGTATGTAAAATCTCTGGGCAGCGACAAAATCAAATATATAAAATTAGCTGAAAACAGGGGTATTTCCGCCAACACAAACGAGGCGGTAAAATACGCCGGCGGCGACTACATCGCCCTTGCCGACCACGACGATTATCTTTCGCCGGACGCTCTTTATCAAATTGCAAAGACCGTCGAAGACACAAACGCCGATTTTATCTATTCGGACGAGGCTCTTTTCGACGCGGATTGGAAAAACCCGATTGTAGCCCATTTCAAACCGGATTACTCATATTTCTATTTGACAAACTGCAACTACATTTGCCACTTGGCGTGTATGCGAAAAGAGATATTTGAAAAATCAGGCGGCCTGGACAGCGCCTGTGACGGCGCCCAAGACCATGATTTATTCTTAAAAATCACAGAGATACCGGGCGTTGTCATCAAACACATACCGAAAGTATTGTACTATTGGCGAGTTCACGCGCGGTCAACCTCCGGCGGCGTGGGCGCAAAGCCTTATGTCACCCAAAATGCAATCAGGGCTCTCAACGCCCACCTTGAAAGAACAGGCGTTAAAGGCAAGGCGAGAGAGGGCAAATTCCCGTCCACTTACAAAATCGACTACGAAATTATCGGCAACCCTAAGGTCTCGATAATCATACCGAACAAAGACCAAAAAGAAGTCTTGGAAAAATGCATAAATTCAATTTACGCCAAGACAAAGTACGCAAATTTTGAAGTTTTGATTGTAGAGAATAACTCGACGGACTCCGCCACATTCGAATACTATAAAGAAATCGAAAAAGAACACGAAAATCTAAAGGTCTTGTACTATAAAGGCGGCTTTAATTTCTCTAAAATCAACAATTTTGCGGTATCGCAATCCGACGCCGATATGTTCCTGCTTTTGAACAACGACATTGAAATTATAACGGACGGCCGGCTTTCCGAAATGGTTTCATTGGCACAACAAAAAAACACCGGTATCGTGGGCGCGATGCTCTATTACCCGGACAACCGAGTTCAGCACCGGGGCGTTATCGTGGGCTTGGGCGGATATGCCGGCCACTCTCACAAATATCACCCGAGGGGAAAAAGCGGATATATGTTCCGCCTCTCCTGTGTGCAAAACCTATCCTGCGTCACCGCCGCCTGTATGCTTGTGACAAGACGGGCCTACGAAAGGGCAAACGGGCTCGACGAAGAATTTGCCGTCGCCTTTAACGATGTGGACTTTTGTCTGCGCGTGCGCAACATGGGGTATGATGTGGTGTTCACTCCTTACGCCGAATGTTACCACTATGAATCGGTTTCGAGAGGCTCGGATAAAACCGGTGAAAAGAAAGCCAGATTTGACAGCGAGCGCAAGCGACTGAAAGACCGTTTCGGCGACAGCCTCTTGCACGACCCTTATTACAATCCGAATTTGACCTTGGATATGGAGGATTTTTCCGAGAGCAAGGTTTTGCCGAAATACGAAAACTGACACAAGACCGTAAAAAGTATTAAATACACACTAATCGTTTTATGAAAGTAATAATAGTCGGAGGCGGCGCCCGGGGACTTTTCTGCGGCGGCTTCCTTGCAAAAAACGGTGTCGACACCACCGTAATCGAACATTCAAAAGACACGGCTCAAAAGGTGCTCATCACCGGCAAGGGCAGATGCAACGTCACTAACAACTGTGACGAAGAGACGTTTTTGAAAAATGTCCGCACAAACCCTAAATTTCTGTATTCGGCGATTTACGGCTTTAACACCCGGCGGACGATGAGATTTTTTGAAAATGCCGGCGTGCCGCTTAAAACCGAAAGGGGCAGACGAGTTTTTCCCGTGTCGGATAAAGCCCGGGATATTAAGCACGCCCTTGACAGCCATTGCGCCGGCTGCAAAATCATACACGGCGATGTGAAAAAGCTTTTGTTTTCCGACAACGGTCTCACCGCCGTGGGAGTCGAGACAAAAGGGGGCAAAAGGTATTACGCCGACAAGGTTATAATTGCGACAGGCGGGCTGTCCTATCCTCAGACCGGATCGACGGGCGACGGATACATCCTTGCGGAGAGCCGGGGGCACACCGTGGTAAAGCCTGCGGCAAGTCTTGTCCCGCTGGTAGAAAACGGCACAAAATGCCGCAAAATGATGGGGCTTTCGCTGCGCAACGTCAATTTGTCGATAATGAACGGCAAAAAGAAACTCTTTTCCGAGCAGGGCGAGATGCTGTTCACCCATTTCGGCATATCCGGGCCTCTGGTACTTTCGGCATCCTGTCACATTAAAGACGCCGACATTCAAAAATGCACGGCGGTTATAGACTTAAAGCCGGCTCTCTCTGAGGAAACTCTCTACAAAAGAGTGTGCGCCGACTTTGAAAAACTCCATTCAAAACAGGCGGCGAATTGTCTTGATTTGCTGTTGCCTAAATCCATGATTGACGTCGTGCTGACGGAATGGGGTGTCGACAGGGAAAAAACCGCAAATCAGATAACAAGAGAAGAAAGAACGGCGTTGGTGAAGCTGCTTAAAAACTTCACAATACAGCTTAATTCAAAATACAAAATTGATATTGCCGTCATCACTTCGGGCGGCGTATCCGTAAAAGAGATAAATCCGTCTACGATGGAATCAAAGCTCACCGACAACCTTTATTTTATCGGCGAGGTCATCGACACGGACGCCTATACGGGCGGATACAATTTACAGATTGCTTTTTCCACGGCTTTCGCCTGCGCTCAAAGCATTCTGGAGCAAAATGGAATTTTTATATCACGGGGAGATAAAATATGATTTACTCTGTAGCACTTGACGGGCCGGGAGGAGCCGGCAAAAGCTCGATAGCAAAAGAAATCGCCAAAAAAAGAAACATCGTCTATGTTGACACCGGGGCAATGTACAGAGCGATTGCGCTCTATATGCTGAAAAACGGCGTTAATATCGAAGATAAGCATACAGTTGTTGACAATCTTGCAAACATTGATATAAAATTAGGCTATACCGACGGAGTACAGAAAATCTATCTCAACGGCGAGGACGTATCGGCGGACATTCGCAAAAACGAGGTCTCAATGGCGGCGTCAAAGGTGTCTGCCCTGCGGGAAGTCAGAGCCTTTTTGCTGGACGCACAGCGCGATATGGCAAAAACTCAGTCTGTGGTAATGGACGGCAGAGACATCGGCACAATAGTTTTGCCGAACGCCCGGGTGAAAATTTACATCACCGCCGACAGCCGCGTCAGAGCCGAGAGAAGATATAAAGAACTGGTCGAAAAAGGCACTGACATATCTTTTGAAACGGTGTTAAAGGACATCGAGGACAGGGATTATCGGGACATTCACAGAGATGTGGCGCCGCTGAGACAGGCGCGGGACGCCGTTTTGCTGGACACATCACGGCTGGATTTTGACCGGGCTGTACAGGCTGTCGAAAAAATAATTGATGAAAAGGTAAAAAATTAAATGGTATATGCAATTTGTTTTGCCGCGGTGTCGGTGCTTTTCAGGATAATTTTTCGCTTTGAAACACGCAACACCGAAGTGTTCGACGAATACAAGAAAAACGGCAGACCGTTTATCATCTGCGCAAATCACCTGTCAATGATAGACCCGGTTTTTGTGGTTATGGCTTACGGAATAGGCAAAAAACTGTCAATTATGGGTAAAGCAGAGCTTTTCAAAAACCCTTTCTTGAATTGGATTTTCAGACAGGTGGGCTGTTTTCCGGTCGAGAGGGGCAAAGCGGACAAATCCGCGCTTGAAAAGGGCATTTCCGACATTAAAAACGGCCACGGCATGCTGATTTTCCCGGAGGGCACACGAGGCACCGGCGATAAGATGCAAAAAATCAAATCCGGCGCATTTATGATAGCCGCTCAAACCGGCGCCGACATCATACCGGTCAGAATCGTCTACCCGACAAAGACAAGAAAACTGCAGCCGCTTTGCAAAGTCGTCATCTCTGTCGGCAAGCCTATGACGGCGGAGGAGACTGATTTGGCTTCCGGCTCGAGAGCGGCGATAAGAGAAGCAAAGAAAAACTTTGAAACCGAGCTGGAAAGACTTTTGGCAGAATACAACGAGTCGGTGGGTTATGTGCCGCCGATTGAGGCGACGGCGGAAAATCCGCAGACCGATACCGAATCGGAAGGTGAATAAAATGATTGTTAAAAAACGGGAAACCGCCGGCTTTTGCTTTGGGGTAAACAGGGCGGTGGATATGGTGACAAAGCTGCGGAGCGAGGGCAGAAAAGTCGCTACAATGGGGCCGCTTATTCACAACACTCAGCAGGTGCAGGCTCTTGAAAAGCTGGGCGTTCTCACCCTTGATTCGCTTGATGTACCGCCGGGATATGAGGTCGTTTTACGCAGTCACGGCGTGGAAAAAAGCGTGTGCGAATACTTTGATAAAAAGAATATAACTATACACGACGCCACCTGCCCGTATGTCAAAAAAATACACAGGCTCGCCGAAAAAACCGGCGCCGACGGCAGAATTTTGCTCGTCGCCGGCGACGCCTCTCACCCGGAGGTACAGGGTATAGTCAGCTACACCGGCGGCGAGGTTTTCGTGTTTTCACAGCCGGGTGAGCTCAGGGAATGGCTGGAAAAAGACGGCAACAAAGACAAGCCGATAAACTTAGTTGCACAGACCACGTACATGCTGAAAAAGTGGGAAGATGCAACAAATATCATTAATTTGCTATGTACAAATTATAAAATATTTGATACAATATGTAGAGCGACAAATGAAAGACAGACCGAACGGGCAAAATTGGCACAGGAATGTGACGCAATGGTTGTCATAGGCGGCCGTCATTCGTCAAACACTCAGAAACTGGTGCGGGTGTGCAGTCGGCATTGCCCTACATACAGTGTTGAAACGGCTAAAGAACTCCCAAAAGAGTTGTTTACAAATATAAAAAAAGTGGGCGTCACGGCAGGAGCAAGTACACCGGCGTTCATTATTCAGGAGGTACTTAATAACATGAGCGAAGAAATTCGTGAAGAGGGCATGAGCTTTGAAGAAATGCTCGATGCTTCTTTCTCAAATCAGCAGAAAGTTTACAGAGGCGCAAAAGTAAAAGGAGTAGTTACAGGCATCAAGAACGGTGAAGTTCTTGTGGACTTGGGTGTCGCACAGACTGGTCTGCTGAAGTCAGATGAACTCAGCGATGATCCGTCTGCAAAAGTCGAAGACCTTGTAAAGAAAGGTGACGAGCTTAATCTCATCGTTATTAAGACTAACGATACAGACGGCATGATTGAGCTTTCCAAAAAGAGATTCGACGCACTTGCAGGCGACGATGCCGTACAGAAGGCATTTGAATCCGGCGAGACAGTAACTGCACAGATTGCACAGGTTGTAAAGGGCGGCGTTGTAGCCTATGTTTCGGGCGCAAGAGTCTTTATCCCTGCAACACTTGCAGCAGGCAGAAACGAATCTTTGGATGCACTCGTAGGCACAAATCAGGAAATCAAGATTATCGAATCCTCAAAAGACGGCGGCAGAAGAAAAGTTATCGGCTCTATCCGCGCCGTTAAGGACGAAGCCACAAAGGCTCTCAAAGAAAAATTCTGGGCAGAAGTCGAAGAGGGCAAACACTATGACGGCGTTGTAAAGAGCCTCACAAGATACGGCGCATTCGTTGACCTCGGCGGCGTAGACGGCCTTGTACACCTTTCCGAACTCACATGGGAAAAGGTAAAACAGCCGTCGGAAGTTGTCAAAGTCGGTGATACAATCGATGTATTCGTCAAATCTATCGACAGAGAAAACGAAAAGATTTCTCTCGGCCACAAAAAAGAGGAAGACGACCCGTGGAAGATTTTCGCCGCCGAATACCCAATCGGCAGAGTATTTACCGCTAAGGTAGTATCTATCACAAAGTTCGGCGCATTCGTAAAGATTCTCCCGGGCATTGACGGTCTTGTACACATTTCCGAAATCTCTTACGACAGAGTTGAAGACCCGGCAGCAGTCCTCAAGGTAGGCCAGGATGTCGATGTAAAACTCATCGGTTTCGACGAAGAAACAAAGAGAGTTTCACTCTCGATCAAACAGACACAGCCTGCACCTGTTAAAGAGGAGCCGGCAGAAGAAGCTGAATAATCAAATTTATCCCACTCACCCGAGTGGGATTTTTTTGCCATATACAACAATATTTGACAATCCCGCCAATGCTATAATATAATACTACATTGTATATATAATTATTTTATCAAATAAAAGGGACTTTAATGGCTAAGAAAACCGAAAGATACGACAACGAAACAATCAGCCTGCTCAAAGGGGCGGACAGAGTCAGAAAAAGACCGGCGGTCATTTTCGGCTCGGACGGCATCGAGGGCTGTCAGCAGGCGATTTTTGAAATATTTACAAACTCGATAGACGAGGCACGCGAAGGCTACGGCAAAAAAATCACGGTGACCAGGTTTATGGATAAATCCGTCGAGGTCGAGGACATGGGCAGAGGCATCCCGGTTGATTTCAACAACAAGGAAAACCGCTACAACTGGGAATTGGTGTTCTGTGAGATGTACGCCGGCGGCAAATACGAAAACAACGCCGGCGGCAACTACGAATATTCTCTGGGTACAAACGGTCTGGGCCTTTGCGCCACCCAGTACGCCTCGGAATACATGACCGCGGACATCACCCGAGACGGATTTGTTTACCATCTCGATTTCGAAAAGGGCGAAAATGTGGGCGGTCTGCACAAGACCGAGGCGCCGAAAAAAGCCCATACCGGCTCAAAAATAAAATGGAAACCGGACAAAGAGGTCTTTTCCGACATTGATGTGTCAAAGGAATACTACCGGGATGTCATCAAAAAACAGTCGATAGTAAACCCGGGTATTGAGTTTATTTTCCGCAATGAAACCGACGGCGGATTTGAAGAAGAGCGCTATTTTTACGAAAACGGCATTGCAGACTATGTCTCCGAGCTGGCGGGCGAGAACGCTCTGTCAAAAACGGTGTTCAATTCCGACGATGTCACAGGCAGAGACGCGGCGGACAGACCGGAATACCGCCTCAATATGAATGTAGCCTATGCCTTTTCCAACAAGGTTTCAAAGGTGGAATATTTTCACAATTCCTCCTATCTCGAGCACGGCGGCAGCCCGGAAACAGCTCTTAAAAGCGCGTTTAGGAGCTTTTTTGACGACTATTTCAAGAAAAAGGGCATGTACAAAAAGAATGACGAAAAACTGAAATTTGAGGACATCGAGGACTGTCTCATTTTTGTTTCGTCCTGTTTTTCCACGCTCACAAGCTATGAAAATCAGACAAAAAAGGCGATAACCAACAAATTTGTCGCCTCGGCAATGACAAAATTCTTAAAACACTCTCTCGAAGTTTATTTTATCGAAAATCCTGAGGAGGCCGACAGGGTAGCAAAACAGGTTTTGGTAAATAAGCAGTCGAGAGAACAGGCGGACAAAACCCGACGGGGCATAAAAAAGACCCTGTCCGCACAGATAGACATTGCAAACAGAGTGGAAAAATTTGTCGATTGCCGCTCAAAAGACATTTCGCAAAGAGAAATTTACATCGTCGAGGGCGATTCGGCTCTCGGCGCCTGCAAAACCAGCCGTGACGCACAGTTTCAGGCTCTTATGCCGGTCAGGGGTAAAATATTGAACTGTCTCAAGGTTGACTACGACAGAATATTCAAAAGCCCTATCATAACAGACTTGATAAAGGTGCTGGGCTGCGGCGTGGAAAGCCCGGCAAAATACAAAAACAACGGCATATCCACATTCAATATCGACAACCTCAGATGGAATAAAGTCATAATATGCACCGATGCCGATGTGGACGGATTTCAGATTCGCACTCTTATTTTGGCGATGCTTTACAGGCTTACGCCGGCTCTCATCGACGAGGGCAAGGTCTATATCGCCGAATCTCCGCTGTATGAAATCAACACCCGGACAAAGACTTATTTTGCCTATACCGAGGCGGAAAAAGCCGATGTTTTAGAGAGAATTAAGGGCGCAAAATTTACTATTCAGCGCTCAAAAGGCTTGGGCGAAAACGAGGCGGAAATGATGTGGATGACCACAATGAACCCGGCGTCAAGGCGCCTTATTAAAGTGTGCCGCGACGATGTCGAAAAGACCCGGGCGGTTTTCGAAATGCTCTTGGGCGACAACCTTGAGGGCAGAAAACAGCATATTCGGGAGTTCGGCGCAGACTATATCGACCGGCTCGACCTCTCGTAACAAGGAGAATTTATGCCAAGAAAAAAACAGACTAAAACAGACAACAAGCCAAAGAAAGCCTCTGTTGACGAAAGCGTAGAGATACTTTCCGCCGGCGAAATAATAGAGAGCGCGATAACCGACACTCTCGAGACAAACTACATGCCTTACGCCATGTCTGTCATTGTGTCCAGAGCTTTGCCGGAAATTGACGGCTTCAAGCCGTCCCACAGAAAACTGCTCTATACAATGTACGGCATGGGGCTTTTGAAGGGCAACCGCACAAAATCCGCCAACATTGTCGGTCAGACGATGAAATTAAACCCACACGGCGACGCCGCAATTTACGAGACGATGGTCAGACTTTCCCGTGGCAACGAGGCTTTGCTCGTCCCGTTTGTAGACAGCAAGGGCAACTTCGGCAAGGCCTACTCGTCGGGCATGGCTTACGCCGCC
Organism: Oscillospiraceae bacterium; assembly: GCA_029007985.1. Lineage (GTDB taxonomy): Bacteria > Bacillota > Clostridia > Oscillospirales > Ruminococcaceae > RGIG3102. The sequence continues at coordinate 40,134 of JAQXIW010000072.1, read as the reverse complement.
TCCCGTTACACCGAGGCTAAATTAGAGCCGGTATGTGAGGAGCTTTTCCGCGACATAGACAGCGACACGGTGGATTTTGTCGACAATTACGACTCTACAATGAAAGAGCCTACCCTTTTGCCGGTCACATTTCCGAACATTCTGACGAACAACACCCTCGGCATCGCCGTCGGCATGGCGTCATCTATATGTTCGTTTAATTTGGCCGAGGTGTGCAACACCACAATAGCTCTTTTGCGAGATGAAAACCACAATGTCAAAGACACTCTGCCGGCGCCGGATTTCGTCGGGGGCGGCTATATCCTCTATGACGAAAGCGACATTGACGGCATTTACGAGACCGGCAGAGGCAGAGTCAGGGTACAGTCAAAATGGAACTATGTCAAAGAGGACAATTTGATAGAGGTCACTCAAATCCCGCCGACCACCACCGTCGAGGCCATAATGGACAAGGTCGCCGAGCTGGTAAAGCGGGGTAAGATAACGGAAATTTCCGATATGAGAGACGAGACCGACCTGAAGGGTTTGAAAATCACTTTTGACTTAAAACGCGGCAAAGACCCGGAAAAGCTGATGCAAAGACTCTTCAAAATGACCCCTCTCGAAGATAACTTTTCCGCGAATTTCAATGTTCTCATTGCCGGCGCGCCTAAGGTTATGGGCGTGCGCGAAATCATAACGGAATGGATAGCTTTCAGATACGAATGTGTCCGCCGCCGCGTTTTCCACGATTTACAGGGAAAAAAGAGCCGTCTGCATCTGGTAAAGGGCCTTGAACGGATACTTTTGGACATCGACAAAGCCGTTTCAATCGTCAGAAACACCGAGGACGAGAAAGAGGTCGTACCGAACTTGATGATAGGCTTCGGAATAGACGAAGTACAGGCGGAATATGTCGCCGAAATAAGACTGAGACAGCTTAACAGAAACTACATAATCAAGAGAATCGACGAGAGAGAACAACTTGAAAAGGACATAGCCGAGCTGGAATCCGTATTAAAAAGCGAGAGCAAGGTCAAAAAGATTATCATTTCCGAGCTGGAAAATGTGATAAAAAAATACGGCGCCGACAGAAAGAGCGAAATAAAATACGGCACGCGGTCGGTCGACATCGAGGAGGAGCCGGAGGAAATCCCGGCTTATCGGTGTCATGTATTCGCCACAAGGGGCGGCTATCTCAAAAAGATTACCCCGGCTTCACTGCGAATGGCGTCAGAACAGAAACTTAAACAAGACGATGAAATCGTGCTGCACACCGAGTGTACAAATGACCGGACGGCGCTGGTGTTCACCGACAAATGCTCTGTCTACAAGGCAAAACTCAATGACTTTGCCGATACAAAGCGGTCGGCTTTGGGCGAGTATCTGCCGGCAAAGCTGGGTATGGAGGAAAACGAAAGCGTTATAAAGGTTTTAATAATAAATCGGTACAAGGGCCGGCTGCTGTTCTGTTTTGAAAACGGCAAAGTTGCCAAAATACCGCTTTCCGCCTACGAGACAAAACAAAACAGGCGCAAGCTCATCAACGCGTTTTCAGACAAGTCAAAGGTCGTCGACATTCTCTGTGTCACGGAGGCTGTTGACATCGTGCTTGTTTCCACCCGGGCAAAGGCGGTGATTGTCAATTCCGCGACAATTCCGGAAAAATCCACTAAAAACTCCGTCGGCGTACAGGTCATGACCCTCAAAAAAGGCCGGGCTGTGAAGAGCGCGCAGACTGCACAAGACGCCCAAATCGAAGGCGCGTCGAGGCGCAGGGCAAAGAGCATACCAGCTCGGGGCACGCCGCTGAAAGCCGAGGACATCGCCACACAGATGACTCTGGAATAATTCATAGATTTATCAATAATTTATTATTGCAAAAATTTGTGTGTTGTGGTATATTTATATAAGTCATAAATTGCATTATTGAAAGGTAACAGATACAATGAGTATTTTGGAAATAGTAAGCGGCGTACTTCTCATCGTCTGCGGCGTAATCATTGCCGCACTCGTTCTTGTACAGGAGCCAAAGGGCGGTCTGGGTACTGTCGGCGGCGGTACGGATATGTATATGGATATGCAGTCACGCTCAACAGACGCTAAAATTGCAAAGACTACCGTTTATGCGGGCGTTGCGTTCTTTGTATTGGCCATCGCTGTTGCCGCAATCGCAAGAATTGCCGCTTAATTTTAACAGGATAACTTTAAGCCGTTACTGTGTGTGACGGCTTTTTATCGTATAAGGAAAGAATATGCCAATAAAAGAAAAAATTCTGCGGGAGCTTAGAAAAGGCCCCGTTAAATTCAAAAAACTTCAATCGAAATTCAAGGCGAGCAGAAAATTCTTTGCCGCTATGAACGAGCTTTACAACGAAGGCCTGATTGACGAAATCAACGGAACGGTTGTGATAAAAGAAAAAAAGAAAAAAGGCAAAGCCCCGGACGGCGAATTATTTAGAGGCACGGTGGTCAAGCTGACGGAAAATTTCGGCTTTGTAAAGCTTGAAAACGAGCCGGGCGACATTTTTATCTCCGGCAGACTTATGATGGGCGCATTGCCGGGCGACGAGGTCACGGTTAAAAAAATACCGTCAAACCGCCGAGACATCGAGGGTGAAATAGTGCGGATTACAAGGGAAAAACAAAGCCTTGCCGCCGTAATTTCCTACGAGTACGGCAGAATGTACGCCACGCTCTTGGATTGCCCTTATGTGAAAATGAGGGTGGAAAACAGGCCTTACGCACAAAATGAAGACATAGTTATTGTGTCTGTCAAAGGCAGAGGCACAACCCACAGAAGCCTGACCTGTACGGTCACTTCGGTCATCGGCAAGGTCTCATCATCGAAAAAGGCGACGGATGTGCTTATCGCCTCAAAAGAGGTCGAGACCGCCTTCCCGAAAAAAGTCATCGAAGAGGCGCAGAGGTTAATAAGAAACACGGATTTTGCCGCCGAGGCACAAAAAAGAGAAAATTTTACCGACATTGACATTTTCACGATTGACTCCCGGTCGACAAAGGATATCGACGACGCCATTCACATCAAAAAGACCGGAAACGGCTATGAGTTGGGCGTTCACATAGCCGATGTCAGCTTTTATGTCAGGGGCGGCACGGAATGTGATTCCGACGCATACCGCAGGGGCACTTCGATTTACTACGGCGACACGGTCATCCCGATGCTGCCGGTCGAATTCTCCAACGATGTGTGCTCTCTCAACGAAAACCGTGAGAGGCTGGCGTTCTCATGTATCATGCGGCTGGACGGAGAGGGCAATTTGACGGATTACCGATTTACAAAATCGCTGATACGCAGCCGCGTAAAAGGCGTGTATTCCGAGATAAACTCGATTTTAGCCGGGGATGTCACCGACGAACTCAAAGAAAAGTACCGCATTGTGTGGGATGAAATTTTCACAGCCGACGAGCTTTTCGGACTTTTGCGCCGAAAGAGAAACAAAAGAGGATATCTCAATATCGAGAGCGACGAGGCGTACATTGTTTTTGACAAAAACGGCACAGCCGTCGATGTGAAAAAACGCGTTTCCGGCGAGAGCGAGCAAATCATAGAAGAATTTATGATTTTGGCTAACAGCTGCGCCGCAAAATTTGCCAAAAAGCACGAACTGCCTTTTATTTACCGAATCCACGAGGAGCCGTCGGAGGAAAAAATGTCTGCATTGTCCGACAATCTGTTGAGAATGAATATTCCGTTTAACTGTTCCGACAAGGATTCAATCAGATTTGAAATGAGCAGAATACTGGACGATACGAGAGACACACCGCTTGAAACTACGGTGCACAGAATGATTTTGCGCTCTCAGTCAAAAGCCAGGTATTCAGAGCAGAAAATAGGCCATTTTTCGCTGGCTTTGAACGATTATTCCCATTTCACTTCGCCTATCAGACGATATTCCGACCTGGCAATACACAGAATAATGTCTGATTATCTGGCCGGCAAAGACATTGACCGGATAAAGAAAAGATATGACAAATATGTAATCTCACGGTCAAAACAGGCGTCGGAAAGAGAGATAATCGCCACCCAAATCGAAAGAGACGCCGACGAGATATACAAGGCGGAGATTATGAGCCGTCACATCGGCGAGAGCTTTATTGGTACGGTGACATCCGTGACCTCATTCGGCATATATGTTATGCTCGACAACACGGCGGAAGGGCTGGTGCATGTGTCCCGGCTTGATATGATACAGCCGACTCTTAACGAGGGGTACAGCCTGTACTGTAAATACACCGGCAGAGAGTACACGGTGGGCGACAAGATTGCCGTCAAGGTGACAAACGCCGATATTCTGAACGGCAACATTGATATGGTGACTGACGCGGACAACCCCGTTCACATAAAAGTGTCTAAGACAACGGTTGCAAAAAAGACGGAGCCGCAAACCGAAACCCCGACAAAAAGCCGCAAAAAAGGCGGCAAAGCCGAAAGACAAAAATCAGACAGACGAATTAAGTATAAGCGCAAATAAAAAGAGACGGTACAAACCGTCTCTTAAATTTTGTACTACAGCACGCCTGCCGGCAAGAGCGTAGATACGCCCGGGCCTATCGGCAAGCCGATGAGATACCATACTATCGCAAATCCTATCCAAATGAATTGGAGAATGAATACCGTAGGAATACAGTTTGCGATAAATGTACCGAGTTTCATATCCTTGTCGTACTTTTCGTTCATAACGGCAAGTGACATATACAGATATGCGCCCAGAGGAGCAATTGCGTTCGTAGGTGAATCGCCTATTCTGTAAAGCATCTGAATGAATGCCGGGTGGTAGCCCAAGAGCATCATCATAGGTACGAATACCGGGCCGAGAATTGTCCATTTTGCCGAGCCGGAGCCCATGAGGAAGTTGATGCACATTGTCATCAAAATGAAGCAGATAAAGAATGCGACGCCTGTGAAACCGATTGACTGGAGGAGCTCTGCGCCCTTGATGGCGACGATTGTGCCCAGCTTTGTCCATGAAAAGAGGGCTGTAAACTGACCGCCGGCAAAACAGAATGCGACGAATGAGCCCATGTTTGCCATGGCTTTTGTGAATTTGCTTGTAACATCTCTTTCACTCTTGATAACACCGGTTGAGACGCCGTAAGTGACACCGCAGAGAATGAACATAATGAGAATGATAGGTATAAGACCGGAAAGGAATACAGAGCCTACGATGCCGCCTGTCTTCTGGTTGGCAAGAGGGCCTGCCGCAATACCGGCAACGATGATTGCAATGTAAACAAGCAATACGATGCCTGTTCTCTTCAAAGCTTTGAGCTGAATAGGTGTGAGGTCGTCGGTAGATACGACTGTTTCGCCGTGGTATGCGCCGAGTTTTGGCTCAATAAGGTGGTTTGTACACCAGCCGATAATAATTGTTACCAGGATTGTAGACGCAGCCATGAAATACCAGTTACATGCCGAGTCAACAAGGAATGTTGTGTCTTCACCGAGCAGAATCTTAATTGATGTGTTTGTGATACCTGCCAAAAGCGAGTCCGTACCGGCAATCATAAGGTTTGCCGAGAAACCTGCGTTGGCGGAAATCCAGCCGCAGAGCAAGCCGGCGACAGGGCTTCTGCCCACGCCCAAAAATGCGATGGCGGCAAGCGGCGGAACAAGAACGGAACAAGTGTCGGATGCAAGGTTGCCGCATGTACCGATGAGGGCGACAATGTAAGGTATCATAGCCCGTGAGACGTTACCCATGCTCTTTTTGAGGACGGCGTCAACGAGACCGACCTGTTCGCAAAGAGAAATACCGAGAGTCATTGTCAAAACAAGACCCAATGACGCAAAACCGGAAAAGTTTGTCGTCATGTTTTTCAAAATCCACTCAAGACCTGCCTGAGAGAAAAAGTTCTGTACCCGTACCGTTTCACCCGTGGACGGATTGATAACCGATACGTTTCTGAATATGAATGAGAATATCGCCACTATAAAAAACAGCGCAATAAACATTGTAAACGGGCTTGGCAGTTTGTTGATGGCTTTTTCAACACCGCTCAGCCACTTGTCAACAAACGATTTTTTTTCTTTCTTAGTATCCATAAATTACCTCTCAATAAATACCCTTGAAGAAACGGGGTTAAGTTAAAAATTTCAGTTTTGCAGTCGCGGATCGGTGTTCTTCATCACCTTCATTATCCCGCGCCTGTTCTGAACCAGTGACAAAAATTGCATTGCCGCCATTATTACCACTGACCATAACATCACCCCTTCCAAACCGTAAAATTAACACAAAACTTAATTAAATTAACTCCTGTATTTGAGTATTGAGTTTACACCAAGATTTTTTTGCTGTCTATTGACAACACGCCGAAAAAATAAAGCAAAAAAGGGGTTTTTTATTATTTGTGTCAATGTGCGCAACGGAAAAATAAAAGTATACGATTGTACGCCCGTTGTGGACACTATTCCGCCCGCGGTGGTCATTTTTTCAATAATTCCGCTTATGATATACAGATTAGGACAAAATGTATTCAAGGTGTGGAAAATTTTCATCCTGTAACCGACAAAATTTTGTGAAAAATGACAAAGTATTGAAAAACATACAAAAAATATATATAATGGGAATAACGAAGGAAAAGGTGACGGATATGGAAATAAAATGGTATAAATACACCGATGAAGGCATAAAGGACAGTTTTTTCATCAGGGAAGAGGTCTTTGTAAAAGAGGTCGGGTTTTCACACGATTTTGAATTTGACGACAGCGACAGACAGGCATTACATCTCGTCTTGTACGAAAACGCCCGGCCGGTGTGCAACGCAAGGATTATTAAAGAGGGCGAAAATTCCTATCACTTGGGCAGAATAGCCTGTCTTGCGCGGCACAGGGGTAAGGGACTTGGCAAAACGGCAGTAATCGAAGCAGTGAGAAAAGCCGCCGAAATGGGCGCAAAAAAAGTAACCCTCGGCGCAAAATACGACAAAAAGGCCTTTTACGAAAAGCTTGGATTTACGGCGTACGGCGACATTTTTGACGAAGAGGGCATACCTCACATAAATATGTATAAAGACTTGTAAGGAAGTGAAGTTATGATTACACAGGAATTGAGAGATAAATTTGATATACCTCAGCATGCGGATATGTTTGCCCTGATTTACAGACGGGCGTGTGAGCTGTACGGCGACGAGGGCAGAAAAGCCGCCGACGAGGGCACAAAGCGCTACGGCAACCAAAGGGGAGCCCGAATGGCAAAAAGAGCCGCAAAGGACGGCGCACCTCTCGATATGAGAAGCTACCGCCTGTACGGCGAATGGACGGATAAAAATCACCGCTCTCAATCCGTCACAAGACAGACGACCCCGGTGATGCTGACGGATTCCACGGTCTGCGGCTGGTGCGAGGCGTGGAAAGAGGCGGGCCTTTTGGAGTACGGCTGTAACTACTGCACCTATGTGGATAAAAATTTGGTAAAGGGATTTAACCCGGAATTACAGCTTGAAATTCATTCCGTTCTCTCACAGGGCGGTGATGTGTGTGCATTCGAGTGGCGCGGTTTTTCCATTGAAAACGAAGAAGAAGCCAAGCGCTTTGCCGAGGACAAAAAGGCTCTCGGCGGCAGAGAGATAAAAGATTTTCTCTACCACACCGGGCATCTGCTGTCTGCGATGACAGAGGCGATAAAAGAAAATCTCAGCGCGGAAAAACGGGAAACCGTCCGCAGGAAAGCTCTGGACGACTTTGAAAAGATGTTCGGCGCCGAAATGACAATGGCCGTCATCGAGGAATCATGGCAGGACTTTACCGAAGTCGACTATTAAGGGGTGAATCGATGAGAGGATTTGAAAAGTTCTACACGGTTTTTTATATACTCGCCGGTTGGGTTGCCGTCAGATTTTTTCTGACCGATATGAAAGACATACCTGATTTGCTGGCGTTTGCAGGAATGGCTATCGTGGTGTATTCCATAGTGAAAAAGAAATATTCCCTTGCAAGAATGGCGTCGATAGGCTATGTGGTCAGCTATTTGATAGGCGCTCTTTTCGCAACCGACGGATTGGACGCCGGCGGCGGCAGAACAAACAACCTTTGGATTATTTGGGTTGTCTCCTATGTGATATTGCTTTTGCTGGGCGCCTACATCGAAAAAAAGCGAGTCCGGGCATTGCAAAATCAAAAAAGAAAATAAAAGAACAATAACCGGGGCGCCGCACAGTACGGCACCCCGGTTTTGTTATCTATAATACAGAGTGTTCATAATGTCCCTGATTATAAGGGGCGGCGTCGGCGTCGTACGCTGCAATTACGCCGTGTAGAGTATTGTCTCTTAGAATCGCACCGCACATTATGATATAAAAGGTGTCAAGACGCTGTCAAATCAATCCCGCCGTGCAAATTGTATTTTTTCAAACAAATTTTTCTCTTTCCTTTACCGCCAAGGCGTCGCACCTCTCGTTTTCCGGGTGGCCGGCGTGCCCTTTAATCCAAACAAATGTCACATTGTGCATTTCGAGTAAGGGCAACAGTTTCTCCCACAAGTCCACATTGAGCGCCGGCTTGCCGTCGGATTTTTTCCACCCTTTTTTCTGCCATGAGTACACCCAGCCCTTTGACACCGAATCTATAACATATTTTGAGTCGGAGGTCAGCACTGCTTCACACGGCTCTTTCAGCGCGCTCAAAGCGTTCAGCACGGCACAGAGCTCCATACGGTTGTTGGTGGTCTGCCTCTCGCCGCCGGACAGCTCCTTTTCGACGCCGTTGTATCTCAAAATAGCGCCCCAGCCGCCCGGGCCGGGATTTCCGCTGCAGGCGCCGTCCGTAAATATTTCTACTTTTTTCACCGATTTACTCCTTGCGAATATAATTCAAATACAAATAATCTGATAATTATTATAACACAAGTGTTGAGAATGCACAAATATATATATGTTTACTTGACATAAATATACAAAAATATTATATTATATTTAGATAGATTGTTCGTGTTATTATTTATTTGTTCGTTAATAAAGGCAGAAATCACACCCGCACAGGATGTGCGTTTTGGTGTATTTTGATTTTTGCGGAAAGGAAAAAATGGAAAAAACCAACACAAAAAGAAAATATTACAGACGCAAACCGAAAAAAGCGGCCGAGGCGAAAAAACCGCCTGTGCGCATTATACCTTTGGGCGGTCTCAATGAAATAGGCAAAAATATGACGGTCATCGAGTGCGAGGGCGATATGATAATCATCGACTGCGGCAGCACTTTCCCGGACAGCGAAATGTTCGGTATCGACCTTGTTATACCGGATTTTACATTTATCAGTGAAAACGCCGACAAAGTTAAAGGACTTGTCGTAACGCACGGCCACGAAGACCACATCGGCTCAATACCGTACCTTCTCAACACGCTCAATGTGCCGATTTACTGCACAAAGCTCACAAAAGGTCTTATCGAGAACAAACTCAGCGAATTTTCAATGAAATCCGTTGCGGAAATAAATGAAATTAAAGACGACGAACCGTTTACACTCGGCTGTATGAAAATTGTGCCGATTCATGTAAACCACTCCATTCCGGACGCCGTCGGTCTGGCAGTTGAAACTCCGGCGGGCACAATCATCACCACCGGCGACTTCAAAATAGACTTAACGCCGCCTAATTCTAAACCGACTGATTTGGCCACATTTTCACAGTACGGCGAAAAGGGCGTTCTCGCTCTGCTTTCGGATTCCACCAACGCCGAGAGAGGCGGCTTTTCAAACAGCGAAAGAACGGTGGGCATGAGCTTTGAAAGACTGCTCAAAAGAGCCGGCGACCGCAGAGTAATCATAGCGACTTTTGCGTCCAACATTTACAGAATACAGCAGATACTTGACCTTGCCGCCGACGCGGGCAGAAAAGTATGCGTGTCCGGCAGGAGCATGACAAAAAATATTGCCATGGCTTTTGAGTTGGGCTATCTCACGCGGCATCAGGACATAGTCATAGAGCCGGAGGAAGTCGGCAGCTATCCGCCGGGCAAAATTGTGTTGTTGACGACAGGCTCTCAGGGAGAGCCGCTGTCCGCGCTTTCAAGAATGGCAAACAGCAACCACAGATTGTTCACAATAACGCCGCAGGACTTTGTCATCATCTCCGCCACGCCTATTCCGGGCAACGAGAAAATGGTGACAAAGGTCGTAAACGGCCTGTTGAAACTGGGCGCGGAGGTCATATACGAAAATATGTACGATGTACATGTTTCGGGCCACGCCTATCAGGAAGAGCTCAAGCTAATGCTCAGCTTGGTCAAACCTAAATACTTTATCCCGGTTCACGGCGAGTACAAACACCTTTACCGCCATGCTCTTTTGGCAGAGCGCGTGGGCGTCAAAAAAGAAAACATCGTCATGGGCAACATCGGTGAGGTCTACCGCATAGACGAAAACGGCGTAACCGTTGAGGAAAAAGTTACCGCCGGCAGCGTGATGGTAGACGGCTACGGAGTCGGAGATGTGGGCTCTGTCGTATTGAGAGACAGACGAATGCTGTCGCAGGACGGCCTGGTAATAGTCGTGTTCACCGTCGCTTACGAGACGGGTGATTTGCTCGCCGGCCCGGACATAGTTTCAAGGGGCTTTGTGTATGTCAAAGAGAGCGAGGCTCTCATAACCGAGGCGAGAATGGCGGCGCGTGAAGTGATAGAAAAATATCACGATTACTACTACAAAGACTGGACGGTAATTAAAGCAAAAATCAAAGACCGGGTATCCGCCGTACTCTACAAGAGAACAAAGAGAACGCCGGTGGTTTTGCCTATTGTTATGGAAATTTAATTTAAGGTTTATATCTATATATGAAAAACAATATTTGGAGCACTGAAACTCTCGTTGCGCTCTTGGGAGCTGTCTGCGTTATGCTGGCGGTCGTTATAGGTATACGGGCGCCGGATATGATTTTCGTACGGATAATATGCGTGGTTGTTTGCGTGTTTGCGGTGGCTGTGTTTTCCGCAAAGCTGAGAAAAGTAATTCACAACATTTTTTACGGCTCGGGCAAACAGGCGGCTTTACAGCAGACGAGTTTTGAATATCTGTCAATCCCTCTCTGCATCGTCAGCAACGAGAGCGTTGTGTGGTACAATTCCGCTTTCAGAGAGCAGTTTCTCGGCGACAGCGATATGTATTTGGCTCCGCTGAAAAAAATATTGCCGGACTTTGACATAAAAAAGACAAAAGACGGCGTTCCTCTCAAATTCTTGAATCGGGAATACACCGTATACTCTTCAAATGCGTCCGAGGACGGCAAACTGTGGATTTGCTATTTCGTAAACGACACAACACTCAAACACGAGGCGAGCGAATACCATCTTTCAAGGCCGGTAATAATGCAGATAGTCGTGGACACCTATGAAGAGGCTCTCAAAGATTTGAGCGATTCCACCAGATCGCAGATTCTCACAAACATAGACGCCCTTGTGGAAAAATATGCCGGTGAGACCGGCGGCATCAGCATAAAGCTGGGTACTGCAAGATATTATCTCATTATCGAAGAGAGAAATTTTGCCGCGTTTTACAATTCAAAATTTGATATTCTCGAAAAGGCGAGGGCGATCAATGAGGAAGTCACCCTATCCATCGGCGTGGGCAGAGGCGGCGCCGATATGCCGGAAAACGACTCTCTCGCCGGACGGGCTCTCGATATGGCTTTGGGCAGAGGCGGAGACCAGGCAGTTGTAAAAACACGGGAAGGATACGAATTTTTCGGCGGCACTAAACAGGGCGTTGAGAAAAACTCAAAGGTCAGAAGCCGTATAGTTGCTAACGCTCTCAAAGATGTGGTTATGCAGAGCGACATTGTACTGTGTATGGGCCACAAGGCGTCGGATTTTGACTCGGTGGGCGCATGCGTGGGCATAGCCGCCGCCGTACACAGCCTGGGCAAAAAGGCCTATGTCGTAGTGAGAGAGGAATCCTCCCTCGCTCAAAATGTCATTGCCGCCGTCAGAGAGGAGGACTCTCTCAAAGACCTTTTCATCACGCCGGAAAGAGCCATGCTGTTTGTGTCGGATAAAGCTCTGCTTGTAATTGCCGACACACATTCCGCCGTCATGTGCGAAAGCGAAGAGTTGGCGGCGAGATGCCAAAGAAAAGTAATTATCGACCACCACAGGAGAAGAGTGGACTACATAAGCGATACGGTTGTCTCCTACCATGAGCCGAATGCGTCATCGGCGTGCGAGCTCGTGTCGGAATTGCTGCAATACATAATGCCGACAAGATATAAAAGCTCTGCCGTCGTGGCAAACGCCGTGTTGGCGGGTATTATGCTGGACACAAAGAATTTCTCGGAGAAGACAGGCGTCAGAACCTTTGAGGCCGCCGCTTATTTGCGCAGACTCAACGCCTCAACGACGGAAGTCTACAAATATTTCAACGTTTCCAGAGAGGTCTACAAAGCCCGTTCCGATTTGATAAACAAGGCGGAAATATACAACGGCATAGCCGTGGTCATGTCGGAGGCTCTGCCGAAAGACCTTGCGGTAGCCATTCCGCAGGCGGCAAACGAGCTTATGAGAATAGACGGAATTAACGCTTCGATAGTCGCGGTCAGCATAGACGACAAAATCAATATTTCCGCCCGCTCGCTCGGCGCGGTAAATGTTCAGCTCATTATGGAGCGGCTCGGCGGCGGCGGTCATCTCACAATGGCGGGCGCACAGCTGACAGACTGCACTCTCGACGAGGCTAAAAACAAAATTATGGAGGCTATTTCCCGCTATTCTCTGCAAAAATAAAAATAAAAGCAATGTACATAGTTTTGTACATTGCTTTTTGTATACTTTTTATGGTAAAATATATTATTACAAAATGAATTCAAAGGAGACCGATTATGAAGGTTGTACTTTTACAGGATGTCAAATCATTAGGCAAAAAAGATACCGTCGTCGAAGTGTCCGACGGATACGCAAGAAACTTTCTCTTCCCGAGAAAGCTGGCCAAAGAGGCCACGGTGGGCGCGCTCAACGATGTCAAAATAAAAGAGGCGGCAAAAGCCCATCACAAGCGGGAGGAAATCGCCGCCGCCAACGAAATCAAAGCAAAAATTGACGGCAAACGGGTGACTATTAAAGCAAAGGCCGGCAAAGAGGGCAAGCTCTTCGGCGCAGTCACATCAAAAGATGTGTCCGAGGCAATCAAAAAACAGCTCGGCGTCGAAATCGACAAAAAGAAAATCGTCATGGACGACATCAAGACATTCTCCAGAACGGAATGTACGGCAAAAATCTACACGGATATTTACGCTAAAATCACGGTTGTCGTAGAGGAATAATAATGAACCAGGTTGAAACCGCGCTTGAAAACGCCGGCGTTTCCCGGCCGTTTTCAATGGAGGCCGAACAGGCCGTAATAGGCGCCGCCATTTTGGACCGGTCCTCCGTTTCGATGATAATCGAGCAGGTCAGGGAGGACTACTTCTATTCAAAAATAAACAGGGGTATATTCAACGAAATCAGAAACCTGTTTATGAAAAATGTCCCGACGGACTATATCACTATGGTTAACGCCGTGCTTGTCGCCGGGATTTTTGACAATGAAAACACCGCCAAAGTGTACTTGGCGCAGGTTGCCGAGCTTGTACCGAGTCTTTCAAACATTCCGTATTACATAGGAATACTCAAAGACAAATATCTCAAGAGGTCGCGGCAAAATGTGGCGATCGACATTCTGCGCAATTCGGCGGAAGACGCGGATGTGGACTTTTTGCTGGAGAGCGCGGAGCAGAAAATATACGAGCTCAGACAGGGCAAAGAGACCGTCGGGCTCACACCTATCGCTCAGGCGGCGGCAGAGAGCTTTGACAGACTCAGAAAACTCTCCGGAGAGGACAGAGAAAAATATCTCGGAATTCCGACCGGGTACAGATACCTGGACAGAAAGCTGGGCAGAATGGGCAAATCCGACCTTATTATTCTCGCCGCCCGTCCGGGTATGGGTAAATCTTCATTTGCTCTGAACATCGCCACCAATGTGGCGGGCTCGCAGAAAATACCGGTTGCGGTGTTCTCTTTGGAAATGTCAAAGCAACAGCTCTCCGACAGACTTATGTCCTCCTACGGCGGCGTTTCGTCACAACAGCTGAGAAACGGCACAGTAGAGGATTGGGATTCGATAATGTTTGCGATAAATCGGATTTCCTCCATGCCGATTTACCTTGACGACACCGCCAATGTAACCGTCGGCGATATAAAGGCAAAGGTCAGACGACTGAATCAAAACCCGGAAAAACAAAATGTGGGCTTGATTGTCATTGACTACATTCAGCTTATGAAATCCGCCAGGAGAAACGATAACAGAGTCCAGGAGATGAGCGAAATCACAAGAGAGCTCAAAATTATGGCAAAAGAGCTGGATGTGCCGATTGTCGCCCTGTCTCAGCTTTCTCGTTCGGCGGAAAAACAAGCCGGCAAGGACGCTCGACCGCAGCTGTCGGATTTGAGAGATTCCGGCTCTATCGAACAGGACGCGGACGCAGTGCTTTTCCTGTACAGAGAGGCTTACTACGACAAATCGGAAAACGCCGATCAGACTTCGGCGGAATGTATAGTGGCTAAAAACCGTCACGGCGAGACCGGCACGATTGAGCTGGTTTGGGACGGTGCACATACAAGATTCTATGATGTAGAATATGGCAGAGATGAATAAAAAGGCTTTGGCCTCAATAAAAAAATACAATATGATTGAAAAAGGTGACACGGTCGCCTCCTGCCTGTCCGGCGGTGCCGACAGCATGGCGCTGTTTCACTTTTTGTGCTCAAACAGAGAGGCGTTCGGCATAAAAGTGATAGCTTTGCATGTCAATCACGGGCTGCGAAAAGAGAGCGAGGACGAAGAGCGATTCGTCAAAGAATACTGCGAAAAACTCGGCGTCGAATGCGTCGTAAAAAGGCTCGGAATGACGCGGCGACAAAAGCCCCGGGGCGAGTCCACGGAGACATGGCGGAGAAATTTGAGATACGAATTTTTCTTTGAACAGGCCGAAAAATACGGCGCAAAGCTGGCGACGGCTCACACTCTTTCCGACAGGGCGGAAACGGTGCTTTTTAACACTACCCGAGGCACAGGCTTGAAAGGTCTCATCGGCATACCGCCGGTGAGAGACAATATCATCAGGCCGCTGATAGACTGCACAAGGGCGGATATCGAGAGCTACTGTGCCGAAAACGGCATAGAATTCGTCACCGACAAAACAAATTTCGAAGATATTTATTCGAGAAACAAAATAAGGCTGAATGTCATTCCCCGGCTGAAAAAAATAAACCCGAATTTTGAGGGCGCAATAGCCAATCTGTCTCGGGAAACAGAGGAAATATACACATTTTTAACCCAATTAAGTGATAATCTTTATAATAAATCACTTGACGGCAACGGGCTGAACACCGTTGTGCTGAATAAAGCCGAGCCCTGCGTGACAAAACACCTTATACGCAATATTTTGAGCGAAAAGGGCTGTCTGTCAAAAGAAAATGTGGATTTTGTCTATAATGCCGTCAAAAAGGGCGGCGCAAAGCATCAGCTTTCCGCGGATGTTTTCTGCGTGGTAAAAAACGGCCGTCTGACCTTTGAAAAACCGCACGCGCCGACCGAGGCCGTGTGCGTGAAAATAAATCCCGGCTCGGCGACCGATTTTCTCGGCAAGACATATTTAATAAAACGCCACGAGGGCGCAAAGACGAAAGACAGGGCGCTGCGGTATATCGACGCGGATAAAATCAAAGGCGGTTTGTATTTGCGAAACCGCAGAATCGGCGACGCGTTCACATTGAGAAAGCGAAATGTGACAAAAACCGTAAAAAAACTATTTATAGAAGACAAAATACCGCCGGCAAACCGAGACCGTATTCCGATTTTGACCGACGATTCGGGCAAAGTTATATGGCTCGGCGGGTACGGCACAAACAGGGAATATTACCCAAGCGCAGACAGCGCCCGGGTTTTATCAATAAATATCATAAGTGTTAGGGAGAACAGCAATGATAAATGATATGCGGGAAATTCTTCTCAGCGAAGAAGAACTTAAAGAAATTGTAAACAGAGTGGCAAAACAGATTAGCCGGGATTACAAAGACAAAAAGCTTTATATGATAGGCATACTCAAAGGCTCGGTGGTATTTCTCACAGACCTGATGAGAGCTTTGGACATTCCGTGTGAAATAGATTTTATGGTCGTTTCGTCCTACGGTTCCGGCGTTACATCGTCGGGCAACGTTAAAATCATCAAGGATGTCGATGTTCCTCTCGAGGGCAAGGACATTTTAATTGTCGAGGACATTCTCGACACAGGCAACACTCTTAAATTCGTTTCGGAGCTTTTGCTCAAAAGAAACCCGAACAGCCTGCAAATAGCCACATTGCTCGACAAACCGAGCCGCCGTGTTGCCGATGTTACCGCCAAGTATATCGGCGCGGAAATCGAGGACAAATTTGTGGTCGGCTACGGTCTTGATTACGACGAAAAGTACCGCAATGTACCGTGTATCGGCGTTCTCAAACCTGAGATATATATGAAATAAGAGAAAAAGGAGAGCCGTTTTGGAAAAAAACAACAAAAGAAAACAATCGTCGCTGATAGGTATTCTTTTGGTGCTGATTTTGATGGCAGTTTTGCTCAGCACTAAAAATTCCACCTCCAGCGAATATATCACCAGCGAAGTCGTAGACCTTTTCAAAACTCATCAGGTTACAAAGTATGAGCTGAATATGGGCAACGGCACGCTGAAATTCACAACGGTCGACACCGGCGACGAGGTGCAGGTATATAAAGTGCCGGATGTGTACACCTTCATCGAAAAAATCGACCCGTATGTCGAGGAATACAACGCGATGAATCCGTCTGCCCCTATGGAGTACAACTGGGTCACCCCGACGACGATGCCGGCGTGGATAAGCATTGTACCGTATATTATTATGTTCGGCTTTATGGGCTTTTTGTTCTACATGATGTACAATCAGTCCAACGGCGCAAAAGGTATGTCGGTGGGCAGAGCAAAGACAAAGGACGCCGGTTCACTGACAACAAAAAAGACATTCGCCGATGTGGCAGGCGCGGACGAAGAAAAGGAAGAACTCGTCGAAATTGTCGACTTCCTTAAAAATCCTAACAAATTCAATTCTCTCGGTGCAAGAATCCCGAAAGGCGTGCTGCTCGTGGGCCCTCCGGGTACAGGTAAAACCCTGCTTGCAAAGGCAACAGCCGGCGAGGCGGGCGTGCCGTTCTTCTCTATTTCCGGCTCGGACTTCATCGAGCTCTATGTCGGTGTAGGTGCGTCCCGCGTCAGAGACTTGTTTGAAAAAGCCAAAAAACGGGCGCCGTCGATTATATTCATAGACGAAATCGACGCCGTCGGCCGTCAGAGAGGCGCAGGTCTCGGCGGCGGACAGGACGAAAGAGAACAGACTCTCAACCAGCTCCTTGTAGAGATGGACGGCTTCGGCGCGAACGAGGGCGTTATCGTCATGGCGGCGACTAACCGCGCGGATATATTGGATAAAGCACTGCTGCGTGCAGGTCGTTTTGACAGACAGATTTATGTCGGTGCGCCTGACATAAAGGGCAGAGAAGAAGTCTTGAAAGTCCATTTCAAAAACAAGCCTGTCGGACCTGATGTAAATATCCGTTCAATCGCGCAGTCCACCCCGGGCTTCACCGGCGCCGATTTGGAAAACCTGGTAAACGAGGCCGCCCTTATGGCTGCAAAGCTCGGCAAAAAGGCTATCACACAGAACGAAATCGAGCTTGCCACCATAAAGGTTATTGCCGGCCCTGAAAAGAAGTCAAAGGTTGTCACACCGGCTGAAAAGAAACTCGTATCCTACCACGAGGCGGGACACGCGGTGGCTCACTGGTATTGCCCGACCTCCGATCCGGTAAAAGAAATTTCCATCATCCCTCGCGGTCAGGCGGGCGGTTATACGCTGTCTCTCCCTGAACACGATTCCAACTACACAACCAAGACAGAGATGAAAGAGGAAATCATCACTCTTCTCGGCGGCCGCTGCGCAGAGGCTCTCATTCTCGACGACATTTCGACAGGCGCCTCAAACGACATCGAAAGAGTCACCGCCGTCGCCAGAGCCATGGTCACTCGCTACGGCTTCTCCGACAGGCTGGGCAATGTGGTGTACTCAAACAACCCTGACCAGACCTTCCTGGGCAGAGACTACACACAGGGCAAGGGCTATTCGGAAAATGTCGCCGGCGTAATTGACGAGGAGGTAAGAGCTCTCGTCGACGAAGGCTACAAAAAATGTATGGATATTCTCTCGACTCATGTGGATAAACTGCACATCGTTGCTGAAGAACTCATGAAATACGAGAAAATATCCGGCGAGAGATTCGCTCGGCTTATGGCGGACGACTACAACCCGGCGGACGAAATTAAAGTCATCACCGCTCCAAAAACACCGGCAGATACAGCCTCGGTCGAAACGGCGCCGACAGATGTCGCCGAAACACCGGCTGAAATTAACACGGCACAGACCGACGGCACGGCATTGCCGGCGGAAACGGCCGAAACGCCGACCGATGCAAGCATTGTCAGTGAAGACACAACAGACGCTTCGGCGGAAAACAAACCGCGGGACGATAACAATCAATAACAAAAATATGCACCCTATCGGGTGCATATTATTTTGCAGTTATTACGCTTCCGTCCATCTGTTGAGCCAATCGAACTGTTTTGTAAAGAAATCTATCAGTCTGCCGTTGAGTAAAATTGATAAGAGTGTCACATATCCCCAAACGCCTTTCAAAACAAAGCCTATGGCAAAAAATACGATGTAGCACAGAGTGCAGGCAAAGGAATACGGTTTGTTTGTCAAGTCGCATATCATCAAAATCAAGTTATCCGTGGAGGCGGCGCCGTAATTCATCGCCAGACACATTCCCACGCCGATCGATATAATCAGGCAGCCCACAATCGGGTAAATTACATTGTTCACAATCACCGGTACATTAAAGCCCGACAGCAGCGAAACCACCGGGTCGACCGTCCACCCGATGACAAGGGCAGATATCAGTGTGGTCAGCGACAGCCTTTTGCGGTAAAATAAAAGCATAAACAAAACTATTGTCAGAGCGACAAGATTACTCACTGTGCCGAAAGAAACGCCGGTCTGTTTTGATATTCCCGATACCATTACGCCCAACGGGTCGTTACCCATTCCGCTTATTACCACAAAGCCCACGCCGATACCGACTATAATCTGTGACAGAGTAATTATTGAGTATTTTTTTACAGAAGTTTTCAACATTTTCACCTTTTCTTTTTCTATTTTTTTACACACTGAAAGATATTATAGTACAACAGGCAGTTTGTGTCAATTAGGTGAAACACAAAAATTTCATTTGTATTACACGCAAAAGGTGATATAATGTAATTGTGAAATTAAACAATAACGCCCTCGGGCGATATAAAGGAGAATATGATATGAAAAATTTACTTGCGGGTTTTGCGGTTCTTGCGGCAGCCGGCGCAACATTCGGCGCGGCCAGCTACTATGTTTACAAAAAGCTGAAGGACACCGACAGAAAGGAATATTCCGACATCATTCTCGACGAGGAAAAAGCCTATGAAGACGAAGTCTACGAGGCCGCCGGTCTGAAAAAGGAAGCAGAAGAAGAAAAGAAAGAAGAAAAAGTCGAGGAGACCGAAAAGGAAGAGGCCGCCGAGACAGAGTGTGAAAAAGAGGCTGAAAAAGAAACCGATACAAAGGAAGACTCCGCACAGGTACGGGAAAGCATAAAGGCCGTTGCCGATGAGGCGATGAAATTTGCAAAAACCGTTGCGGAAGCCGCCGAAAAGAAGGTCACAGCCTATGCCGGCGAAGAAAAAATGGACGAAATCAAGGGCACCGTATCGGATTTCTGCGATAAAGCCACGGAGTTTGCGGACACGGCATTTGACAAAGCCGAGGAAGTCGGCTCAACCGTTGCCGAGCGGGCGGTAAAACTCTACACCGATGTAAAGGAAATCATCGAAGACAAAAAAGACGAAAAATAAACATAGTTGACAAAGGGCGGCGAACAGCCGCCTTTTTGTTGCACACCGACGGCTTTTTTGACGGAAAAACCGTGAATTTTATGCGGCGATAATACTATCTCTGTCCCCTATATTTTATATCCAAATCACCGACCGAGCCGACAGGCGGTTTTATAAGATAAAAAGGTTGAGAAAGGCCCCTTTTGGATAAAGGGGGCTGTCACGATGAAATCGTGACTGGGGGATTGAATAGCACCGACCAAATCAACATTATAATATAGTCAATAATATGATCAGGAAAGGCTTACCTTTTGAGGGGATGCGGGTGTCCGGTGGACACCTTTGTGAAGCAAAAGCCCCGACCGAGCCGACAGGCGAGACCTGTCAAAACGGAGTTCTGACTGAGGGGTAGTTTTAGAAAATATGCACACGCTGTAACAGAAATACAGCCTATTTATCGTAGGGGACGATGCCCACATCGTCCCGAATGTTATTTAACGATAAAAACCATATGATAACTATTTTGGTAAAAAATTTATTGTTATTTTTTATCTCCCTCCGTCAAAAATCAGAGATTTTTGCCACCTCCCTCATCAGATGGAGGCTTGCTTTAATTTTTTGTTTTCAAAAAACATATATGACGAAAATATTTTATCGTAGGGGACGATGCCCACATCGTCCCGCATATTATTTAAGAATAAAACTATATTATAACTGTTTTGGCAACAAATTTGATATTATTTAGTTCTCTCTCCGTCTTGGCTTGCGGCAATTTTTCTACACACAAAAGACGAAAATTTCGCAAATCAAGATACAAATAATATTTACGGGACGATGTGGACATCGTCCCTTACATTGTTTAGATAAATTAAGCAAGGCAACCTTGTCAGGATATCCGACATAAAATCAAAATAAAACAGCCTTTATACAAGGCTGTTTCTCAATATTCTGTATTCGCTTTTTATTCTTTGGGGTATTGCGGATAAAATTTTCCCCGCGTTCAGTTCTCCTTTTATCAAAGACCTTAACTCTTGCAACAGAGCCGATTTTTTCGCCGTGCATGCAGTCCGTTCTGCGCTTTCGCCGGAAATACTCTGCCCGGTTTCTGCGATTTCACTCGAAACAGCAGATATGCGGTGCTTTTTTATCTCTTTGCGGAACAGTCTTTTACATACCGTGTTTATCCGTCGGCTGACATATTTGCTGATCAGATAAGTGCCGCCGAAGTAAAGACGGATTATGTGCCTGAGCAACAATGCGTTAATCAGACCCCCGACAAAATAGGCGGCTATGATAACCGCACACAGAAAGTCTGCGCCGAATCGCCGTGCCGCGTATCTGTTGAATTTATGTAAATGCGTATACAGTCTGGTTTTCATATCGGCCTCCGCCATTTTTCTGATTATAATATACCACAGATTTATGAAAAATCAATGAAAGTACGCCGACGCATATAAAAGGTATTGACAAATATAAAATTATTTGTTATACTTTGTAGTGCAATAAGCGATATATCGCGGGATAGAGCAGCTTGGTAGCTCGTCGGGCTCATAACCCGGAGGTCGTGAGGTTCAAATCCCACTCCCGCAACCACAGTCACACTTCGGTGTGACTTTTAATTTTTATTACCGCAATTTCAGGCGTTTGGCCGTTAGGCTCGGAAACGCAATTCGTCATCTGTCGGCGAAAGCCGAAAACATATACCGCTCAGTTGTCCGGCTGTAAAAGAATAAATGCAATCCCACCGTTTTGCCCGGCGGCAAATTGCTGAAAAATTTCAAAAAAGGTATTGACAAAAACATATTAGTTTTGTATAATATACAGGCTTAATAAAGTGTATGAGTTATTAGCTCAGTTGGCAGAGCATTTGACTTTTAATCAAAGGGTCCGGGGTTCGAATCCCCGATAGCTCACCATGGGGACAAGATTTATCTTGTTCCCTTTTCTTTTTGCATTTTTCCTAAATTTGATATATACTTATCCCGAGGTGATATTGTGGACGAAAAAATTATCACAGAGGCGGATGTGCTGATAAAAACGGCTAAAGAATTGGCTGACAGAATAGACAACCCCCAATCTATTCCGGATACTTGTTACAGGGGCGATGTTTCCCGGTGGAATTTTTCATATTTTATCTCCAAGGCTAATTCCCTGGCAAAAAGAGTAAAAGACAATTCTCTCACAGCTGCATTAGCCGACATCTACGGCGCAAACAGCCACGAGCTCAAAATTTACAACAGGGCAAAAAAGCTCTGTCTCGACTATAAATCGGTGTACGATTTAGAGGATTTGTACGACTGACAGCAAAAGAAAGGGTATCGTTATGCAAAAGAACAATAAACGCTCTGCGACGCATTCTCTTTTTTGCGTCGGAATATCCACTCTTTTGCTGGGCGTCACCCGGTTAAACACCTATATTGCAAAAAATTATAAGGAGCGGTTTTTCTCAGTCTATACTGATTTTTCAAAAAAAGCGGTCGGCTTTTTTGCAAGGCTGACTTCTTTCACACCCTTTGATTTGTGGGAGATAATCGCCCTCTTGCTGATTGTGCTGACGGCGATGAATTTTGCCCGAAAATTCAAAAGACGACAGGCAGTCTTGCGGCCGGCACAGGCGCTGCTCTGCGTGTGCAGTCTTGTTTTTATCTTTGTGAATGTCTGGGGGCTAAACTATTACGCGCCGTCTATGGCGTCAAGGCTCGGCCTCACCGAATGTCAATACACGCCGTCACAGCTTTGTGAAATGACCGTGTATTTCAGGGACAAGGCGAGCGAGTACGCCGACAAAATACAGAGGGACGAAAACGGCTTGGCGGCGGTGGATTTTGAAAAAATGTCTTTCCAAGCCGGCGACTGCTTTGAAAAGCTGGCAAAGGAATATCCCGTTTTTGACGGCTCGACGGACAGAGTAAAAAAGCTCATCACAGGCAGGCTATTCACAATGCGAGGCACTACCGGGATTTTTGTTTGCATAACGGGGGAAAGCAATGTCTCCGAATATGTCTATTCCCGGAGCATGCCGCTGACAATGTGCCACGAGATAGGTCACAGAATGGCTTTTGCCCGTGAGGACGAGGCAAATTTTGCCGGGTATCTCGCCTGTGAGATAAGCGACGATGTACAATTTGTCTATTCCGGATACTATCACGCTTTTATTTGGTGCTTTAACGCTCTTTATAAAGTCAATCCCGAAGCGGCGACGGAGATAATTCAAAATCGGGGCGACAGCTTGAAATTCGACATTGTGTCTTCCTCCGAGCACTACAACAGGATAGAAAACAAAAAAGCGGTGGAAATTTCCGACGGCATATACGAAAAATATCTGCAATCTTTTGATGTCAACGAGGGCATGCAGTCCTACGGTATGGTTGTGGATTTGCTTGCGATGTATTATTTTCAGAGATTAAAATAAGAGCCCGTGCAGGCTCTTTTTCTTATGCTTATACGGCGGCAAACCGTTGAGAAAATATCAGAAAAATGATAGAATAAAATTATAAAGTTATATTCGAGGAATTATGAAAAAACAACCGTTAAAATACAGGCTCAATGTGATCGGCGGCGCGCTGATAATTTTTTTGCTCATCAGATCGTATTTGCCTTATTTTGCCGCAAAGTTCGGCTTGAACGCAAATTACAAAATATGGATACCGATATGTACGCTGACATTGATTTTGTGTTGTGTGCTGCCTATATTCTTTATAGAGAATATGTGCGACTTTCACCCGGATTTGTATTCGGAGGTCAAAAAGACATTTTCCGTCAAAAAAGCCGGAATAATCATTGCTTTTTCCATGTTTATGCTGTTGGCTTTTAATTTTGTCAACTCCGCTCTGCTGATTATTTTGGAAAAATTCGGCGTCGCCTTTGCCGCCGAGACCTTGCCGGATTTGAGCGGTTTTGCGGAATATTTTCTGTACTTTGTCTTTTCCGTCATCACCCCGGCGTTTTTCGAGGAGCTGTTTATCAGATACCTGGTGCTGAATTTGTTAAAGCCCTACGGCAGAAAATACGCCGTTTTGGTGTCCTCCGCCGTGTTTATGCTGATGCACGCAAAGGTGCAAAGCTTCCCGGCTATTTTCGGCGCCGGGGTAACGCTGGCATGCGTTTATCTGTATTGCGACGATATAAAAATGAGCATGCGGCTGCACCGGACAAACAACGCCTATTCCTTCTTTATGCAGACAATGTCACGGACGGCGAGCAAGCAGTCGCTGGAATCAATGACATTTTTTATGACTTTGGTAATTATTTCGCTGGGGATTGCGTCGACAGTCACGCTGAAAAAAGAGAATATAAATATTTATTCTCCGCTTAAAAGCGATGAAAAGGGCGCGAAAGCCCAAACGGTTTTTTTGAGCCCGGTATTCGTCTTGGCGATAATAGGCTGTTTTATGACGATTTTGCCGCAATTTTATCGGGATATGGTGAGATAGTATGAGACACAGAGACTATATGATGCGCGCCGTTGAGCTGGCAAAAACGCGGTACGACATGGGCGAAGTGCCGGTGGGGGCGGTCGTGGTAAAGGACGGCAAAATAGTGGGCGAGGGCTGCAACAGGCGAGAAACGGAACAAAATGCCCTGCTCCACGCAGAAATTATCGCGATTGACGCCGCGTGTAAGACCTTGGGCAGCTGGCGATTGGACGGTTGTACCCTCTATGTTACGCTGGAGCCCTGTACAATGTGCACCGGCGCAATAATAAACAGCCGCATAGACACCGTCGTCTACTCGCTGATTGATTTTAAGGCCGGCGGAATGGGCGGCAAAATCAATATGATAAATATCGGCCTGTCCGACAAACTCCAGACAATACAAGGCGTGTGCGAAAAGGAATGTTCCACACTTTTAGACGCGTTTTTTAAGAATTTGAGAGAAAAAAACAGGGAAAGGAAATAGAACGGCGACCGAAATTATTGAACTGAACGGTCATCGGATATATATTGCAAGGCTTAATATGCCTTGCAATTTTATTTTATTATGTGATATAATGAAATAGCCAAACAAAGTAGAATAGAATAATGGAAGGGACCTTGTTCAAGGGGTATTTTACCCTTTTATTTTGCTACCCAAAAAGTGCTTCAGTAAAAACGCAATTCTACTTGGGTAGCATTAGGTTTTCCTTCTATTCGAGCTTTGTTTGGCGACAATCGGAGTTGCGCTTTTCGGTGTGTGCAACTTTGGTTGTACACACTTTTTTATATTTGGAGGAAAAATGAAAAGAATTACAAGTATGTTTCTTACACTTGCAATGATGCTTTCGTTGGCAGCTTGCGGTGGGGATAGCACCAAAACCGAAGGAGCGACAAATACAGGAAGCTCAACTAAAACGGAAACGAAAAAGGAAATGACTTTTACCGAGATGGTTGTTGTCGACAATGATGAATGTACAATTAAAATCACAGGGCTTGAGGAAAATAGAAAGCGGGATTATACTGCAAAATTATTACTTGAAAATAAAACGGCAGATAAAACCCTGATGTTCGCTGTTGACAATGAAACCGTAGACGGTGTTTGTTTCACGGCTTTATTTGCAAAAGATGTCGCGGCGGGTAAAAAAGCAAACGCGGAAATTCGTATTAAAAGCGATGACCTCAAGGATTACGGCGTATCGGAGTATACGGATATTGAACTGTCTTTCCGCGTATATGACAGCAACGACTGGCTTGCAGATGATGTGGCAAAAGAAACAGTAAACATATATCCTTATGGTGAAGAAAATGCAGTAAAATTTGTTAGAGAATCACGAGACACCGATAATGTGATTATTGACAACGAAAATGTCACTGTTATTGTTACAGGATATGATAAAGATGGAATTTGGGGTTATACGGTTAATTTATATTTGATTAATAAAACAGATACCGGGGTAATGTTTTGTGTAGACGATGCATCGGTTAACGGATATATGGTGGATCCGTTCTACGCAAAATCCGTCCCTGCCGGCAAAAGTGCTTTTAGCAGTATGTCTTGGTCGAATTCGGCACTTGAAGAAAATGAAATTGAGGAAATAGAAACAATAGAATTTAAGTTTAGAGCCTATGACAACGAAAATTGGGTTAACGGGGATTTTGCAAACGAAATAATTACCTTAATACATTAAATCGAGGCGGCGACGGAGACATAATACACAATGTCTCCGTTTCTTGTAAATTATATATCAATTGCAAAAACAAAAACACCGCACATGCGGTGTTTTTTGGTGGAGATGGCGGGGCTCGAACCCGTGGCCTCCAGAGTCGGAGTCTGGCGCTCTACCAGCTGAGCTACACCCCCACATATATTGCGCTATCAATTATAACATACATTTTGAAAAAATAAAAGCATTATTTTTTGCTTTATTTATTCACCTGACCTTCACACAGCGTATAAATAAACTACATATATATGTACTATAATTATAATCGCTCGATTTTTTATTAAAAATAATCTCAAAATTGTATCAAAACGGCGATTTTCCTTGCAATATATTCATTTTTGAATTACAATAGACAATATTCGACTATTATTACGGAGGATAATATGAAAAATAAAAATACAAAAAGAGTGGTAAGTATCGTACTTGCCGTCGCTCTTTCTCTTTCAATGATTTTTGCCGCTGTTGCCGGTTTTATTTCATTGAAAAACGGCGGCACCGGCAACGGCCGGACCGTTGCAACATCGGATTACGATTACAGCGCAAACTTTGATAAAAACGGATATTTCAAAGATGTCAAAGCGGCAGACTTTGTAACATTGCCGGATTACAAATCCTACAAAATGCCGGCAGAATTGCTCTCTGTTGACAAATCAAATGTCGAGAGTGAGATTCGGGCAATTCGGGCAAGCTACTCGACAACTACGGCCGACAGTACCCGGGGCGTCGAAGTCAAAATGGGCGACACTGTCAACATCGACTATGTGGGCTCGGTAGACGGCGTGGAGTTCAAAAACGGCTCCACACAGGGTAACGGCACATCTCTCACGCTCGGCTCGGGCGCATACCTTGCCGCACGGGGCGACTGCCGGGGATTTGAAGAGCAGGTCGCCGGTCACAAAGTCGGCGAGACATTTGACATTACCGTTCAGTTCCCTGACGGCTACAACGCATCTGAGGACGCAGACGGCAACCCGGTTGAGCTCTCAAATGCGGTTGCAAATTTCAATGTCACAATCAATTCGGTCAACGTCACCACAACGCCGGAAATCACGGAGGATTTCATCAAGGAAAAGCTTTCCGACAAATACGACGACTACGCCGATATGTATTCAAAAATCGAGCGGGCTCTTGTAAAAAATCAACAGGAGGCATATTTCCTCGACAAGCTGGTTAAAGAATCCAAAATTTCCGAATACCCGGAGGCCGCAGTCAATTTCTCTAAAGACAGCAGAAAGCTCTATATTGAACAGATGGCTGCCTATTACGGCGTATCAGCCGAGGACATTCTCGGATTGGACGGCCTGTCTTCGTTCGACGAATATTTTGAAGAGACAAAAGAGTACATAGAATCCGAGGTCAAAGAAGTCCTTGTAATTCAGGCTCTTTGCGAAAAAGAGGGCATCAAGGCTTCCGATAAATCCGTACAGAATTATTTCGGCGAAGGCGCGGATTATTCAAGCTATGAGACATATTACGGCAAAAACTATCTGAGATTTGTATCTCTGGCATACGAAATGCTTGACACGGTCGTACCGACAATCGAGGCCGAATAAAACACACATTCACAACAAAAATATGCGCCCCGAGGGATAGATACTTCGGGGCGCTTTTGTGTGAAGGTGTTTTTGTCGCGGGAATTTACGCTAAAAAGAAAACAGAGCCGAGAAAAGCCGACATAATCAGTACGAATCTGACAATGATTTTCACCACCATCGCTTCAAAAAGCGGCTCCGGCAGCATGTTTATCATTGTGCTGTATCGAGGGTCGAGCAGCCATAAATCGTTTGAGAAAAACAGCTCGTGGAATTTTATCCAAAACCGGTTGAAATCGTACAGCACCGCGGCAATAATTACCGCGATGAAAACGGCGAATATTATGCCGGTGATTTTCATACCGCTTTTCAGAGCGGCGGAACATTCTTTTTTAGACCTTTTGGTTTTACACATCAGCCGGAGCAGACCGCCGCAAGCCGCCGCCAGCGAAAAATACATCGTCGCCTTTGCTCGCCGATACAGAGCCTTTACATCAACCATGTGCAGAGTCTCCCTCTCGTAAAAGGCCTCTTCCGTAACGCCGGCTTTTTCGACGGTTACGCTTATGTCGTCCCTTTTGCCCTCCAAGTAATCCAGCAAAACGGTCATGGCTTTGTTGACATCCTCCAAAGACATTTTGCAGTCCCGGGCGACGTTATTTTTTTCAAACTGCTCGGGGTAGAAGTCTCGGTCGTTTACCACGGTGAAAACCGAAAACAGTATGATGAAAACCGTCATACAAAAGACCGTTACAGCCCCTATAAATACATTGGATTTTTTCATATTTCACTCCTTTTAGACTTTATATATTATATCACGGGCTTTTTATTTTGAATATAAAATATTGACATTGTGTAAATTTTCGCCGCATAATTTGATTTTTTATTTTCTAAAAGGTATAATATAATGTACGAATGTACACACAAAAATATTATTTCAGGGGATTAAAATGATAAAAGTATCACCGTCAATCCTTTCGCGGGATTTTACAAAACTCGGCGCCGAATGTGACAGAATAGTCAAAGCCGGCGCGGATATGATTCACATAGACGTTATGGACGGCAATTTTGTGCCGAATATCACCATCGGCATACCGGTTGTAGCCGATTTGAGAAAGGTCTCCGACGCGTTTTTTGACGTTCATCTTATGATTGACCGCCCGGACAGATATGTCAAGCGGTTTTGCGACGCCGGCGCGGATATGCTGACATTTCACTATGAAAACTACGGCAGCGACGAAGACAGGATAAAAGTGATAAACGCCGTCAAGGAATGCGGCAAAAAAGCGGGCATTTCAATTAAGCCTGCCACAGAGCCGGAAAAACTGTTCTCTCTGTTGGACAAGGTGGATTTTGTACTGGTTATGAGCGTTGAGCCGGGCTTCGGCGGTCAAAAATTCAAAGAGCACACTCCGGATACAATAGCAAAAATCAAGAAATATGCCGACAAAATCGGCAAAACGGATTTGATGATAGGCGTGGACGGCGGCATTAACGCCGAGACCGGTACGCTGTGCAAAAACGCCGGTGCGGATGTTCTGATAGCCGGCAGCTATGTTTTCGGCAGCCGGGACTGCGCCGCCGCAATAGCGTCACTCAAATAATTTAAGGAAGCAAAAAATGAATTCATTGAAAAAACAAACGCACTACGATTCGATTTTTATCGCATTGGTGCCTATTGTAATATGCGCTACGGTAATGTACTCGGCGAGAGTTCTCTTGCTGTGCGCCGCGGCAATGTTCACGGCGAGAGTAACAGATGTGGCTATTGCCGCCGCCAGACATCTGCCGGTTGATACGGAGGATAAATCCGCCATTGTCGCCGCGGTAATTTTCGTTATGATGATGCCTGTGTCTGTACCTATTTATTTGGTTGTCGTGACGGTGGCTATATCGACTCTCATCGGCAAACACGCATTCGGCGGCAAAGGGGTGTACCCTTTTAACCTGTCCGCCCTCTCTATGTGTATTGCGGCGGTAAACTGGCCGGAAAAGGTATTTACGGCGGTAAAACCGTTTGCCCGGGTGGACTTTTGGACGGGCGCGTGCCGGAGCACCGCCACCCAGTCGTCGACAATTAAAGCCGGCGGTCTGCCTTATGTGGATATGCTGGATTTGCTCACCGGCAACTACGCCGGCGCTATGGGCTCATCTTTTGTTCTGCTCACGGTGGCGATAGCCGTCTGTCTGTTAATAACAAAAAAGATAACCTGGCATGTGCCGGTTTCATTTTTGACGGTCTGCACGCTGTTTGCCCTGGCTTTCCCGAGAATATACGGCATTTCCAGACTCAACAGCGTAAAGCTTGAGATTCTGTCATCATCTCTTATATTTGTGACACTGTTTATGCTCTGCGAGCCGGACACCACGCCGAAGAAGCCGAGAGCGAAAATAATATTCGGCGCACTCGCCGGCATAATTACAATGCTTTACCGCTATTTCGGCGCGTATGAAATTGGCGCGTGCTTTGCCATTTTGCTTGTAAACGCCACAGAATCCTTCTGGGACAGAATGATATCCGGCGATTTTATAAAAGAATTTTTGGCAAGAGAGACTTCCGTCAGAAACACCAAACAATCACACAAGAAAAAGTCCAAGACGGGTAAAAATACGGCTTTGGACAAACCGAAGGCCGAAAAACCGGCTGTCGCCGACAAGAAAACGGAAATAACAGAGGAAATATTGCAAAACTTCTCCGCCGACACCGCCCGGGCACCGAAAAAACAGGCCGCAAAAGAGCCTGACAAAAACGGCAAAAAACAACAGAAGGTTACCGATATGATAGCCGAGGCGGAGGACAGGCTGGACAATGTCGAGTTTTCGACCCGAACGATAGACATTGACGCCATTCTCAGAGAAATTGACAAGCATAGCAAAGGGGGTAAAAAATGAACAAGGAAAAAGTTCTGAGAGAACTTTCCGATTGGGACGACACCACCCGACGCAGAAAGATAACCCTCTCTAACCCCGTATTTATCAAAGGCTTGGCTCTCACACCGCTGGCGGTTGCAGCCACGACAGTGCAGAACAGCTTTATTTTGAGCGTCTGCGTGCTGTTGCTTTTAACTCCTACAAGAATAGTGACATCGGCAGTCACAAGGAGAATGAGCGTGCCGCTCAAATCCTTTTTCTATCCGCTGACATCGGCTGTGATATTCTTTTTTGTATATATTTTTATGTACAGACTTTTCGGCACAAAGGTGTTCTCTCTGGGCATTTATCTGCCTATTATGGTAGTTGACCCGCTGATTGTAAAGAATTTTGAAAAGACGAGAAAAGAATCCTTTACCTATTCGATCATAAACGGCTTGAGAAATACTTTCGGCTTTATTTTGGCGTGTATGATTACCGGTGCGGTGAGAGAATTTTTGGCATTCGGTACGGTTTGCGGTGTTAAACTGTTGAATATCAGCCTTTTACCGATGGCAAAAACTTCCTTTGGCGGCTTTATCATCATAGGCTTGATTTCTGCATTTTGGCATTATTCGGTAAAAAACTACCGCGAAAGACTTATTACGGAGGCACGGAAGATAAATGGTTGACGCAATACTTACATTTTTTGCCTACGCCGTGCTTGCAATAGGCGCGGAAAATGTAATTTTCACAAGAGCGCTGGGCATTTCGTCGGGTTTGAGAGTTATTGACAACCCGAACAAAGACACATTTTATTTCTGCGTTTCGCTGACGGTGTTTCAGCTCATCAACAGCCTTTTGGCATACGCCGTCGTACCGGCGGTTGCAAAGACGCCGCTGGGCGAATACACCAGATTTTTGGGCCCGGTCATAGTGGTTATCTGCTGTGCGGTCAGCTATATGATAGTTATAGCCGCGCTTTCCGTCAGCGTGAAAAAATCCTTTCTCAAAAGAATCATCGTATCTCTGACGGGCGCCTCCATCAACAGCGCCATCGTCGGCACAATTATTTTTTCGATAGGTCAAAATTACAATTTGGCACAGACGATAGGCTTTGCGATAGGATCGAGCATAGGCTATTTCCTCGCCATGCTGATAATTGCAGAGGGCGAAAAGAAAATACACGAGGACGCCGTGCCTGCTCCGTTCAAGGGGCTGCCGGTCACTCTTATCTACATAGGCATAATTGCCTTGGCGATATACGGCTTGACAGGGCACACCACCGCACTTTAAGGAACGACAAATGGCAAGAAAAGAAAAACCTGTTAAAATCATCAGATACAAAACAAACCGCAGGGGCAACAGAGTCAAAAACGACCGAATATACAAAATTCTCGCTCTTATCGGGGCTGCGGCTGCAATCGTCGCCGTCGGTTTTTTGCGGACAAAATTTGTACTGAACAGAGTTGAAAACAATAAAAACAAACCAAATTCCACCCCGGCCGGCGCGGTAGAGAGCACGGTTTCGGATACATCGTCTGAAACACCGGTTTCGGAAATTGTACGGTCTTCCTCGGACGGCGGCGATTTCTCACAGGCTATTGTGGCAAAAGCGCGCGTTTATTACTATTCCGCCGCTTCTTCGCTGACCGACGAGTCGGGAATAGACGCAGAAATAGGCAAGGCAAAAGCCCTCGGCGCAAACTGTCTGGTCTTTGACGCCAAGGATTCCAAGGGCAACATTTTATACAATTCCGAAAATCAATACGGCCGGCAGCTGAAAGCCGACGCCGTAATTGACATTGAATTGCTGGTTAAAAAATGCGCCGAAAACAGCATTGCCCCGGCGGCGAGAATATACGCTTTTGAGGACAGCCTCATTTCAAACATTGAGAGAAGCACCGCCGTGATGTACATCGGTACAGACACGAGATGGCTGGATTCTTCGGCGGCTCTCGGCGGCAAACCTTGGGCAAACCCGGCGTCTGTAATTATGCAGACCTACATCAAGGACTTGACGGACGAGCTTTTGTCAAAGGGAATTAAAGAGTTTATTTTCGCCGGTTTCTGCACACCGACGGGCTATTCTCTCGACAAGAGAGATTTCGGCGCAAGCGAAGACCGGGTATTGGCGGCGATGAAATCCTTAATCAAGACATTAAAAGCTAAAATTTCCGCAAAGGGCGGATATTCCGCATGGCAGATTGAATATTCGGCTGTGGATTCAAACGGCAGCTACGCCCAATATCTTGTTCACCCGTATCGGCTGGGCGCGGAAAACATAATCGTCACGGCGGAAAGCGGCACGGACGTATCGCAGGCGGCGGAATACTTAAACCGGACAAAGCCGGAGGAAATAATTTCCCTGACTTTGTGGGTAAACGGTGCAGACAACACCGCGGCAAAAGCATATCTCGACAACTATTTTGTAAATTAGCATATATGGCTCATTTCCTTTGATTTGAGCCATATTTTCAAAAGATATGGAATACACTACCGAATTGCTGGCACACGGCACAAAAGTGTGCATTAACAAAACGCACCGTTTCGGCACGGACGCCTTTTTGCTGTCGCATTTTGCGGGGGTAAAATATCGGCAGTCGGCGCTTGATATAGGCTCCGGCTGTGGGATAATACCGCTTAGATGGTATGATTTCGGCCACAGGGGAAAGGCGGTCGCCCTGGAAATAGACGCCGAGGGCACCCGGCTGACAAACGAGAGCATAAAACTCAACGGCGCCGAAAATATCACGGCGGTAAATGCGGATATAAGGGAATGGAAAACCGACATTCAATTTGATGTCGTCACCTGCAATCCGCCCTATTTCACCCGGGGCAAACCCAAGGATGACGAAAAAAAGGCGAGTTTCAGACACCAATTCACATTGACTGATTTCGATGTGGCAAAGGCGGCGTTCCGACTTTTGAAAGATAACGGCAAGCTCTGCGTCTGCCAGAGACCGTCCCGGCTGGCGACCGTCATATACGCCATGAAGCAAAACCGCATTGAGCCGAAAGTAATAAGGTTTGTAAAACAGCGCACCCACGACGACGCCCCTTGGCTCGTTTTGGTGGACGGCAGAAAAAACGGCGGCGCTTCGCTCACCTTAATGCCGGATTTGATTATGGAAAACGCAAACGGCGGATTTTCCGATGAAATACTTTCTATCTACGGCAAAAACATAAACAAGGAGTAAACCATGGCTGGTAAAATATTTATTGTCGGCACGCCTATCGGCAACCTGGGGGATTTGACCCCACGAATGCGCCGGGCATTTGAAGAATCCGACTTTGTTGTGGCGGAGGACACGCGAGTGACCGTGAAGCTGCTCAATCACTTCGGGATTAAAAAACCGCTTTTGAGCTACTATGAGCACAATTTTTCAAAAGGCGACTTAATTATTGATAGAGTGCTCGCCGGCGAATCCTGTGCCGTATGCTCCGACGCCGGCACGCCCTGTATTTCCGACCCGGGCGAAATCTTGGTAAAACAGGCTCATCGGGCGGGTATTAAGCTCGTGCCTATACCGGGCCCGTCGGCTGTTATAACCGCTTTGTCGGTGTCCGGTCAGGATACGGGCAGATTTACTTTCGAGGGTTTTTTGTCCGTAGTGAAAAAACAGCGTATAGAGCATCTCAAGGACGTACAGTATGAAAAGCGCACAATGATTTTTTACGAGGCTCCCCACAAGCTTTTGAGGACACTCGGCGACTTCTGTGAATATTTCGGCAGAGAGCGAAAACTCACCGTTGCCCGAGAACTGACAAAACTGCACGAAGAAATAAAACTCACTACGGTCGGCGAGGCCTACGATTACTATTCGGAAAACACGCCGAAAGGTGAGTTTGTGCTCATCGTAGAGGGCTGTAAAAAGGCCGAGAGTGAGGAAATAACCCTGGACTCTCTGACGCAAAAAGCCCTTGCCCTCATCGACGGCGGTGCGTCGGTGTCCGAGGCGGCAAAAACCGTGCGGTCGGGTACGCCGTTTTCAAAGAGCGAAGTGTATAAAGCAATTCAAAATCAAAGGGAAAACAGGCAATGAAATATCTTGTAATCAGCGACACACACGGCTATAAGAACTATCTGTATAGAGTGCTGGACAGCGAGCCGGACATAAAAAATATCTTTTTTTTAGGTGATGGTTTGAATGATGTAATGGTATTAAAATCTCAAAGGCCGGATTTGAACATCATCGCCGTTGCCGGCAACTGCGATGTCAACAAGAATGTACCCACAAACGAAATCATCGACATAAAAGGGTACAGAGTTATGCTGTGCCACGGCGACGGATACTATGTAAAGCTGGACTATCTGCCGATTCGCAAAGCCTGTCTGGAATTAAAGGTCGACATAGCGCTTTTCGGCCACACGCACATTCGGTATTACGAATACTTAGACGGCAAATATCTGTTTAATCCGGGCAGCGTTATGCCGTCGGCGGCAAATCCTTTTTCCTGTTACGGAATTATGGATTTTGACGGCACTCGGCCGGTTTTCTACCACAGAGAAATATGACAACAAAAAAGCGATAGACCAAAGCGGTCTATCGCATATTTTTATTTCAGCAAATTGCCCAAAATACCCCTGACAATATTTTGCGATGTCTGTCTGCCGACGGTTCTCATCGTCGAATTGATGGCTGAGTTTATACTCTTCTGAACCGCGGTTTGATTTTTTGTCACCGGGCGTTTAATGGTGTTGTTTATCATTGTTACAGTCCGTGCGCCGGCGGCGTTTGTCAACAGTTTTTCCAGCTGTTTTTTGCGCTTTTCGGCCTCTTTTTGCGCCTTTTTCTGCCGTGCGGCCAGTTCTTTTTCATACCGCTTTTGGCGTTTTGCCTCTTCGGCCTCAATTTTCTTTTGCAGCTCGGTCACGTCTTCAAATGTCAGCTCGATGTCGTTTTGATTTTTCTTTATTGCCTCCGCCGTGCTTTCGATTTGTACTGTCTCCAGCTCGGTGATGCTGTTCATTATTTCATAGGCGGATTCTCTGTCGATTGCCACATCGTATTTTGTGCCCATTCCGTCGGACTGCATTACGCCGATTCGCTCGTCGTCCTCTATTGCGCCCATGCGGCTCTGCGGCGGCAGAATTGTGACTCTCTCCACTATGCCCGGCGCACCCTTTGAATCGAGAAAAGAGACAAGCGCCTCGCCGGTGTTCAATTCGGTAATGGCGTCAAATGTTGAAAAATTCGGATTTGCCCTGAATGTATCCGCCGCCACCTTGACTTTTTTCTGCTCGGCAGGCGTGTAGGCTCGCAAAGCATGCTGAACGCGGTTGCCCAGCTGTGCCAATATGGAATCCGGAATGTCCGTCGGGCTCTGTGTGATGAAATAGACTCCGACGCCCTTTGAGCGAATAAGTCTGACCGTCTGCTCGATTTTCTGTAAAAGTGCTTTCGGTGCGTCCTCAAAAAGAAGATGGGCTTCGTCAAAGAAAAATACTATTTCGGGCTTGTCGCAATCGCCTTTTTCCGGCAACAGCTCATACAGCTCGCTCATCATCCACAGCAAAAATGTGGAGTAGAGCAGAGGCTTTGTAAACAGCTTTTCGCAGTGCAGAATATTTATCATGCCCTTGCCGTCGTAGCTTTTTACCATCCAGTCGCGGACATCCAGCATAGGCTCGCCGAAAAACAGATTGCCGCCGGCGTCTTCCAATGACAAGAGACTTCTCATAATTGCGCTGACCGATTGTGCGGTGATGTTGCCGTATTTGAGAGACAGCTCTTTTGCGTTTTTAGACACATATTGCAGCATCGCTCTCAAATCCTTTATATCCAAAAGCAGCCAGCCGTTTTCGTCGGCAACTCTGAAAGTTATGTTGAGAATACCCGACTGGGTTTCGTTCAAATCCAAAATTCTCGCCAGCATCACAGGGCCCACATCGGAAATAGTGGCTCTGACCGGGTGCCCTTTTTCGCCGTATACGTCCCAAAATCTGACAGGGAAATTGTCAAATTCAAAATCTTCTATTCCCATGCCGTCCAAGCGGCTTTTTATTTTGTCGTTGGTTTTGCCCTTGAAAGGCATACCCGCCAAATCGCCCTTGATGTCGGCTAAAAAAACAGGCACGCCCATAGAGGCAAAGCTCTCTGCCATCACTTTAAGCGTGATTGTTTTGCCCGTGCCCGTCGCGCCGGCAATAAGACCGTGTCTGTTTGCCATGGAAGGCAAAAGTATCCGCTCCTTTTCGCCTTTGCCCATTAAAATTGCGCCGTCTTTATACATATTCGTCACCTCGTTTACTTTATGATGTTATTATATAATATTTATTTTCAATATTCAAACAATATATTTTTTTGCCCGAAAATAACACAGCGCAAACTGACACAGCAATGAAAGTATGATTACGGCGTAAAAATACCGCTTTTTCGTCTTGTGTCGAAACAGTTTCATAGCGGCAAAACCGCCCAGAGCGCCGCCGAAAAAACACAGCAAAAGCAAGGTTTTTTCGCTTATTCGCCACTTGCCCTTTACGGCTTTTCGCTTGTCTGCAAAAAACAGAAAAAATGTAAGTAAGTTGACAAAAATATAAAATATTAAGATAATTTTTATGCAGTAAAATTTCATAATTATTATATACAAAAATAAAGATTTGCGTTTGGATAACTGATACAACATTTGTGTACGAAGTTTTAACAACATTTTAGCATATTGTAAATCTTTTGTACACGGTATTGAAATTTCTTTGCGGTGATAGTATAATTCACTCATATTTATATTCGGTATAAAAAGGAGTGAATTATATGAAATACTGTAAGAAATGCACAATGCCGGACACAAGACCGGGCATCACATTTGATGAGGAAGGCGTATGTTCTGCATGCAGACACTACGAAAACCGCAAAAATGTGGATTGGGACGCAAGATGGAAAGAGTTTGAAGAACTCTGCGACAAGTACAGAGGCTGCAACGGCCCGGGACAGTACGACTGCGCCATTGCGGTTTCGGGCGGTAAAGACAGTCACTTCCAGGTTTATATTATGAAAGAGGTTATGCATATGAACCCGATTCTGTTCAGCGTGGAGGACAACTTCCCGATGACAGAGGCCGGCAAGCACAATCTCAAAAACATCAGCGAGGAATTCGGCTGTCCGATTATCAGCTGCAAGCCAGATATAAAGACGCAGAAAATCCTGATGAAATATATGTTTGAAAACTACGGCAAGCCGACATGGTATGTCGACCGCCATATTTATACATTCCCGCTGCACATGGCTCTCAAATTCAACACGATGCTGCTTGTTTACGGCGAGAACGTATCCTACGAATACGGCGGAAATTCCGACGGTGAAACATACTCTGCAAAAGGTCAGGTTGAAAACGGCGTTGCCTCCGGTATGGACGAGGCAGAGTTGCTTGCTCTGGGCATAGACCCGGCTGCGCTCGCCCTCACAAAAGCCCCTGAGGGCGAAGATTTGGCAAAGCTCGACCCGATTTACCTCTCTTACTTCCTGCCTTGGAACTCATACAAAAACTATCAGCTCGCCAAGTCGA
The DNA here is from genome assembly GCA_029007985.1 of Oscillospiraceae bacterium. Taxonomy (GTDB): domain Bacteria; phylum Bacillota; class Clostridia; order Oscillospirales; family Ruminococcaceae; genus RGIG3102. The sequence goes on along the minus strand of JAQXIW010000072.1, from coordinate 2,154 downwards.
GAGGCTTCCACGATCTGACGCACGAATGGGACAGAACACACCACGCCGAAAACTTCGACCAGATTGATTCAAGAGCGTATCTTGTTCACTCATGGCTCAAATATCCTAAATTCGGTCACGCCGCCGCCACGGACTACACAGCCCGCTACATCAGATACGGCATGATGACAAGAGAAGAGGCTATCCCGATTATCAAGGCGCACGATCACGACCTCGATGTGCTCTGCGTACGCGATTTCTGTGATTTCTGCGGTTACACCGAAAGTGAATTCTGGGCAATCATCGACAAATTCTACAACAGAGACATATTTGAAAAAGACGAAACAGGCAGATGGGTGCTCAAACACCCGATTTGGGAAGAAAACAAATAATAACAATGGCAGGCTCGACAGGGCCTGCCTTGATATTTTAAGGTATATTTTGGAAAATTTCTGATATTTTTCAAAAAAGTGCTTGCATTTTTGAAAATTTGTGCTATAATAATTGAGCATTAACCGATATGCACCATTAGCTCAGTTGGTAGAGCAACTGACTCTTAATCAGTGGGTCCCGGGTTCGAGTCCCTGATGGTGCACCACAGACAGTCGCAAGACTGTCTTTTTTGTTTTTCGATGACGCACAATTTATATAAAACAATGTTATGCAAATTCTCCCGTTTTAACCAAACTGAAAATTTCCCCGGCAGACGGAGAAAAAGCCCCTGTTTGTCGGGGCTTTTTCGTTTTTTGCCTTCAAAGGTAGTTTTGGTTTTCCTGCGCTTGCAGCCCCTTTTTAGCCAGTTCCATAAATTCTGTCATATATTCCGTCGCCGTTCCGATGTAAGCAAAGCCTATATGCCGTTCTCCCGGGACATACAGTCGGATTGCTTTGACCGGAATATCATTTGTGATAGCTATGCTGTTGGACACGATTGCAACCGTATCATAATCCGAAGATATCAATTCCGCCATCATATCCGAGGCGGAAGCCACGGCTTTTGAGTCAGTATCGTTTTCTTCAAAATATTTTCTGAGTTCGCCCAAATACGGGCCGCTATATTTGTTTTGCTCACCGGTATTTATGAGCATCAACACTTTTTTGTGTCGCACATCATCCAATGTAATTATCTCTTTTTCAGAGAGAGGGTTGCCGTTTTTTACAATTACCGAGTAATAAGGCTCACCCAAGTCAAAAAAGTTTATTCTGTCGTCCGTCACCCGATTTTCTCTGACAAGATGAAGATGTCTCGGCGACATTATTTCATAGGGTACCGTCCCGTCGAGATACACCGGTTTCAGTATTTTATATGACGCGTTCGGGTGGTTAAAAGACAAAATCAGCAAAGCCTTGTTTATAGGGCTCAAATGGTTCGCCGATTGGGTGTGAATGTAAAAATCGTTTTTTAGATCATTCAGCCGCTCCGTGCCCTCTTTATACACATTGAGAATGTTCTGAGCATATGAATAAAACACCGAGCCCCGCTCCGTCGGTATAACCTTGTGGTTTGTCCTCTCAAACAGCTTTATACCCAGCTCGGACTCCATGCTTTTCAGCTGTTGGCTTATCCGCGACTGAGAGAGATACATTCTTTCCGCCGTTCTTGCAAAACTGCGGGTCACATAAATATTTACAAAGGCCTCTATCTGTTGTATTTGCAATTTTGCTACTCCCAATAATAAGTATTGCTTATCACAATGCACTTTTTGTGACTTTATTTTATTATAAGCTTAGTTTATAATTATGTAAAGTGAAATGTTCACTGTTTATATCTATTATTATAAGGAGAAAATGAAAATGAAGAAAATCATTTCGGGCGTAGTTGCTGCCGCTTTGGCTGTTTCAATGCTTGCGGGTTGTTCTTCCGAAAAGCTCTACACAGCCGGTACATACACAGGCGAGGCTCAGGGCTTTGGCGGTAAAGTTTCTGTTACAATTACAACAGACGCTAAAAAGATTACCGCGGTAGAATCCACAGGCGAAAATGAAACCGCTTCAATCGGCGGTGTGGCACTCGCAGACCTCGACGCTGCTTTACTCAAAGCACAGTCGGCTGAATTTGACGGCGTTTCCGGCGCTACACTTACTTCAAACGGCTATAAAGAAGCTGCCGCAAAGGCAATCGCTATGGCAAAGGGCGAAGAAGTACCGGTAGGCGAAATCAAATTCACACCGGGT
>JAQXIW010000071.1 GCA_029007985.1 Oscillospiraceae bacterium | reverse complement strand
TTTTAATTCGATTATTTCTTTTTCATACTTGCTTATGTTTTTGTAACTTCTTGCCATAAAAAATCCTCCTGATGTAGTTTATATTCTACACCAGGAGGGTTCTTATTTTCTATGTCCGTTTTTTACGGACTTGTGCACGATGTAAGCGGTCTTTTTTGCTTATAGAGATATAGTTAGTCAACCCGGAACTTTATTTCTTCTTTTTATTATTTAGGCCGGCATATATACCGACTCCAACTGCAAAGATAACAGACACTATTGTTCCATATTGCATAAGGGACACCTCCTTCCGAATCACGATTTAACTCATACACGCATTTACAAATTTCACAGGCACATCCATTCTCTCGGCGACCTGTTCCGGAGTCATACCGCTGTCTAAAAAGCGTTTGCAAACCGATTTAATATTCTCGCCGATTTCGATAATATGTCTGTCAGGGTCGTAAATTCTCACAACGCGCTGACCCCAGGAATGTTCTTTGACAGGGTGGACGTATTCAATATCCAATTCTTTCAGCTTGTCCGCAAATTTGTCAAAGTCATCCTCTTCAAAATATATTTCGGAGCTGTTGCCGCCGAATGAAACGCAGTCGGTGCCGATAAACTCTTTCCATGTTTCAAGCGTTTGCAGGGCCAAACCGCCTGTCAAAGTCTTATTTGCCCCGAAATCCGTCACAACTCGGAGCCCCAAGACTTTTTTATAAAACTCTACCGATTTATCAATATCCGTAATCACCAACATAGGGCTTTTAATCTTCATAAAATGTACCTCCGCAATATTTATCTGTTTTTTCTGCTTTCAATTATACATCATAAATATGATAGTGTTCGACGCCGGCAGAAAAAGGGCGACATACTCACCGAATAGGACAGTCAATAAAAACGGTTTTGTAAAAGCCTTACAGGCCGCAGTCTGTTCAAAGCTTTTTTATTGGGTGTCTTATAACGGTTTTCCATTTTTCAGGTGGCACTTTTCGGGCGTCAGACATATAGATTTCGTGGTGCAGTCTTTCTGCACTCAAATCATTCTCATATCCGTTTTCTGCCAAAAACCTGTCCATCACAGCGACTGTTGCGGGCTCGTCGTCAAACGGACCGAAATGCATTATTTGAACACACAGCCCCTCGTCAACGGTGAGGAATTCCGCCGATGAGCAATCCAGCTTTTTCTTTTTTGACGCAGTTTCAACTGCCCATTCAAAGTCTTTCTGAGTGACAAAATCCGGCAGGCGAATAACAGAAATCCAATTGAATGAAGCTTTGTCCGTGTAGTCTATGCCTTCAATATTTTCCTGCCACCAAAAGCCTTCCAGCGGCGGCACGACATATTCAAAAAATCCCTCGATTTTATAGTCGGTCTTGTAGCTCATCTTCAAAGTGTACGCCACGGCATACAAAATGCCGATTGCCTGTTTATATTCGCCGCCTTCGTCGTTCGGGTTGCTTTTTCCGCGCACCGCAATGTAGTTGGCCTTTGGCACGGTCACGATCTCAGGCTTGTTTTTCGGCATATAAAACTCTCTGTACTCTTTCTTAAAATCAAACGCCATAGATACCTCCGAATTAAAATGCTGTTTATATTATTAAAGTTGTATTATTTGTTATTGTCGGCCGGTGATTTTAATATTACTGCCGTTTCGGCAATGACCTTGTCCACAAATGCACGGGATAAAGTATCGTTTTTTGATGTAAGCTTTTGAATAACGCTGTTTTCATTGGACTTCGTATAATGATTTGTTATAAGCTTATGGGAGAGAATTTTCGATTCTATTACTGCGTCACTGCCTGTCTTTCTGTGAACGGTATTCCCGGAGTATCTGTTCCATGTTGATTTTTTTCATGCTCTCGATTAAGTCTCCTTGTATCTTGCTGTATGTCCGGCTCAAAACAGGCTTGATTTTTCTGCCGATAGGACAAAATGCGGACGGGTTCGAATGAACGCCCATCATATTGTCGATTGCCTTTGGGTCTACCGCCATGCATATTCTGTACAGGTCAATTTCTTCGAGTGACGCCGAAAGAGCCGCACCGCCCGTGCCGGATTTAACATCGATAATACCGTCTTTTTTTAATGCGCTGATGATGTTTCTTATGGTTACCGGGTTGCACCCCGTCGACATCGACAGCAGTTCACTTGTGACCTTTCTCTCGCTGCCGAATTCGTTTATAAATATCAGGCAATGGACGGCTATTGAACACTTGTTACTGATATGCATAATTCAGCCCCCTTTTTTATATATTTTACTACACAAATAAATAAGTGTAAATATTGACATTATACATACGAATTGCTATAATACAAATACAGATGTAGTTTTATTTTTTACAACAAAGGAGAAAGCGAAATGAAGTGTTATCAAATTATATTCAGCCCGACGGGCGGCACGGAAAAAGTGTCAAAAGCGATTACTCGGAACTGGCAGAATTTAGAGATGATTGATTTGTCGGTTTACGGAAAAGACTATTCACGGATTTCTTTTGACAGCGACTGTCTTGTGCGGATTGCCGTACCGGTATTCGGCGGGGTAGTACCACAGCTGGCTTTGGACAGACTGTCGGAAATAAAAGGCAACGGGGCAAAATGCGTTATCGTTGCGGTTTTCGGCAACCGTGCATTTGACAACGCCCTTGTTCAGACAGAGGATTACGCAGAAAAAGCCGGTTTCAAAATTATAGCAGCTGTATCTGCGTCTGCCGAACATTCCATTGTCCGTGAATACGGCGCGGGCAGACCTAATGAAAAAGACTGCAAAGAGCTTTCGGAATACGGCGACCGTATACTTGAAAAGGCTTTGGGCGACAATACCGACAAACCGGCAATACCGGGTGAAAGGCCGTATAAACAGTCAAAGACAATGCTTGTACCAAAGGCGGACGATTCGTGTATTTCCTGCGGACTGTGCGCAAAAAATTGCCCGGCAGGTGCAATCTCCGTTACAGATCTCAAAGAAACCGACAAAAACAAATGTATTTCCTGTATGAGATGCGTTGCTCAGTGTCCGGCAAAAGCGAGAAAAGTCAACGGCGTGATGGTTGCGGCAATATCTGCCGCGATAAAGAAAGCATGCGCGGAAGAAAAACCGAACATTCTTTATATCTGATATTTACCCCGGGCCGTGCAGCTCGGGGATTTTTCTCACGCGAAGAATTTGCCGGATACTAAAATAATTATTCGGTTAGGTATTGTATACAGTTGTTGAATAAAGCAATACGGTATATAAATAATGTTGTAATTATTGCTAAACAAACCGTATTTTATTATGCAATAATACAAATCTATATATTAAGTATTGATTTTCATTGTGCAAAATGCTATAATAAAGCCGTAAATAATAAACGGCATTGTAAATGTCGCATTTCTATAATTCTCCTCTCTCATTAAAAACAGCACTCCTCCGAGTGCTGTTTTTACATTGAAAAAGCCGCCGAAAGGGCGGCTTTTGTCATTTGTCTTCGGTTGTTTTTTCGATAATGTATCTTGGGCGCCGTTTTGTTTCGGAATAAATTTTGCCGATGTATTCGCCGATTATTCCCAGACAGAAAAGCTGTATTCCGCCCAAAAAGCACATAACGCATATCAGAGACGCCCAGCCGCTGACGGTGGCGCCGACAAAGTGTGAAACAACAGCCCACACTATTGCCAAAAGGCTGAATGCGCTCATTGCAAAACCCAGGCCGGTGATGTATCTCAAAGGCTTTACGGACAGTGAAGTAATGCCGTTCAAAGCCAAATTGAGCATTTTTGAGAACGGATAGTGGCTTTCACCGGCTATTCTTTCAAATCTTTCGTAGTAGACGGAGGTTGATTTATAGCCGACCATTGGCACAAGACCCCTTAAAAACAGATTTACTTCCTTAAACTGAGACAGTCCCTCCAAAGCCTCTTTGCTCATCAATCGGTAGTCGGCGTGGTTAAAGACCGTATCTGCACCCATGAGAGACATAAATTTGTAAAAACCCTCGGCGGTGGCACGCTTAAAAAATGTGTCGGTTTCTCTTTTGCTTCTGACGCCGTATACCACATGACAGCCGTCGTGATAGTGTCTCATCATCTCGTCCATCCGGTTTATGTCGTCCTGACCGTCACAGTCGATGGATATTGTCACATCACATCTGTCTTTTGCCCACATAAGCCCGCCCAAGAGAGCATTTTGGTGTCCGCGGTTGCGCGAAAGGGTAACGCCGGCGTATTTCGGGTTTTCCTTTGCCAGTTCCTGAATAATATCCCAGGTCTTATCTTTTGAGCCGTCGTTTACGAAAACAACCTTTGAATTTTCGCCGCAAAGCCCCTGTTCGATAAGGCTGTTCAGCTTTTCCAAAAACATCGGCGCCGTTATAGGCAAAACTTTTTCCTCGTTGTAACAAGGAATTACAATATAGAGCGATTTATCCATTTTATCCCCCAAAAAATCAGTATATTTTATAGATTGCTACCGTGCCCTCGTTGAAAACGCATTCGAATTCGCACAGCGCCTCATTTTGAAACTCAAACTGCGTCGAGACAACGGCATAGCGTATATTATCGGCCGTACATATCTCGTATATCTCTTTTGCGTCGGCAGGCGTTTGATTGTATGTGCCGAAAATCTTGCCGACCGATTCCACTCTCGGCTTTACCGTATCGTCCCAGGACACACCCATATTCGAAACCGTGTACTTAAAGCCTTCCATATAGGATTGTTTACCGGAAAAACAGGTGTACACATTCGACAGGCCTTCGCCGGCGCCGGTGTGAGTGCGGTTTGTGATGAAGAGCTCGCCGTCGGACATGGTGCTTCTCAAATAAATACCGGCGTTTTCGTCCTCCGCCTTCACAATGTAAGGGTAAGGGTATTTGTCAATAATGTCGTAGTGGTACAGATACTGTCTGAATCCGCTGCCGCCGAAATTGATATAAAAGCAAACCGAGGTGAAAACACTCATCCCCATAAGAGTATAGCACAGCGCATTGCGCAGATTCAACCTGTTAAATGTGAACAGTTTCACCGAGTACAAATTCAAAAAGTATATGGCTGTATACAGAAAATAAACCTGAGAAAAAGCCTCGTGATATGTTATGTAAAACGCCGATATGCCGCCGGCGATACATGCGTAAGTAAACAGTGTCTCAAACGGCAGCTTAAATATTTTCGGAATGTCCGACAATGCCTTCGGCAAAACGACAACCGTCTGAAAAGGTGCGATACAGACCGTCTGTAAAATTATAAACAGCGGAATTGATACCTTGTATATTGTCGTATTTGTCATTTTGAACAGATTGAGATAGTTTTTGAAATACCCCAGCTCGAGAGTTTTGGTAAGACTTATTCCTGTGGATTTTGCCGCGCCCCGAGACAAATATCCGAAATATACCGCCGCAAAAACAGCCGCCAAAACCACGGATACGGCGACGGCGGTTTTGTTTCTGTCTTTTGAAATCAAATTGACCGCGGCGGCGCAAAGTAAAGCCAATACGACTATTGCCGCTATCGGGGATTTGGAAAATGTCAGCATTATAAATGCGATAAAAACGGCGCAGATATATACAGCCCCGGATTTTTTATCCCTAAAAAGTCCTGTCATCAGCATCCGGAAAACCGACAGAAAAGAAAATGCGGTGGTCGTACTGTTGACATTTGACAGCAAGGCTTCTAACAGGCTGTTGGAAAATACGCTTGCCCCGGTCGGAATGACCTTCCACAGCGACAGGCAGGACAGGACAAAGAAAGATACCAAAAACAAATTCCGCTTTTTTACATCTCGGTAAAAATATCTGCCGAATTCCCACAGCGACACAATTAAAAATCCCATAAAGAAAAGCTGTGAATAAAGGCCGACCACATCATAGCAGCCGACACCGGATAACATCGACAGCCCCCGACATACCAGTTCGGTAAGATAGTGGTATTTCATTGTAACGCCCGAAAAACGAATATCAATAGGCGGAAAAGAATTCTTTATGCTTTCCGCATTGCCCACCGTCCACATAAAATCCTGTGTGAGTATGATTTGACCCACTTTGTTCGGGTGGGCGTGTTTTGCAACGCACAAGAATGCGTAAACAAACACGGCAAACCGCCATACAAAAAACAAAAACAACTTTTGATTTTTGCCGTTTGCGTACTTTTGAAAACTGCTTATCACGGATTCTTTGTGTTTTCTGCCCAAGAATAATATCGCCAAAACAGAAATCAAATAAACAGGAACAATATTTATACCGAAATAAGAAGAGACGGCGGTTATAAGGCAAAAGTAAAACACGCCGAAATTCAGCGGCAAAGCGATGCTGTCGTCAAAGCCTAATTTATTTTTGAATACTCGATAGAGTTCAAACCCGGGCAAAACGATACCTATTATTACGGCAGACAGAAATTTAATTTCGTCAGACAAGCTGCCGCCCGACAAAATTAAACAAACCTCATAAGCCGCAAGAAACACGCCGCACATTATTACGGCGGCGGTTTTCATATATCTGAATATTTTTTCATTCATAACTGTAATCACCGTAACATATTATATATACATTATAACACATAAACAACTTAAAATAAAAATATATTGTAAATAAATATCGTTTTTGCTATAATTGTTTGTATTAAAAGAGAGTGGGGAAATACTATGAGCTATCCTATACAGCTTGCCATACTGTGTCCGCTGGTTTTTTTGGCGGGTTTTATTGATTCGGTCGCCGGGGGCGGCGGTCTGATTTCCACACCGGCATATATGATAGCCGGCTTACCGATGCATAATGTGTTAGGCACAAACAAAGTTATGTCGACCGTCGGCACATCCATGGCGGCGGGTAAATACATAAAAAGCGGCAACATCGACTGGAAAACCGCTGTCACATCCGCGGTGCTATCCTTTGCCGGCTCTTTCACCGGCAGCAAAATAGCCTTAATCATAGACCAGACCGTGCTGAAAAAGGGCTTTACCTTTATTCTGCCTTTTATTGCGATATTTGTTCTGTTCAACAAAAAAGCCGGCGACGGCGTGCAAAAGCTGCACGGTGCGGCGCTTTACATTGCGGCGGGGCTCATCGGTTTTGTAATCGGTATGTACGACGGATTAATCGGCCCGGGCACGGGTACCTTTTTGATATTCGCATATACCACATTTATCGGTTTTGACTACATTAAAGCCGGCGGAAACGCAAAGATTATAAATCTTTCGTCAAATCTTGCCGCCGCATTTAACTATGTCATAGCCGGCAAAGTCCTGTGGGCAATAGCAATTCCGGCGGCTGTTTGCAATCTTTTGGGCAATTATATAGGCTCGTCCTACGCCATAAAAAACGGCGCCGCCGCAATAAAGAAAATGCTCATTATCGTTCTTGTGGGCATTTTTGTAAAACTTGTTATAGACGTATTTTAGAAAAGCGGAGCTTTGCTCCGTTTTTTCATTTTATCGCAGAAAATGTGACAAAGTCACATTATTAACACACAATATAGAGTATAATATAAAATAGCATTAAATAAGAAAAAAGCGAGGTGTTCAAAATGAAACTTACACAGGGCGCAAAAATGCCGAATTTTACCTATCTTTCGCCTTACAGAGAGGGCGAGCAATCCTTTGAGGAGTTTGCAAACGGAAAGAGAACTTATGTGGTATTTCTCAGATACTACGGCTGTACCGTATGCCGTGTGGATATGCACAATTTCAAAAACCGTTTTTCCGATTTTGAGGAAAGAAAGACAAACCTTATGGTTGTTTTGCAGTCCGACCCGGCGGTAGTTGCCGAAGAGGCCGAGAAAGGCACATTCCCGTTTGAAATTGCCTGTGACCCTACACAGAAAATATACAAGGACTTTGAAATTGAGCCGGCAAAGAGCAAACTTCGGCTTGCGGGCAGCGGCGTTTTCAAACTTGTATCAAAAATGAATGAGGCGAAAAAACTCGGATTTGAACACGGCAAATTCGAAGGCGACGAAGAACAGCTGCCTGCAATTGCTCTTGTGGAGGCAGACGGCACAATTTCCTATGTGCACTACGCAAAAAATATCAGCGATATGCCTACCGTAGATGAAATGATAAATAAATTATAAGGAGATAAACACTATGATTTTGTCAAAGGGCGACAAGTTCCCGAACTTTGTGTTTGAGACAGAGAGCGCACAGGGACTTTCAACGGATAATGTGGTAAAGGACGCCGAGAAGACTGTTTTTTGGGTGCTGCGCTACATCGGATGCACAACCTGCAGATGGGATGTACACCAGATAATGCTCAATTATAAAAAGTTTGTCGACAGGGGCGCACAGGTATATGTTGTAATGCAGTCCGACCCGGCAAAAGTCCGCAGAGACTTAGAGGGCTACGATATGCCTTACCACATTATATGCGACTATAATCAGGAGATTTACAAAACTCTTGACATTCACGCCACTCGGACAAGAGAGGAAAGACAGCCGACATCAGACGAGGACAAGGCAAAGCTTGCCGCAAAGATGGAAAAGGTAAAGTCGTCCGGCTTTGTACACGGCGATTACGAGGGTAACGAACAGCAGCTGCCGGCAATGTTCATTGTAGATAAAGACGCAAAGGTTCTTTACTCCCATTACGCAAAAAACAGCATTGATATGCCGACGGTTGACGAAACGTTGGCAATAATCGATACACTTTAATATCGGAGGACACAAAAATGGCAAAACTTTTAAAGGGCGAGAAATTCCCTGACTTCACCGTAGATACACACGAAAAGACAGGCGTAAAAATGTCTGAAATCGTAGACGGCAAACCGACTGCAATTTTGGTAATTCGCTACATCGGCTGCACGGTATGTCGCTATGATGTACACCGGATTGAAACAAACTATCAAAAATTCGTCGATGCAGGCGTCAATGTCTGCGTCGTAATGCAGTCCACGCCTGAAAATGTAAACAACGATTTGAAGCGGACAAACGCAACACTTCATTTCCCAATCATCTGCGACTCAAAACAGGAAATTTACGAAACGCTCGACATTAAGCCTGCCGAATCCATGGAGGCTCTCATCGGCGGAGATATGGCGGGCCTTCAGGCAAAAGGCGCGCTTGCGCGGCAGGCCGGTTTCTCACACGGCATTTATGAAGGCAACGAACAGCAGCTGCCGGCATTCTTCTTTGTTGACGGCGATATGACGGCAAAGGTTGCACACTACGCAAAGAACATTGTTGACATTCCTAATGTTGACGAAATGCTTGCCATCGCAAAAGCTGCAAAATGGTTTGACTGATACCAAAATACGCCCTGTGTAAAACAGGGCTCTTTTTTTGCAAAAATATCAATTTAATATGCATTGTTGTATGGATAATTGTATGGATTTATTGTATATGTCTACAAAGCCAAGTTATTTATTGTATGTATAATTGTATGTATTTCGCATTGATTATTCGGCGCAAAGAGAGTATAATCGTTTACAACAAAGCAATACGGGAGTTATATTATGAAAACAAAAGAACTTGCAAAAAAATATGCGCGGCAGACAATCGAATTCAGAAGAGAGCTTCACAGGAATCCGGAGCCGTCGATGAAAGAATTTAACACCACAAATCGAGTATGTGAAGAGCTCGATAAGCTCGGTGTTTGGTATAAAAGGTTTGAGCCTACCGGCGTTATGGCAGAGATAAAGGGCACAAAAGCAGAAAGCGATAAAAGAGTAGCCATAAGAGGCGATATGGACGCCCTTGAAATAGCAGAAAAGACAGATTTGGATTTTGCCTCCGACAACGGTCTTATGCACGCCTGCGGCCACGATACCCACACTTCAATGCTCTTGGGTGCTGTAAAGGTGCTGAATGAAATGAAAGATGAATTTCGGGGCACGGTCAGATTTGTATTCCAGCCGGGTGAAGAGGCAGGCGAGGGCGCTCTCTGTCTTATGGAACAGGGCGTTATGGATGATGTCGACTTTGCATTCGGTATTCATTCCAGCTCTATGACCCCTATGGGTACAATGGCCGTTACGGCGGGCCCGTCACATGCGGCGGCGGACAGATTCTGGATTAAAGTAAAGGGCAAAACAGCCCACGGCGCCGACCCTGCCAGCGGCATTGACGCGGCGGTTGCCGGCTCTGCCATTGTTATGAATTTACAGACTCTTGTGTCAAGAGAATTCGACCCGTCCGAGCCACTCGTTATCACCGTAGGTCAAATTCATTCCGGCTCAAGATTCAATATTTTGCCGGGCTACTGTGAGATAGAGGGCACAAACAGAACATATTCGAGAGAAATTCACGATAAACTGCCTGAGGTCATGACGAGAATAGCTCAAAATACGGCGGCGGCATTCCGCTGTGAAGCCGAGGTCATTGTAAACCAGGTCGCAGAGGTATTGGTAAACGACGACGAAGCATACGAGATAGCCAAAGCCGCCTGTGAAAAGATAAATCCGGGCAAGGTCATACAGTCAAAACCGACAATGGGCTTTGAGGATTTTGCATTCTACACCAGAAAGACAAAAGCCGCTTTTATAGCTTTGGGCGCAATGGTTGAGGACTCCGACAAAGTATATCCGATGCACAATGAAAAAGTACAGTTCAACGAAGACGCTTTGGAAATCGGCGTGGCAACATACGCACAGGTCGCCATTGACGCTTTGGAAAAACTCAACAAATAATTAAATAGGGATTTAGGGGACATCAATACAAAAAACGGGCTGTTACGGCCCGTTTTTCTTGTGTCTTGATTTAGAGTCACAATCATACATATGGAATATTACAATTAACATTTATGATAAAATAATGAGCCCGGCGCAATGCCGAGCCCACTGTAAGCATTTTTATTATTTCAAAACAAACAACACAGAAAACGATTACAGCAAATCTCTCACTCTGATGTGGACGTCTTCCAGCTGCTGTTCTGTTACCCGGCTCGGCGCATTCATCATCAAATCCTGTGCCGCACCGTTGAGCGGGAATGCGATAACATCGCGAATTGTGTCTTCGTCGCGCAAAAGCATAACCATTCTGTCGATACCAGGCGCCATACCTGCGTGAGGAGGCGCGCCGTACTGGAAGGCTGTGTAGAGAGCGCCGAACTTTTTAGCCAGCTCCTCTTCGCCGTAGCCCGCAATGGCAAATGCTTTTCTCATAATTTCAGGGTTGTGGTTTCTGACCGCGCCGGACGAAAGCTCTACGCCGTTGCATACGATGTCGTACTGATAGGCATAAATATCGAGAGGGTCCATCTCCTCCAAGGCCTTCAAGCCGCCCTGAGGCATTGAGAATGGGTTGTGCGTAAAGTCGATTTTGTGCGTGTCCGGGTTGAGCTCGTACATAGGGAAATCCACAATGTAGCAGAATTCAAATTTGTTCTTGTCAATAAGATCAAGCTGCTCGCCGAGATATTTTCTGACGCCGCCGGCAAGTGAATCCACAACGCTCTTGCCGTCGGAAATAAAGAAGATAACATCGCCGTCCTTCATACCGAAGCGGTTGATAAGAGTTGTGCGCTGTTCTTCCGTGAGGAATTTGTCGATAGGGCCCTTGAAACCACCGTCTTTCAAATCGAGGTGACCCAGACCTTTCATGCCCAAAACCTTTGTGGCGTGGCTAAGGGCGTCTTCAAAGAATTTCTTTGACTTGTATGCGCATGGGGCGACGATACCTCTTACAGGTTTACCCTTAAATGCGGCAAAGTCCACATCCGCAAAGAAATCCGTCAAATCCTCAATGATGAGAGGGTTTCTCAAATCAGGTTTATCAGAGCCGTAGTGGAGCATGGCGTCGTTGAAGGTGATTCTTCTGAACGGAGCCGGGCTGATTTCCTTGTCCGGAGCAAATTTTTTGAATGTGTTGTAAAGTACGGTTTCGCCTACGGCAAATACGTCCTCCTGCTCCGCAAAGGCCATTTCAAAGTCGAGCTGATAGAATTCGCCCGGGCTTCTGTCGCCGCGTGCGTCCTCGTCTCTGAAACAAGGGGCAATCTGGAAATACTTGTCAAATCCGGATACCATCAAAAGCTGTTTGAACTGCTGAGGCGACTGCGGCAGAGCGTAGAATGTACCCGGGTGCTTTCTTGACGGTACAAGATAGTCGCGGGCGCCCTCCGGCGATGAAGATGTGAGAATAGGCGTCTGCAGCTCGAGGAAGCCCAGCTCCTCCATCTGTTTTCTCAGGTAAGAGATAACCTGTGAGCGAAATACGATGTTTGAGTGAAGCTCAGGGTTTCTGAGGTCGAGATATCTGTATTTAAGACGGACATCTTCTCTTGTCTTTTTTGAATCTTCGATGTCAAACGGCAGCATATTTTTTGACGGGCCGAGAACGGTGAGCTCGCTCACCATAACTTCAACTTCGCCTGTCGCAAGCTTTGTGTTGACTGTCTCCTCATCTCTGAGGACAACTTCGCCTTTTACCTGGATAACGGTCTCTCTGTTCACGTTTTCCAGCATTTTTTCGTCGTGAATAACCACCTGTGTTGTGCCGAAATGGTCGCGCAAGTCGATAAAGATAACGCCGCCGTGGTCACGGATTGTGTTTACCCAGCCGGCAAGCGTAACGGTATTACCGATGTTTTCCTTGCGGATTTCGTTACAAGTATGTGTTCTTAACATAGCAAAATCCTCCGTAAAAAAATAAAAATCCCGGAAATTACTGAAAATTCCCGGGACGAGTTTGTAAAAAATAAACCCGCGGTGCCACCCGCATTGACGCTGTAAGGCGTCCACTTTATAATATGATGTTTTCCGGTTTTGTCCGAGCGTTCCTTATTGTGCCAGGTTTGCCGTGCTCACAGCCGAGGCACAGCTCTCTGAAAAACCTTTTTGCAAATAAAGTCTCTGTCAAATATTATATATATAAAAAGCCGAGTTGTCAATAAATATAATATTGTAAAAATGCTGTTGAAAACGGCATAAAATTGTAGTAAAATAAAAACATATTAAGTTAGGGGGGTATTATTCCATGTCAATGATAGATACCGTACGCGCAGATATGATGACCGCAATGAAAGAAAAAAACAAATTCAAAAAGGAAGCCCTCTCGGCTCTTTTGTCGGCTCTTAAAGCAAAGGCAATAGACGCCGGTGACAGGGGCTCTTTGCCGGACGATGTCGCATTTGCCGTAGTAGCAAAAGAAATCAAGGCTTTAAAGGAAACCGCCGAAACAGCGCCTGCCGGCTATGAGGAAGTAGTAAAAGAGTGTAAAGAAAAAATTGAAATTCTCTCGGCCTACATGCCTAAACAGATGTCGGAGGACGAAATAAAAGATACTGTTAAGGGCGTCCTCTCGCGGCTCGGTATAGACAGCCCGAGCGCAAAGCAAAAGGGCGTAATTATGAAAAACCTTATGCCTTTGGTAAAGGGCAAGGCGGACGGCAAGCTGGTGAACGAAATTCTTGCGTCGTTTTTTGTAGATTAAAAGAAATATCCGTACAGTCACACTGTACGGATATTTTTATGTTCTTTTCTTTTTGTTATATAAGATATATACATCATAGACTGCGACGGCACAGCAACTGACCGCAATACCGATGTTCAGACCCTTTGCTCGATAGGTAAAGACTATCTCATTTTCTCCCCGCGGTGCGTAAACGGCGCACAGACCGTAGTTTACCTCAATGATTTCCGCCTCTTCGCCGTTGACATAGGCGGTAAAACCCTCGTCATACGGCACGGAGAAAAACACTAAATTCGGCGTGTAGAGACTGATTTTACATTCAAAGCCGTCTTTGTCCATCTCAAAGTAACTGCTCGACATGGATTTTCTGTTCTCCACATCATTTTCAAATGCGGCAAACGACGCGTCGGCAAGGCTCTCGTCCTCCAATTCCTCCAGACCGAGACCGTATTTTTCTATGATCACCGGGTCAAGCGCAATTGCCCTCATCAGAATATTGCCCCTTGTAGAGGCGACAATTCTGTCCAATGCCTCATAGGTGACATACTTGTCATAGGCAAACCCCATAGGCACAAAATAGCTGTTTTCAAAAACGGTATACGGGTATTCGTTTTTAAGCTCTGTCCAGTTTGACATCTTTGCGCTGCCCTCATAGTTTGCAACCTCCCATTGCGGAGTGACGAGATACTTTACGCTGAGCAGCGAGCGCAGAGCGTACAAATTGGCCTCCGGCTTTGAGGAGACATCTCTTTTTACGCCGACGCTCGGGTAAAATTTCATAATAGACGGGGATACGGTGCTGTTGAAAAACTGAATACAAGGCACACCGGTGAACAACGACAGGTTGTCATAGCAGTTGAATGTATCCATGCGGTAGTTCTTTTCCTCGTCAAAAGGAAAATTGTATTTATCCAAAATATCGTAATTCTGCGGTTTGTAGAGTTTGTCTGCGTCAAACTGAGGCATTTTAGTTACGCCCATGTGCAGCAGGCTGAACAGCATAATGACAAGCAAAGTGCCGTTTATCAAATGCTTTGTGTAGTCGTACGAGTCCTTTTTGTTGTGCACAACCACCCAGACGAGATAGAGGCTCAAAAAGGCGACCAAGATATTCATCCAGTAGATTGCCACCTCCGACGCCAAGCCGATAAACAGCGAGCCGTCGTCTTTTTTTATCGGGGTAAGACCGAACAAAAGCAGGACGGCGGTGAGGGCGGCAGTGACTTTTAAGCCGTGGAAAATCTTGTCTTTTTGCATGGAAAAACTCTGCATATTCATCGCCGCCAGCATGAGCAAAGGCATATAAAACCATCTTGCATAATAGGACGAATTAAACGCATAGAACATGCTGTTCAGCACAGGTGTGAAAGCACATACAACGCACACGGCAAATGTTTTGAAAAAAGCCGATCTTTTTTCATATTTTGCGAATACAAACAGACCGAACAGGCCGCCGAACGCCAAAAACCGAGACATTGATGTCCATTTTATTGCTCCCTGAGTAAAGAGAGACGGTATATAAGGAGGGTCCGGGGGCAACAGAGCCGATGTAAATATTTCAAAGTACTGCTGAACATTGCCGTAAAGCCAAATTCCGAAACCGGACAGCGTCCTGGTCGCCCTCGGGTTTTGCATAAGAGATATTACGCTCGGTATGAAAAGGACTATCCCCATAAGGCAGCCCAGCACCGATTCGAACGCAAGATTTATAAATTCTCTTGCCGTCACTCTGTACTCTTTGCAATAGGTTTTGACGGCAAAGTATATAAACAGGAATACTACCTGACCTATAAAGAAAAAGTAGTTGTTCAATAAATTTACCGCGACGGCGACAGGGAAAAGACCTTTCTTTTTGTTGTAGACATACTCGTCCAGAGCCCACAGCAAATACGGGAAAAACACCACCGACTCTATAAAGTGGTTAAAAAATATATTGTAAATCGAAAAGCCGCTGAATGTGTACATCAGCGCGCCTACCAGGGCGTAATTGTCGCTTTTTGCATATCTTTTCAAATAGCCGAAAGAGCCCAGTGTGCCGACGGCGAATTTGAGCATTAAAAGATACGGCAGTATATACGGAATAGCTTTGTACGGAAACAGACAGGACAGCCAAAAGAAAGGCGAGCCCAAAAGATAGAAAGAGTAGCTTGTCACCACCGACGAGCCCAAATCTATCGCCCAACCCCAGTTTAGACTGCCGCTCTGTACCATTCTGACCATATACATGTAAAACGGTATCTGCTGGCTGTTATAGTCGCCGGCATAGGTGAAAAAACCGCCGTCAATTACAAGATAAGGCAAAAAAATGCAAAATGCGGTCAACAAACCTATAACAAAGGCTTTGAGATAGTTGTTTTGCTTTAATAAATCTTTCAATTCTTTACCACCTAAATTTTTGCCAATTCATCGAGACAGAGAGAAAAACTCTCCACCATATTGTCTAAAAACCAGTCCGCTTCCGCAAGCTTCATCTCTTTTATTGCCGACAGAGTGGATATGTACGCCCCTGAAAATTCTTTGTTTCCGCTGCGCATTTCTTCAATGCACTTTATAAGCCGGGATATTTTGTCAGCCGCTTTTAGCAGCTTTCTCTCATAGTCCGTCAGATCCGTCTGCATCATATACGGGCGTATGGACTCTTTAATTTCCGGCCGGGCGGTCTCCAAAAGTCTCTCGTTTGCGTGAGTTTCGATTTCCTTGTACGCGCTTTTCAGCTTGTCGTTGTTGTATTTTACCGGTGTCGGCATATCGCCGGTCAATATTTCCGACACATCGTGGTAAAGACCGCACAGCACGACTTTTTCGCTTCTCACCGGGTGAGAAAAACGGTTGTTTGCCAATTCGCACAAAGTGTGGGCAATAAGCATCATTGAGGTGGTGTGCTGCGACACGTCCTCCGGTGAGTTTTGTCTCATCAGGCTCCATCTCGGGATATATTTCATTCTTTCAAGCAAGGCGTTGAAATTATACATTTCCGTTCTCCTTTAATACTTCGTTTACTAACTTCTCGGCGTCCGAATAGACGGACAGCTTATTGGACAGCCCTCTCAAATGTGCCGCCCCTCGCACGCCCTTTAAGTACAGCGCAACTTGGCTGCGGCTTTTTTTCATACCGGCATACTCGCCGTTTACTTCGCACAGCTTTCTGATGTGATACAGCATCAGATTCATTCTCTGTTCTATTGATAAATCGCCCGGATTCTTTCTGCCTTCGCATAACCGCTTTGCCTGTGTGAATATCCACGGGCGAGAGAGCGCCTCTCTGCCTATCATAACGGCGTCACATCCGGTGAGGTTCATCATTTTCTTGACATCGTCTGCGGTTTTCACATCGCCGTTGCCGATGACGGGGATTGAAACCGAATCCTTGACGGTTTTGATAATATCCGTATCAATGCCCGGATTGTACATCTCCGCCCTTGTCCTCGCGTGCAGAGTTATAAAATTCACACCGACGCTTTCGACCTTTTTTGCCAATTCCACACAGGAAAT
>JAQXIW010000070.1 GCA_029007985.1 Oscillospiraceae bacterium | reverse complement strand
GTCGGAAAGGATATGATTGTGTTTGCAGTGCCGTCGGTTTATGTCAGAGAGACAGCGAAAAAGACGGCGGCTTTCATACCGGAAAACTGCATAATAGTCGATGTGGCTAAGGGTATTGAGGCAGACAGCCTAATGAGTATGTCACAGGTAATAGAGTCGGAAATGATTGTCCCGGTCAGGATGGTGGCTCTTTCCGGCCCTACTCACGCAGAAGAGGTATCGATAGATTTGCCGTCTACCATTGTATCGGCTTCCCATGACGAAGAGGCGGCAAAGATTGTGCAGGAAACATTTATGACACCTGTTTTCCGCGTGTATACAAACACGGATATGCAGGGCGTGGAGCTGTGCGGCGCTATGAAAAACATAATTGCCCTGGCGGCAGGTATGTGTGACGGCATAGGCTACGGCGACAACACAAAAGCCGCCCTTATCACAAGGGGTTTGGCGGAAATTACCCGTCTGGGTATGGCGATGGGCTGTGATATAAAGACTTTTCAGGGGCTTGCCGGCATCGGTGATTTGGTTGTAACCTGTACATCCAAACATTCAAGAAACAACAGATGCGGCTATTTGATAGGTCAGGGGCTCTCTATTGACGAAGCAGTAAAACAGATAGGAATGGTGGTCGAGGGCATAAACGCTATACCGGCGGCAAAAAAGCTGTCGGAAAAGTACAATGTGGAAATGCCTATCGTGTCGGCGGCTTATCGGCTGGTGAACGAGGGGCTTGACCCAAGGCAAGTCACCGCCGCTCTTATGGAAAGAGAAATGAAAAACGAAACACTGTAAAATAAAATCGCACTTGTCAAAAGTGCGATTTTTTATTGATATTCTGTTATACCGTAATTATTTCGGAATAAATTTTATTTATGCAATAAGAAAATCAATTAAAGCAATTTTATCTGTACAACGCCATTGCCAATGTGCCGACAACCATCAGAGCAAGGCCGCAGGCAGATTTTTTCGACAGTTTTTCGCCGAAGAAAATATATGAAAATGCTATTGTTACAAGTATAGACAACTTGTCAATCGGCACTACGACGCTCAAAATTCCGTTTTGTACCGCATAGTAATAGCACAGCCAGGACGCGCCCGTGGCAATGCCCGACAGGCAGATAAATTTTAATTCTTTTGAGTCAATCTCTTTAACAAGGCCTGTTTTGCCTTTTATTGCGACTATTACCCACGCCATAATTAAGACAACTATCGTTCTTATCGCCGTACCGAGATTCGACTCGACGCCGCTTATGCCTATTTTTGCGAGCACGGATGTAAGTGAAGCGAAAACCGCCGAGCCGACCGCATAAGGCAGCCAAGTGCTTTTTTCCCGCTTGTTGTCCGTCCGCTTCTTTTCAATCATCAGGAATATGCCAATCGCCAAAAGCAGAGTGCCGAAAAGCTTTACCCCGAGATTGTTTGTCTCGCCGAATAGGACGATAGCCAGCAGCACGCTGATAATCGTGCTTGATTTGTCAACCGGAACAACCTTGTTTATGTTGCCCACGCTCAAAGCCTTGAAATAGCATATCCAGGACGCGCCGGTCGCCAAGCCCGACAGCACCAAAAACAAAAGTGATTTTGCGGATATGTCGCCTATCGTGCCGAATGAGCCTTTGACAAACACCATTATCCAAGAAAAAATCAAAACTACTATTGTTCTAACCGCCGTCGCCACATCAGAGTCTGTTTTCTTGATGCCGAGTTTAGCCAATACGGATGTCAAACCGGCAAATATCCGCGACAGCACAGCCATAAAAAGCCACATATTTATTACCCTCTTTCTTTATCTAAAACTGTTATAGCACAACCCATACTTTATGTAAAGTAAAATTTATATCGCAATAAAAAAACTGTCTGCGAAAAAATCGCAGACAGAATATTTTATATAAAACGGTCATCTGTGGTTGACCCGGGTGACATATATGTGGGACGCGCCGAAAATAAGGGCGCATACAATAAGCGGAATATGCATAAGAGAAATACCTGTCACCAAAAATATCGCCGTAGGCAATACAGCCAAAACCGTCGCCTTGAAATATGTCATATCCTTTACATATAAAATCCAGAATATGTAGTACAGAATAAGACAGGCAGGCACGCCGAAAATGAATACGATAAACATATTTACCGACACAAAGGCAAATTGCTTTGTGACAAACGGTATAACCATAAGTATCATACAGGCGTATCTTGTTATTTGTTCTGTCAAGAGTATTATTTTGCTTTTGCATTTTTCCTCTTTGAAGCGTATTGCCTTCATAAATATAATATTCGGGGCAAGCAAGAAAAATACTATAAAGAAATTTATAATATTTATAAGACCGTATTCCAATTATCAGACCTCGTTAATGATTTTCTGTGCGACATATACGCCGGAGGCGGAAGCGTGTGACAGCGAATGTGTTACGCCCGAGCCGTCGCCGATAATGTACAAGCCCGGCATCTGAGATTCAAGATTTTCGTCAATTTCAACTTCCATATTGTAGAACTTGACCTCTACGCCGTACAAGAGAGTGTCGTCGTTCGCCGTGCCCGGAGCAATTTTGTCCAAAGCGTATATCATCTCTATTATACCGTCAAGTATTCTTTTTGGCAATACAAGCGACAAATCGCCCGGTGTTGCGTTGAGTGTAGGTCTGACGGTGCTGTCCTCTATTCTCCGCTTTGTTGAGCGTCTGCCTCTTTCCAAGTCGCCGAAGCGCTGAACTATTACGCCGCCGCCCAGCATATTGGAAAGTCTGGCTATGCTTTCGCCGTATTCGTTGGAATTGTTAAACGGCTCGGTGAAGTGCTTTGACACAAGCAGAGCAAAGTTTGTATTGTCGGTCTTTTTGTCGTCGCCCTCAAAAGAATGACCGTTGACGGTGATAATTCCGTTTGTGTTTTCGTTTACGACGATGCCGTGCGGATTCATACAGAAGGTTCTGACCGGGTCTTCAAATTTGTGTGTTCTATATACGATTTTGCCCTCGTACAATTCATCGGTGATGTGCTCAAAAATCCGAGCCGGCAATTCGACTCTGACACCGATGTCCACCCTGTTGGAATGTGTCGTTAAGCCGAGAGCCTTACAGGTTTTTTCCATCCACTTTGAGCCGCTTCTGCCGACGGAGACAATACACTCTTTACAGGTGTATTCCCCTTTATCCGTGATAACCTTGTAGCCGTCCTCTGTCTTTTCAATGGAGTCTGCCGGGCAGTTGAAATAGAAATCCACTCTGTCCTTCAAATCCTTGTAAAGATTTTCCAGCACGACATAGTTGATGTCCGTACCCAAGTGTCTCACCGAGGCGTCAAGGAGTTTGAGCTGATTCTGCATACATTTTTTCTTGAAATCGCTGCCTGCAGTCGAATAGAGAGCCGTGCCCTCGCCGCCGTATGCAAGGTTGATTTTGTCGACATACTGCATAAGCTCAATGGCTTTTTGCTTGCCGATGTGCTCCCAAAGTGTGCCGCCGAAATCGTTTGTTATGTTGTATTTTCCGTCGGAAAATGCACCCGCACCGCCGAAACCGTTCATAATTGAACAAGTTTTACAGTTGATACAAGTTTTGATTTTGTCGCCGTCTATCGGGCATTTTCTCTTTGAGAGAGGGTTGCCTGCCTCGAAAACAGCCACTTTCAATTCACTTTTTTTCGCAAATTCGTAAGCGGAAAAAATACCGCCCGGACCTGCACCGATAATAATTACATCATAATTCATAACTTTACCTCTGAAAATATAAAAACCTGCTGTACGGCAGCAGGGAAAATGTTATATTGCCGCTGCCGTTTGACGAAAACTCTCTGTTTTGCGCCAAGGGCTTTTTTGAGCCAATCAATTATAACAGACTATTGTATTTTTGTCTACCAAAATTTATATATTCCATATTTTTTATTGACAAGTTTCACATTTTGTACTATATTGAGAAAATGTGTGAAGTCGGGCAAACTTTACACGGAGAAAAATTAAAGTACAAAAGACGAAGTATATGCGCGTGCGGCGCGAATACAGCAAAGGCGGGGCGGCCCGCCTTTTTATTTTGTGTTTGTAAAAAGACTTTCTTATATCGGGTTACATTGTAAAAAAATTCGTGTTATAATTATTCCATTAAATATAAAAGGAGCATATTAAATGGATAAAGGTGAAAGATTTGTTATTAAATCCGGTGAAAACGATATGGTTGGCTATATCACAAAACCGGCGGGCGACGGTAAATTTCCGACGGTCATCGTGTCCCACGGCTTTTCAAGCAACTCGAACAGAACGCACCCATACGCCCAAATATTTGCCCGGGCGGGATATGCCACGGTGATTTTTGACTTTACAAAAACCGGCACGGGCGAAAGTTCGGGAGATTCCACTCTTGTTTCGGCTCTTACGGAAAAAGAGGATTTGAGAGTAATTCTGGACTATGTAAAAACTCTCGATTTTGTCGACGCCGACAACATAACCCTCGCCGGCTGTTCGATGGGCGGTTTTGTAACTGCTCTGCTGGCGCCGGAGGTCGAAAGTGAAGTAAAAGAATTGGTACTCTTCTTCCCGGCTTTCTGCATACCTGACCACACAAGAGAAGGCCATGTTCAGACCACGCATTTTGACCCGGAAAACATTCCGGACATTATTGAGACGCCGAGAATGAGACTGGGTAGAAAATTTGCAGAAGATGTGATAAATATGGACGCTTTTGAATATTGTAAACACTTTTCAAAACCGGTGCTTATCGTTCACGGCATTGAGGACTATGTGGTAACTGTCGACTATTCCGAAAAAGCGGCTGTTCTTTATAAGGACTGTACTCTCAAGGAAATACACGGAGACCACGGTTTTAACACGGAAGAAAGCTTTGCCGAATGTAAAAAGCTCACTCTCGAATGGCTGACAAGATAACAAGATCCGCCCGCAAGGGCGGTTTTCATTTCTAAATATTTTGTTAAAACGGCGCCGTTTATTGTAATATTTCGCCCTTTATGGTAAAATAAGCGTTAGACTATGCAAAAGAGGTTATGCAAAAATGAAAAAATCTATAAAGGTGCTTTTGTGCCTTGCATTGTGTCTGTCTCTTTTCACGGCTTGTGCGAAGGGCAGCGAAAACTCAGCCGGCAGTTCCGAGCCGGAAATTATAGAGCCTGAATATAACCCGGCGTTTCTCACCGGTCTTGAAAAGGGCGACGATTACAACGACAATTCAAGAGTAGTGGCAATTATGGTCAACAACCTGTCTGCCGCGCGTCCGCAGAGAGGACTTTCCGACGCCGATGTTCTCGTCGAGAGCAAGGTTGAGGGCGGTATCACCAGATTTATGGCTCTCTATCAGGACTACACAAAAGTTGACGGCGACATCGGTCCTGTGCGCTCCGGACGCGACCAATTCTTACAGATAGCCATGCCGCTAAACGCGCTCTATCTGCACATAGGCAGAAGCGGCGTTACACAGACTTACATCGACACATACGATTACAACAACAGCGACTGCGACGGCAGCACAAAAATGTTCTGGTATCGCGATCGGCAGAGGAAAAAGCTGGGCTACGCCACCGAGCATACAGCATTTGCCACGGAAGAACTCATATCAGGAGTATTCAAAAAATACGATTATGAGACAGAGGCAAAATACGGTTCGCCGTTTTTGTACTTTGCAAACTACAACGACTACGAAAACGGCATACGCGAAATGAACGGCGAAGACGCCCTTTCAATCGCCGTCATTCATTCACAGAGCTACAAGACATACTTTAACTACAACGCCGAAACGGGCACATACGATATGAGCCAATACAACTCGTCAAAGGGCGGCGTTCAGAAGACAATCGACGAAAACAACGACAAGCAGCTGACATTTGAAAATGTAATAATTCTGTTTGCCGATATCGCGCCGTACTATTATCCGGGCGGAAATGTAGACGCCTACGGCAGAGATAAAGGCGACCCGGACTATCAGCATGTCGACTTCCTCGCCGGCGGTTTCGGTATTTACTTCTCAGAAGGCAAGGCAGAAAAACTCACCTGGTCAAAGGGCGAAGCCACGCAGTTCTTAAAGCTCTATGGCGAAGACGGCGAGCCGCTTATGGTCAACTGCGGCAAGTCTTACATCGGCATTGTCGACTATGACGAATACAAGAACTTTGCGTATTCCGCAACCGGCGAAGACCTTTCCGGCGGCAAATACATTCCGAGCGGCGCGTCTCAGGTTTACGGCGAAGCCGAAAAAGAAATGGGCGAAGATGTAGCCGACTATGAGATTTCGTCGTCAAGCGAAGCTGTTTCTTCATCGTCAAAGGTTGTGGCGTCCTCGTCAAAGCCTGTATCTTCATCAAAGCCTGCCGACTCATCGTCCAAAGCCGACGAATCGAGCAGCAGTGCGCCGAGCTCTTCAAGTGAAAACATTTCATCGTCGAATACACAGGATTCGAGCGAAGAGGTGACTCCGCCGCCTGTGACGGAAGAACCGACGCCTATGCCTACTCCTGAAGAACCTGCGCCTACCCCGGAAGAGCCTACACCTACACCGGATACAACACCGACAGACCCGTCAGAGCCGAATACCGACGGCGAGCAGCCTTGATTGTTGATTGTCGGGTTTAATCCGTAAATAAAATCAAAAATATACTCCTCTCAAATCAAAAGATTGGGAGGAGTTTTTATATCGTTGTGCTGTTTCCGGCGTTATTTTACTATATTATAATTAAATTCCGCCGCCGCGGAAAATAATTATTTTTTACATCTTTCGATAAAGTCTTTTATGAGATTTCTCATATCTTCTCTGTCCTGCATTCTCTCAGGGTGCCACTGAACGCAAATGACCGATCCGTCTTCGTTTTCCATTGCCTCCGGTATTCCGTCCGGCGCCGTGCCGACAATCTCAAAGCCCGGGGCCACGTCTTTTACAGCCTGGTGATGAGAAGTGTTGATTGTAAATTCCGTGCCGAGAATTTTTGCAAGTCTGCAATCGGCTGAAAGCTTGACATCGTGGTGATTTTCAACACCGTCCGGCAGCATTGAGTGGTTTATTTCTTTTCCGTGCTCAATAGGAATATCCTGGTAAAGTGTGCCGCCCTCGACGGCATTTACCAGCTGCATACCTCTGCAAATCGCCAAAACAGGTTTGCCCTGCTTTTTAGCCTCGTTGTAAACTGCGATTTCGTAATCGTTGTCCGTAGCCGAAGACGCGCCGCAATACTCTTTTCTTTCCTCGTTGTAAATTGACGGCTCGATGTCAGCGCCGCCCGGCATCATAACGCCGTCCAGGTGCGAGACGATTTCCGCCACATTGTCAAGAGTCGGCAAGCACGGCAGCAATACGCATATACCGCCGTTTAGCTCGATTGCCTGTGGATAAGTGATTCTTTGAGCGTACATTCTCGGGTCGAAAATATTGTGAGATGTCACGCCGATGATTGGCTTTTTCATTTTTACCTCCGTTATTTTACTTCTACCGCATTGACAAGATATCTGATGTTGTCGTTGTTGTAACAGGTGGACAGGGTGAGAATATTGTCCCGCCGTGTAACCGTGACATTTGTTTGATATCTTGAATTGTTTACCATATAGTCCGCCAGCCGCTGCAAACCGTCGTCGTGCCCGTAGCCGACCGAATACGCCGCGTCGTTGTCATACGCCGTATAGGCGGAAAAAATCCTGTATGTATGCTTGCCGGTTTCGTTCCAGATATAGACATATTGGTGCTCATTCCAATAATCGTATTCCGTATAGTTTGAAAGATCGGTAAACATACCGTAGGAGTACATATTGTGTCCGTATATTATCAAGTGGGAATCCGACATATCCGCGCTGTTTGCCTGTTCCAATATAATCGAGCCGGCGTTGGAATATGTGCCCTTGAAAGTGTGTTTGAGATAGTATTCGGTATCGCCCTGAACAATCGGGTAGGAAATCAGCGTATCCGGTATCATTATCCAGCCGACTGCGTCGGGATTTATCTTTTTCAGTTCGGAAAGCTCGATGCGCCGATTGGGCACTCTTTCTGTGTTCTCGTTTTCGTCTGTTTCGGGGTCGCCCGACCGGGCAGTTTCGGAAGATGCGCCGCCCGATGTTTCTTCCGCGACAAAAATTTCATTCAACTCTTTATATTCGTCTTCGGCATTTGTCACAAGACTTTTTTCTCTGAATATCATCACTCCGCTGAAAATAAACAGGGCAGAAAACAGAGCGATAAGTATTTTATACTTTGTCTTCATTCTTTTTTCCTTCCTTTTTACCCGGGTCTATCAGCACGCCTATAAGAGCCAACGCAACTATCCCCACTTTCCCGTATGCGCTCGACAGATACATCACTGCTGTGCCCATATTCGGCACGCAAAGCCTTACTATGCCGATTAAGCTGTCAAAGGATGCCGGTCTGATGTCCTCGGACACATTTGCATCGCCTTTTGTGACGAATGTTCTTTCGTCTTTATTGACTTTTACTATTCTGTGGGTAACGGTCGCTCCGTTTTTTTGAAATGTAATTACATCGTTTTCCGACAGTGTTTCCGGCTCGCACTCTTTTACAAACAGTACAGAGCCGACGGGGTAGTCCGGCTCCATGCTGCCTGTTTCAACCACATAGACCTTGTATTTACCGAAAAGCAAGAAGGCTGTAAACAGAGCAAGAGCAAGACAAACCGCATAAATAATGTTGGAAATCAATTTTCTTAACAGTCTCATTTTTCACCTTATCAATCTTTTTGTCCGGTAATAATAAACGGCTGTATTGATTTTGCCACCCGATTTACAGGCATAGTCTGTAAAACCACTTGACCCGGACCGGTGATAACGGTGTTGAACAGACCCTCACCGCCGAGAATGGCGTTTTTTGCCCCCTTGACTGCAACTATATCCATGGAACAGGATGCGTCCATCATTGCCAAATATCCTGTGTCCACGATAATGGACTGCCCGCGCTCTAAAACTTTTATCTCGGTTGAGCCGTCTATTTCAATAAAAGCCATGCCGTGACCGGACAGCCTCTGCATTATAAAGCCCTCGCCGCCGAACAACCCGGCGCCGACTTTTTTCTGAAGATAAATTGACAGGTCAACGCCGCCGGTCGAGGCAAGATACGCCGATTTTTGACAAATCACATCAAAGCCCGGTGTAATTTCAACAGCGAGAATATTTCCCGGAAAGGAAGAGGCAAACGCAATCAAACCTTCGCCGCCCTTTGCGGTGTATATATTCTGAAAAAGATTTTCGCCGCCGAATGCTCTCTGAAACATTTTACCCAGTCCGCCGCCGGAGGTCTGCATTTCCATATTCGGCGACATCCAGCTCATTGCGCCGCTTTCGCATTTCATTGATTCGCCGGCTTGCAGAGTACATTCCACCACCGGCATAGGTGCGCCTTTAATTTCGTATCTCATTTGATTTTCCTTTTTTAATATGTTTATATTGTGTCTTTGGCATGCTAACCGGAAATATTGGTTGGAGATAAGACTTATTTATATGCCGAAAGATTCCCGCTCGGCAAGTCTCTCTTCCGCCAGTTGCCAAAAGTCACTGTAATTCATACAGTCAAAGTGGCCGAGGACAATGTGTTCAAACGGAAATTCTTTCAAATCCCGGTTGAACCGTCTGCGTTTTTCCCGATTGTCTATAAAGTCGTGTCCTATTATTTCGGCGCTGAAACTGTCGGCAAGGAACAAAACCTTGTCCTCACGCACATACCGCACAATTTGCCCCTTTGAATGTGGGCTTGTAATCTGTTTTATGTCCACGTTTACCGAGCCGACCTTGACGGTATATCTGTCGCCGATAATTGTATCCGGCACTCTGAGTTTTATTTCGGACGCGTCGGAATATTCCATATTGATATGCTCGCGGCAAAATTCGGGCATAAGGTCATCGGATATAAAGTCGCCGACAGATTTAGGCTTCATACTTGCCATTTGCCTCATTTTTTCGGCGGTGAACCGAGACGAAATCAATTCACCGTCAATGTATCCGGCCCGAAAGCTGTGATCCCAGTGAAAATGTGACAGAATGATTTTGTCCGCTTTGGGCAAATTGTTTTCTTTCATCTCTTTCATCAAAAGCTCGGCGGTCTTTGGACCGCAGCCGGCGTCGTATAAAACCGACTGTCCGTCGGAAGCAATCACCCCAATCACCGGTCTGTCAGTGGTTTCGTCAAACGGCAAAAGCCATACATGTTCCGTCAATCTCTGCAATTTATCCATAGTTATTTGGAACAGCCTCGGTCACAGTCGGCACAGGAGTGACCGCAGGATGTTTTTTCCTCCGTGATGAGAGTTTCGGCAAGGTATTCCTCTATCGCTTTATCGGCGTCGCCCTCCGCCCCGGCTATTATTTCAATGCCTGCCCTCATGAGCATCATTATCGCAATCTTTACATATTCCCGGCCGATAACCGTGTTTACGCAGTTGTCCAAAAGCAACCTGACCGGAGACTGTTTGTTTTCCACATCGACAAACACTATGTCGGTACCGTCGACTTTGTTTTCTTTAATTGTATAGACTTTGAAAGCCGCAGCTTTTTCAAAGCGCTTTACAATATTGCCGTTTTCATAAGGAATTGCTATTTTCATATTTCCCTCCGATTATTTGACCGTAATGAGCTCGTATTCCGTTGTGCCGAGCCCCAATTTTTCTGCGTGAGTAAGCTGAACTTCCCAA
>JAQXIW010000069.1 GCA_029007985.1 Oscillospiraceae bacterium | reverse complement strand
GCAACAATATCATAGTCCAGACTGCCTTTAAATGGCGGATTTGCAAGAATAAGTGTGTATTTATCGTGATCAGGGTTCTGGTCAGAAAGACTGTCACGGTACTCAATATAAGGGTTGTCCACGCCGTGCTTCATCATATTCATAGCACCGATACGCAGCATAGTTCTGTCCATATCATAGCCGTGGAACATATGGTTCATATAGTGGTCACGGTTAATGCGGTTAAAGAAAATTTCTTCTTTATGGTGTTCACGCAGATATTCGCCGGCTGTTACCAAAAAGCCACTTGTACCGCAAGCCGGGTCGCAGATAACATCTGTTGGCTTTGGTTGCATCATATCAACAATCATTTTGATGATATGGCGTGGTGTGCGAAACTGGCCGTTAAGTCCGCTGCTGGAAATTTTAGACAGAAGATATTCGTATACATCGCCTGTGATGTCAGCATCTTCTTTCTGTGCTCTTTCCATAAGGTCGAAAATTTTATCCAGTGCGTCAATAACCTTTGAAAGCAGCAGCGGTGTTGGAATTTTGAAAATGGCATCATCCATATATTTGGAATAAGCACTGTTTTTGTCGCTGTGCAGATTTTTGATAAAAGGGAAAACCCATTCCTGCACTATTGCGTACATTCTTCTTGCATCAATATCCTTGAAGAATGACCATTTAAGCTGTCTGCCTTCAATTTTTCTGTCACCAACAGATACCTCACCAGCGAAAATACTTTCGTAAGGCAGACCAAGCATTGCACTTTCTTTTTCACGCAGATTATCCGACACATCAAGGTCGTGAATAAACATAAGGTATGTTATCTGTTCAATAACATCCAGCGGATTGGACAAACCGCCTGCTGCAAATATATCCCAAAGACTGTCTATTTTATTTTTAAGTTCACCTGTAATCATTTATCGTTCTCCCAATTCCAAACGTATTTTGTGCCTCTGCCGCCGCCAAGTTTTGTGATTTGCCCGCTTTCGTGCAGATCTTTCAAGGCTCTTTCAACGGTGATTTTGCTTATGTCAGGGCATTTGTTTACTATTTCTGTTTTTGTTATTGGTCCATAGTTGGATTTTATCAGTTCACGCACTCTGTCAGGCTTTGACATATTTGATGTGGTGAGCACTTTAACCCTTTCGGAAAATTCTCTGTATGCAGCAACTATAATACCAAGCATATAGTTTACAAATGGTGCATAGTCGTTTTCTTCTTCGTTCCAGTTTACACTGCTTGCCTGCAATGCTTCGTAATAGGTTTCTTTTGACTGTTCAATCAGTCTTTCAATACTGATGTATTTGCCAACAATGTAGCCGGAGCGATACAGCAAAAGCAATGTGAGCAGACGGCTCATTCTGCCGTTGCCGTCATTGAAAGGATGTATGCAGAGAAAATCCAGTATAAACATTGGGATTGTCAGCAATGGGTCGGCATCGGTATCTTTGCAAATTTCATCAAACTGTCTGCAAAGTTCGTTCATCGCATCAGGTGTTTCCCACGCAGAAACAGGTCTGAAACGTACTCGTCTTTCGCCTGTGGCAAGCTGTTCCGCAATGATGTTGTCACCGATTTTATATCTGCCGCCGTTAGCACCGCTGTATTTGTATAAATCTCTGTGCAGCTGCAGTATCATAGATGGATTGGCCGGTATATAGTCATAGTTTTCGTGTATTGTTGCCAACACATCACGATAACCTGCAATTTCCTGCTCGTTTCTTGTCTGCGGTGTAGTTTTATCGTAAACGAGTTTTTTGATACGCTCATCGGAAGTGTAAATACCCTCAATTTTATTTGAAGCTTCGGTACTCTGAATTTTTGCCATTTCCAGCAAACTTGTAAGAATATCAGCTTTGGATTCGATAAAAAGGTTCTGTTCTCCTTTAAATTCGTGTATCATTGTCATCATTGCAACAGTCTGTGGTGTAAGCAATTTCTGCCATCTATCTTTATAGTTAAAACTTCTCATAATATCTCCATTTTTATCAACATTAATGTTCAATTTAATAGTATCATAAACAACATCATAATTCAAGTTAATTACATCATTTTGTGATAAATGATGTAATTTATTATTTGTTTGATGTGATTAAACAGATTAATATATTTTTTGACATAAATCAAAAAAGCGACAGGAAACTGCATAAATTCCTGTCGCTTAACTTTTACTACAAATTGTTTATATAAAAACAAATCCGAGCCCTTTACCGATTGGCAAAAAGCTCGGATAATGCTGATTTGGTGCGCCAGAAGGGACTCGAACCCCCGACCTCTTGATTCGTAGTCAAGCACTCTATCCAGCTGAGCTACTGGCGCATTATTTAAGCCTAATAATTATAGCATTGATACATAATTATGTCAACACTTTTTTAGATGTTATCGGATAAATAATGTATCTTTTAAGTCGGCTTTGTACACGGCTCGTTAAAAAACCCTCCTCCCCGAAATCCGTGGCTTTCGGGGCGGCAACCGTTATTATATACGGAATGAAGGAAAGACGCGGCGGAGCTTTTGCTGCCGGCATTTCTAAACGCATTACCGCACAGGGCTTTGCGGCAGGCAAGCGGTCTCGGCACTATTTCACTTTAACTTTGAAAAGACCGTGTTTGTTGCAATAGGCGTATATATCTCTCGTTCTGTTAATTTTGAATCTCGCCCGGGCGTTCATTTCCGGGTACTGCTTTACGATGCTGACGCCGTTGTCGCCGACAGCGGCAAAAAATGAGATAAAATGTTCTTTTGTCATCGGATGCCGAGAGGTTACATAGTATTCGTCCTCGGATTTTTCAATCGAAAAATAGTGTTCGGTATTCGGCTCCTCCGGCTCGGCGGCTATAAGAGTGACTCCGCAGCAGCTTGCGGTGACGCTGCCGGTAGAAAACAGCACATTGCCGCACACGGGGCATATATAGAATTTTCCTTTTCGCATATTTGCGCTCTTGTTGGTGTTGCGGTTACATTCGCCGCTGAGCAATTCCGTCACGGATATGCCCAACTGCTTTGCAATGTCCGGCAAAAGAGTTATATCCGGGTAGCCCTTGCCCGTTTCCCATTTTGATACGGCTTTGTCGGTCACGCCGATTTGAAAAGCAAGCTGTTTTTGAGTGAGTTTACATTCCTCTCTCACGGATTTGAGAAAATCTCCGCTGATGTAATTTGTCATTTTTATCACCTCGGTTAAATGATACCACGGGGGCGGATTTGTCTCAACCTACCGTAAGTAGAGTTCCTTATTGTATAATCGTTTAGCAGTCTATATGTTAGATTGCTAATTTCGGAATCGTATGAAGTATTTCAAAATGATATTTAATTTCATTTTGTGACCTAACTGAACAAGAATTATGACCTAACTGAATGTGGTTTATTGCTTATTGCCTTACTTTTATATTTTCCTCTGTCTTTTGCACAAAGCGCTCATATATGATATAATATTATACACAATATGAATTTGCGAGGGTTTTGAAATGAAAATCGGCGTTATCGGCGCGGGCACATTCGGTATGTCTTTGGCGAGACTTTTGGCGAACAAGGGCTATGAAGTCACCGTGTGGTCGGCCACCGAAAGCAAAATTGATGAATACATAAAGACGAGAAGGCATAAAAATTTGCCGAATATGGTCATTCCGGACAGCATAATTTTCACAAAAAATATCGCCGATACTTGTGTCGGAAAGGATATGATTGTGTTTGCAGTGCCGTCGGTTTATGTCAGAGAGACAGCGAAAAAGACGGCGGCTTTCATACCGGAAAACTGCATAATAGTCGATGTGGCTAAGGGTATTGAGGCAGACAGCCTAATGAGTATG
>JAQXIW010000068.1 GCA_029007985.1 Oscillospiraceae bacterium | reverse complement strand
GCACAAAAATATGCACTCCCGGGCATTTGCCCCGCGGAGTGCATTTTTAAGTTATACTGTTTTATTCGGTGAATTTCACCAGAGGTTTACCGTGTCCTCATAGAGTTTAATGTATTCTTTTGCGCTGTTTGTCCAACTGTTGTCGGATTCCATTGCGCGTTTTGCCAATATCTCCCAGCCCTCTTTGTCCTTGTAGCCGTTGAAGGCTCTCATACAGCAGTCGTACAGCTCGCCCGACGAATAGCCGGCAAAAGTGAAGCCGTTGCCCTTGCCGTCAAGCGAATCGTGTACCGAGTCTTTCAAGCCGCCGGTCTCTCTGACAATAGGTATTGTGCCGTAGCGCAAAGCAATCATCTGGGAAAGACCGCAAGGCTCGCTCTTTGACGGCATCAGGAACATATCCGAGCCGGCGTAAATCTTGCGTGCCAGCGCCGGTACAAAGCCTATCTCTACACCGACTCTGCCCGGGTATTTACCCCGCAGATATTTGAAAAATTCCTCGTACATATATTCGCCGGAGCCCAGCACGACAACTTCGTATCCGGCGTTGACTAAGCCCTCCATACACTCTCTGACTATGTCAAGCCCTTTGTGCTCGACAAGACGGGTGACCATGGAAATAATCGGCGAGCCGTCGTCTGCAAGATTAAATCTGTCAATCAGCTCTTTTTTACATGCCGCTTTGCCCTCTTTAATCGTGTCCGGCGTGAATGTCTTTGCAATGCCGGCGTCCGTCCGAGGATTGTATCCGTCGTAGTCAATGCCGTTGAGAATACCGCAGAGCTTGAACTGTAAGCCCCTGAGCACCGGGTCGAGCTTGTGGGAATACCACGGGTCAAGTATTTGCGCCGCATAAGTCGGCGAAACCGTCGTGATTTTGTCGGCACATTCCAAAGCCGCTTTCATATAGTTTGTGTCGTGATTGTATTCCAGCACGCCCTTGAAAGCGTCCGGTACGGAAAGCACATCTTCTATGAGATTTTTACCGTACTGTCCCTGGTACTGAATGTTGTGTATGGTAAATATTGTCTTTGTGCGGGCGAGTTTTTCCACGCCTCTGTAATAGGCGTTGATATATACGGTGGTGAGAGCAGTCTGCCAGTCGTTGCAATGGATAATATCCGGCGCAAAATCTATGTTGACCAGCATTTCGAGAATGGCTTTTGAGAAAAACGCAAATCTTTCGCCGTCGTCAAAATAGCTGTACAGGCTGTCTCTGTTGAAATAAAATTCGTTGTCGAGGAAATAGTATGTGACGCCGTCTTTTTCCAGCTTGAAAACACCGCAGTACAGATTTCTCCAGCCAAGCGTAACATAGAAATTAGTCATATATGTCATTTGGCTGCCGTAATTGTCCCGTGTTTTTCTGTACAAAGGCAGTACAACTCTGCAATCAATGCCCTCTTTTACAAGAGCCTTTGGCAGAGAGCCGGCGACATCGCCCAAACCGCCCGACGCCGCATAAGGCACACATTCACTTGTGCAGAATAATACTTTCATAGCGCCTCCTTAAATGATTTCCTGTTTTTCCACATATACAGGGTGAGTTCTCTCGCCTTTGAGTTTTTTGCCCCGTGTGATAACCGTCTCTTTGTCGCAAATTACATTTTCGAGATATGCGCCGCTCTCAACGACGGTGTCCTGCATAAGAACACAGTTTATTACGATTGCGTCCTTGCCGACCTTTGCGCCCCTGAACAGAACGGAATTATCCACATAGCCCTCTATATAACAGCCGTCGGCGACAACAGAAGCCTTGATTGACGAGCCGTCGATGTAGCGAGCCGGGGCGTCATCGCGGATTTTTGTGTATACCGGATGTTTTGAGAACAATTCTCTCATGTTCTCTTTCTTTGTGAGTGCCAGGTTTGCGTCAAAGTAGCTCTTCATTGAAGAAATTCTCGCCAGATAGCCGGTATATTCGTAGCCGTACAGCTTGATTTCGCCGCACTTTGCCTGTAAAACGTCTTTTTCAAAGTTTGTCAGGCCCTTTTTAACGCCTTCCTTTACCAAATCTATGAGCAATTCTTTGTTGACTACATAAGCCCACATTGAGTTGGCTGCTTTGACGCCCGCCTTTTCGTTGAGGTATACGGCGGTGATTCTCTTATCCTCGCCCACCTCAAATGTGACATTGTCTTTTTCAACGCTCTCGTCGATTATCTCGGTCTTGTAGACAGCGGTGATGTCGGCGCCTGTCTTGACATGCCGGTCGACCACATCCGTGTAGTCTATCGAAGCCACAAAGTTCGAGTCGGTCAGAATAGCCAAATCAAACGGCGTGTCGGTGATATAGCGCATAATGCCGTTGAGAGCCTCGAGTTTGCCCGTATAGTTGTTGTTGCCGCGCTCGCCGAACGGAGGGAAAATTTTAAGACCGCCGATTTTGCGTGCCAAGTCGTATTCTCTGCCGGAGCCGACATGATCCATAAGTGATACGTAGTTTCTCTTTACGACCACACCCACATTGTCGACGCCCGCCGCAACCATATCCGAAAGAGTAAAGTCAATGAGTCTGTATCTGCCGCCGAACGGAACGGAAGCCATTGTGCGCAGGTCTGTCAGTTCGCTCACGAAATGCTCGTGCATATTGGCGAATACAATGCCTAAAACTTTTTTATTTTCGCTCATTTTATTCACCCTCCTTTACATCGCCGTAAATCATTGCTTTTGCCGGAATTACGACATTTTCGCCTATTGTGACGCCGTTGCCCGTTACGGCAATGCCCCAGTTGTCTATGTTGTCGCACTGCTCCGGTCTTGCGCCCACTTTTGCGCCGGATTCTATTGTGCAGTTTTCGCCGATAATCGCATACTGTACCACCGCGCCGGCTTTAATGACAGAGCCCGGCAAAACGACGGAATCTCTGACCGAGGCGCCCTCTTCAACCGTTACCGACTGGAAGAGAACCGACGAATCCACATAGCCCTCTACCGAGCAGCCCTCGGATATCATGGCCTTTTCAATCTGAGCCTGCGGGCCCACATACTGAGGCGGCACATTGTGTGTACGGGAATAAATTTTCCAGGAGTTGTCGCCGATGTCAAACGGCACATTCTGGTTGAGCAAATCCATATTGGAATCCCAAAGAGAATCTATTGTGCCGACATCCTTCCAATAGCCCTCAAAATTGTAGGCGTAAAGTTTTTCGCCGGCGGCGAGCATTGAAGGAATGATGTTTTTACCGAAGTCGTTTTCGCTCTCCGGGTTGTTTTCGTCCTCGATGAGATACTTTTTGAGCTTGTCCCATGAGAAGATGTATATACCCATTGAGGCGAGTGTGGAATCCGGATTTTTCGGCTTTTCGGTGAATTTTACTATCCTGCCGTCTTCGTTGCAGGTCATGATGCCGAAACGGCTCCGCTCTTCACGGGTGACTTCAAGTACGGCCACCGTCAGGTCCGCGCCCTTTTCCTTGTGCCGAGAGAGCATTTTTTCGTAGTCCATCTTATAGATGTGGTCGCCCGAAAGAATGGCTACATACTGCGGCTCGTATCTTTCGATAAAGTTGATATTCTGATAAATGGCGTTTGCCGTGCCCTTGTACCAATCCGAGCCGGTGGCTGTCTGATAAGGCGGCAAAACATGTACGCCGCCGTAGAGTCTGTCCAAGTCCCACGGCTGACCGTTGCCGAGATATTCATTGAGTTCCAGAGGCTGATACTGGGTGAGAACGCCCACCGTGTCAATGCCGCTGTTTACACAGTTTGACAGCGGAAAGTCAATAATTCTGTACTTGCCGCCGAAATATACCGCCGGCTTGGCTGTCTTTTGTGTAAGTGCGTAAAGTCTTGAGCCCTGACCGCCGGCCAGGAGCATTGCTATACACTCCTTCATATTATTCTCTCCTTTTTGCAGGCTTTGCCTGTTTTTTTGCTTTTTGCGCCGGTTTTGCCTTTTTTGCCGGCTTTCCCGCCTTCTTTTTAGGTGTGGTGAAGTACAGGGTGGAATTTGACGGCAAATGCAGAGTGATTGTGTTCTCTTTGCCGTTTGCCTTGCCCTTCTTTGAGCGAATCGCCCTCGGGTTTGTTGTGCCCCAGCCGCCGTACTTTTCGTCGTTGGTGCTGAAAACCTGTTTGTAGTAGCCGGCTTCGTTTACGCCCAGCACATACCGCGGATAGTCGGCGCCCGAAAAGTTGGTGATACAGATTATGTTTTCGCCCGTCTTGGACTTTCTTTCAAGGGCGATTACATTTCTGTCGGCGTCGTCTGCGCTGATGACATCACAGCCGCCCCAGGAGAAATCGTCCTCCCACATACACGGGTGCTCCAGGTAAAAATGATTCAGGTCTTTTACGCACCGGTGAGCTTTGGCGTGCATTTCGTCGGAAAGTACGCCCCAATCCAGCTCTTTTGCCTCGCTGAATTCGGAATACTGAGGGATTTCGCTGCCCATAAACAACAGTTTTTTGCCCGGGTGTGCCAGCATATAAGCCATAAATGCCCTGTACCCCGAGAACTGATTCCAGCGGTCGCCCGGGTTTTTGTTGAGCAGAGAGCCCTTCATATGTACGACTTCGTCATGGCTTATCGGCAAAATGAAGTTTTCGCTGTATGCGTACATGTACGGGAAGGTGATTTTTCCGTGAGAGCCCTTGCGCCACAGCGGGTCTGTCTTTACATAGGACAGCAAATCGTTCATCCAGCCCATGTTCCATTTGTAGTTGAATCCCAAGCCGCCGTCCGAGACCTTGCCCGTGACGAGAGGCCATGCGGTGGATTCCTCCGCTATCATGAGGGCATTTGGCTTTTCGCCGAATACCTTTGTATTGAGTT
This sequence comes from Oscillospiraceae bacterium, assembly GCA_029007985.1. Lineage (GTDB taxonomy): Bacteria > Bacillota > Clostridia > Oscillospirales > Ruminococcaceae > RGIG3102. Next base: position 4,851 of record JAQXIW010000068.1, on the reverse strand, counting down.
TTTGCAGGAACGCAACGGCGTCTAAATTTTGATTGCCGCCGTATTTGTTAGGTCTCCACGCCTGACCGCCTCTGCCGTAGTCGAGATAGAGCATCGACGCAACGGCGTCTACTCTCAGGCCGTCCAGGTGGTATTCTTTGAGCCAATAGAGAGCGTTTGAAATGAGGAATGACTGTACCTCGCCTCTGCCGAAGTCAAACACCATTGTACCCCACTCTTTGTGTTCCGACATCACCGGGTCGCTGCTCTCGTAGCAAGGGCCGCCGTCAAAGTGATACAGGCCGAATTCGTCTCTCGGGAAATGCGCCGGTACCCAGTCCATAATTACGGACAGTCCGTTTTTGTGCATGCAGTCGACAAAATACTTAAAATCGTCCGGCGTGCCGTAACGGGAGGTCGGTGCGTAGTAGCCGCCCACCTGATAGCCCCAGGAGGCGTCGAGAGGGTGCTCTGATATAGGCATTATCTCAATATGGGTGTAGCCCATGTCTTTTGCGTATTTTGCAATTTCCTGTGCGTTTTCGCGGTAGGACATAACGCTGCCGTCCCGGCGGCGCTTAAAGCCTGCCAAGTGGACTTCATATATGTTCATCGGCACATTGTAGACATCGCGCTCTGCGCTCATCCATTCGCCGTCGCCCCATTCGTAATTGCCCTCATAGCATTTAGAGCCGTTGCCCGGGCGCACTTCAAAGTGAACGGCATACGGGTCGGATTTATTTACCACTTTCCCGCTCTGTGAAAATATAGCATACTTGTACGTCTCGTACTGCATATTTCTGTTAACGCAAACCTGCCAGATGCCGCTGTTGTTTATGTTTTCCATGCGCATCCGGTTGTTTTCCCAGTTATTGAAATCGCCCACGAGCGAAACCGCTTTCGCATTAGGGGCCCACACTCTGAAAAGCCATTTGTCCTGCCGGATTTTATGGCTGCCGAAGAAATTGTAGGCCTCGAACAGTTCGCCTTTTTTGAACAAGTAGATAGGAAGGTCGGTATATTCGTAATCAGATATATTCATTTCTATCACCTCATTATTAGTTTATCATTTTATGCTGATTTTTCAATTCAATATTTAGACAAAATAATCAAAATTATATTGTTTATTCTGTCTTTTTTTATTCAGAAGAGAACAAAAAACAAAAAAAGCGGCAAAAAAGCCGCATTATTTGTGATATTTTGTACCCGCATTTATCGAGAGAGCCCTGTAAATCTGTTCGAGAGCTATGACTCTGGCGAGTTGGTGGGGAAAGGTCATTTTTGAAAAAGACAGTCTCAGGTGTGACGCCCGCTTTACCCTTTCGGCCAGGCCGTGGGACGAGCCGATAATAATACAAATATCGGAATAGCCCTCTGTGCCCTTTTTGTCTATCAGCCGCGCCAGTTCTTCACTGGACAGCTGTTTGCCCTCAACGCACAGGGATATGACAAAGCTCTGTTTCGGGATTGACCCCAGAATTTTGACCCGTTCTTTTTCCAGCGCCCTGTCTATCAGCGTTTGATTTAAGTTCTTTTCCGGCAGAGGCTCGTCCTCCAATTCGATGAGCTTAAAGCGGCACATCGGCCTCAGCCTTTTTGTGTATTCGGCGCAGCCCTCCGACATAAAGCCTTTTTGGACTTTGCCCATTGCAATAAGTGTTATGCTCTGCATAAAATCTCCTAAAACTCGGTCGGCGCGGTGATGTCGTGGCGGCGGTTTGCCTTCACCGTCACATCGCCGTCTATTTCATAGCCGTAGCGCAGGGCTGTGTTAAGCACTTCGCCCAGGGCTATCCGGGGCGTGTTGTTGTTTTCCGACAGGTGACAGAGATGTATTTTTTTGACGCCGCTCTCTATCAGCCTGATTGTAGCCATGCTGGACTGAACATTGGACAGATGGCCGTTGTTAGACAGGATACGCCTTTTGAGATAGTCGGGATATACCCCCTCTTTCAGCATTTTTTCGTCGTAATTTGACTCAACGACCGCCAAATCCACGCCCATGAGATTTTGTAAAATGTTCTCGTTTATGTGGCCCAAGTCGGTTGCCATGCTCATGGACGAGCCGTTTTTTGTGTTTATGCGAAAGCCCATACAGCCCACCGAGTCGTGAGGCGTGTAAAAGCCGGAGACAAAAAAATCGCCTATGTCTACGCCCTTGTAGCCCATGTCCTCAATGTGAATATGCGCCGGGACAAGCTCTCTGTCGGTGAGAAAATCCCGGGTCTCGGCATTGGTGTACACAGGAATATTTCTGTTTTTAAGGAAAACCTTCAGCCCTGCCGTGTGGTCGGAATGTTCGTGTGAAATGAGTATCCCGTGACAGTCTCCGATATCCAGCCCCGCCGAATTGAGAGCCGCCGCCGTCAGCCTTGCGCTTTTACCCATATCTATAAGGATAAATTTGCCGTTTTCCTCTATTGCGGAGCAGTTTCCCGACGAGCCGGAGTAAAGTGAAATGTATCTTGCCATTTTACCTCTTTCAAAAAGGGCGGAGATAACTCCGCCCGGATAAATCAATATGCTTTTCTCAGAGCGTCCTCGGGGATTTCAACCTTTGTGATATCGCCGCCGAGAGCGCGAATTTTTTTGACTATGTCCACATAGCCTCTCTCCACATGCTGAATCTCGGCGATTTCGCTCTGTCCCTCCGCCATTAAGGCGGCAATTACCAAAGCGGCGCCGGCTCTCAAATCCGTGGCTTTGACAGGCGCCGGTCTGAGCTTTTCCACGCCCTCAAAAACAGCCACTCTGCCGTTCACCTGTATGGAAGCCCCCATTTTTATAAGCTCGTCACAGTATTTGAAACGGCTGTCCCAAATGCCCTCTGTGATGATGGATGTACCCTCTGCCGTACAGAGCAGAGCGCCCATGACAGGCTGTAAATCCGTCGGGAAGCCCGGGTGAGGCATCGTCTTTATGTTTGTGCTTGTATAGCGGTCTGCGCCCACAACATGAACGGAATCGTCGGATTCGGTGACGGTCGCGCCCACTACACGCAGCTTGCTCGTGATGCTTTCAAGATGTTTCGGCTCGACATTTCTTATCCATATATCGCCCTTTGTGGCGGCGGCGGCAACCATAAACGTACCGGCTTCAATTTGGTCCGGCACTATGGTGTAGGTACAGCCGTGCATATTGCGCGTACCCCTGATTTTTATTACATCGGTGCCTGCGCCCCTGACATCCGCGCCCATCGTGTTGAGAAAGTTTGCCACATCGACAACATGAGGCTCTTTCGCTACATTTTCCAGAATCGTCGTGCCCTCTGCCATTGAGGCGGCGAGCATGGCGTTTATCGTGGCGCCGACGGAAACCGTGTCAAAAAATATGTGTTCGCCCCGGAGATGCTCCGCCTTTACGCAAATCATCGCATAATCAAGCTCGTCCGACGCGCCGAGAGCATTAAAGGCCTTCAAATGCTGGTCGATAGGGCGAGCGCCCAAATCGCAGCCGCCCGGCATAGGAACATTGCCCTCGCCGAATCTCGACAGCAGAGAGCCGAGAAAATAGTAGGAAGCGCGCATTTTCACGCCCAGCTCGTGGGGGATGACGGCGCTGTTCACCGTCGACGTATCTATTCTGAGCCGCGTTCTGCCGAGTCTTTCTACAGACGCGCCTATTGACTTTAACATTTCGATTTCGTAATGAATGTCGCTGATATCCGGCACATTTTCCAGCACGCAAACATCACCTGCCAAAACTGTGGCAGGCAAAATGGCGACTGCGGCATTTTTGGCGCCGCTTATTACGACTTCACCTCTGAGCGGTTTTCCGCCGTTGACTATATATTTTTCCAAGGTTGTCTCCTTAGGATATATTTCGTATTAAAAAAGATAATTCGATTAGCATTTAATTAAGTATGCGTTCGCACGCTATAATATTATACAATAAAAAATGCCCGTCCGCAATATAACGAACGGGATTTTTTAACATTTTGTAAACTTTTAGAACCAACTCATAGGGTTGTATCTGTACGAGCCGTTTTTGACCTCAAAATGACAGTGGTTGCCGGACGAGTTGCCGGTTGAGCCCATGTACGCTATAAGCTGTCCTTTTTTGACCTGTTGACCCACAGATACCGCCAGCGACGAGCAATGGCCGTAAAGCGTCTGATAGCCGCCGTGCTCTATAATACAGTATACGCCGTAGCCCCTGTTGGTATAGAGAGCCGTGGTGACGACGCCATTGTCGGCGGCGTAGATAGGCGTGCCGTATGCGCCGCAGATATCCAAGCCGTTGTGAGAAGGATACTGGCCGTAGAAACCTCTGGACATATATGTGTAGCCCGGTACCGGCCACATGAGTCTTCCTGTACCCGTATTTTCTATGATTATGCCGTTTAAGTTTGTACCCACTTGGGTAATCTGTGTGACAGGCTCTTTTATGACAGTGGTCTGAATGATATTTTCGCTCTGGTAGATGCCGTCGATGTATGTTTGGTCGACTATTTCTTCATTCACGCCCTTTTCGCCCTTTTGGCTGATTTGAGTTTTGCCGTAGGTGAGGCTTGAATTTTTCTCCTGTTTTGAGGCAAAAGGCACCTCGACCTGTCGGGTGATTCTCTCGATGTATTTTACCTGAAGGAAAGGAACAGAGGCGGAGACAACCAATATGTCGCCTACCCAGAGGCCGCCGCCTTCAAGACCCGGGTTCAGACTGTAAAGCTGTTTGAGAGTAATGTCGTTTTTAGAGGCTATCGCCGACGGCGAATCTCCGGATACGACGGTGTACGTCTTTTGACCGGAGACCTCGCTCTTTACGAGATTTGCCAGTTTTGTATCCGGCACAATGCTGTCGGAAAAGTATATGCCGTCCTCGATTCTGACATCCTGTACAAAGGAAACCGTGCGGTTTTCATCGCCGTTTTCA
>JAQXIW010000067.1 GCA_029007985.1 Oscillospiraceae bacterium | reverse complement strand
GACGGAGGGAGAGAACAGGATAACATAAATTTGTTGTCAAAATAGTTATAATATAGTTTTTATCGTTTAATAATGTTCGGGACGATGTGGGCATCGTCCCCTACAATGATTCGGAAACATTTTCATTACAGCGTATTTATTTTTCAAAGGCTAACGCCTGTCACAAGTACCTTGTGACAAGTCGAAAAATCAAGCAAGCGCAACTCTTTAACCCAAAAATCGCGCTCATTCTTTACACAATTATCATAAAAATATTATAAAATCATAATGTCCGCAGCGGTGTTTTATTTGACATTATTTTATATATGCATTAAAATTATAATAATATAATTTCGCAGAGTTTGCGGTTTCAACAATGGATTGCGGCGGAATTAACAATCGGGGAAAAATATGGAAATTCTACGGCTCTTTACGGAAAACAAGGTTTTTTTGCGGGCGGCATCGGCTTGGGCTGCGGCTCAGGTCATAAAAACGATAATAAACTTTATTATGACAGAGGACCTTTCGATCGAAAGGCTTTTCGGCTCGGGCGGTATGCCGTCGTCACACTCGGCCTTTGTCACGGCTATGGCGACAAGCGCCGTCAGGTTATGCGGCTATTCGTCGCCGGTGTCCGCCGTGGCTATTTGCTTGGCGTTCATCGTCATGTACGACGCCATGGGCGTGCGCAGACAGGCAGGCGAGCACGCAAAGGTGCTGAACGACTTGGTGGAATGTCTGCAAAAGGACAACATTGTCGCCGACGATTTGAGACACAATTTTAAGGAGCTTTTGGGGCACACGCCGTTACAGGTGGCTGCCGGCTTTGTTTTGGGGCTGCTGATGGGCTGTTTGGTCAACTGATATGAAACAATTAAAAACCGACAAGCTGAATAAATTCGACAAAGTGCTGTTTTGCGCGGCATTTATGTTTGCGTTTTTCTTTATGTCCCACCCGGATTTATGGGAGACCGCCAATCATTCCTACATTTTTCTCGAAAGTCTTTTCGGCGGTAAAATTTTGGATTTTTACAAAATTGTGCGGCGGCACGAAAACACTTACTACTATATAAACGGCGCAAACTACAATATTTTGGTGTACGCTTTGTTCGGCATACGGGAAATACCGATATTTGCGTTTAACAAAATTTTCGGTCTCGCTGTGAACGAAGCCGTGATAATTTACGCCGCAAAACTTGTTTCGGTTTTGTTTTTTGTTCTCTGCGGCTTTGCGGTGAAAAGCATAGCGAGGGAATGCGGCTTAAAAGACAGCGACTGCTCTGCGGCGGCGTTGTTTTTCCTGTTCAACCCGATCGCATTTTATTCGCCTATGGCTATGGGTCAATACGACAGCATCTGTCTGTTTTTCACACTTTGGGCAATAGTTTTCTATATGAGAGGGGACTTGACAAAATTTTCTCTCATAACCGGGGCGGCTGTCTGCTGTAAATTTTTCGCTCTGCTGACATTTATACCGCTGCTGCTTTTGTCGGAAAAGAAAATACTCAAAATCGCAAAATACGCGCTGATGTCGCTGTGGCTTTATCTGCCGACCGCCCTTTTGTATATGGGCAGACGGGGGGATTCCGGCGCGTTTACCAAAATTATGGCAGAGAGAATGTTTGCTCTCACCTTTGACACCGGTTTCAAATCCGCGTCGGTGTTTCTGACATTTTACGCGGTGCTGGTTTTCTTTGCCTTTTTGTACTGCCCGGCGGAAAGCGGCCGCAAATATACGGCGCTTTGGCTGTGCGCGGCGGTTTTCGGCGGTCTTTTCGCCTGTATTTATTGGCATCCGCAATGGCTTGTTCTCTTAATACCGTTTACGGTGCTGACAACCTTTATTCAGAAAAACAAAATGCCGTTTTTCCTTGTGGATTTAGTGCTGCGGGCCGGATTTTTCCTGACGCGGTACACCTATTACCCGAATCAGACCGGGGCGACTCTGTTTGCCGGCGGTGTGTTAAGTCATGTTTTCGGGCTCGGAATGGGCGAGCGGTGGCAGCCTCTGTCCCACTTCATCGGTTTAATTCCTTATATCGATGAAGTTATGCCGGTCATGTTCGTGGGCGGCATAGCGGTGAATTTGATTTTCAAATTCAAATTAGGCGAAAAATCTTTGGCGGATATTCTCACCTCGGCGGAAAAATACGACAGCCTGCCGGTAAAGGTCTGCGGTTACGCGATATTTATAATCGGCTTTGTCGGTATGTGGCTGGCGCCGTCGGTTTTAGAGCTTATAAATTCCTACGGAATAATATAAAATATATAAAGGAGTAATATTATGAACATTCATGAACTTGCGAAAAAGCACGAGGCTTACTGCATCGAAATGCGCCGCTATTTCCACATGCACCCTGAGCTCGGCTTGCACGAGGAAAACACATCAAAGGTAATCTGTGAGGAACTTGAAAAAATGGGCATTCCTTACGAGGTTGTCGGCTGCAGAAATGTTGTCGGCAAAATGGAATTCACCCCGGACGGCCCACAGCTCGCCATCCGCGCCGACATCGACGCTCTGCCGATGGAAGAGGAAATCGAGTCGGAATACAAATCACAGGTGCCGGGCGTTATGCACGCATGCGGCCACGATTCCCACGCCGCCACGCTTTTGGCAACGGCAAAATGCCTTTGCGAAATGAAAGACGAGCTGTGCGGTACAGTCTATCTCTGTTTCCAGGTAGCCGAGGAAATTTCCGGCGGCGGCCCTCAGGACATTACAAAATATCTCAAAGCACAGCCAAAGGGCTGTGATATGGTCATCGGCAACCACATTTCCGCAGCTCTGCCTGTCGGCGTGGCAATCACAAATGTGGGCCCGGTATTCGCCGGCAACTGCCAGTGGAGAATCACCGTAACAGGCAAAGGCGGCCACGGCTCCCGCCCTGACCTTTCGATTGACCCTATCAGACCGCTGGCTCAGATTGTCGGTCAGGTCACATCCATTCCGTCAAACTACTTTAACCCGTATGAGCCACTGGTTATTTCACCGTGTATGATTCACGGCGGTACAGCCTACAACATTATCCCGGACGAAGCCTACATCGAGGGCAACCTGAGATATTTCCACATGGAAGACCTGGATAAAATTCTGGCAAAAATGGGCAAAATCGCACAGAATACCGCAGACAGCTTCGGCTGTACGGCAAAGATTGAGAAAATCGCCTACTGTCCGCCGGTTGAAAACAACAAGGAAGTCACCGAGAGAGCAATCAAAGCCATGGGCGAAATCGGCGCTACATATGTACCGCTGGCCCCGGCAAACATGGGCTCCGACGACTTCTCGTTTATGACCAGCGAAATCCCGGGCTGCTATGTAATGTTCGGCGCCCGCTCCGACAGACCGGAAGCCTCCACAAACCACCACAACACAAAGTTCTTCCTGGACGAAAAAGGCTTTGCCCCTGTTGTCGAATTCTTCACACAGTACGCCTACGACCTTTTGAAGAAATAATCGCAAAAGCAATTTGAAACAGTAATTGCAAAATACAGTTTGGAATAGTGTAAAAAAATATTGAAAACAATACATTTTACAATATTTTTACTATTGATAAACAGCGCAAATTGTGAAACAAACCGCAAGAAAATGCGAATTACAAACTAAACCGTATTGCGATTTTTGCAAAAATGAAAATAAAAAAACAAAACAGCCCCTCGGGGCTGTTTTTTTGTGGGAAAGATATTACATTATATGTTTGTCGGCGACGGTGAACCTGTCGGCTTCCAGTTCGTTTCGGGCTACATCTCCGCCGCTGTAAAAATGATTTTTATTTATGTGTATCATCTCGTGTTCAAAAGCGATTTTTTGAGTTTCGTAATCGTATCTTGAATTTATGTAAACATTGTAATCGCCGTTGCCGTCGAGCGCGGTAACGGCTTTTGTGCCGTATGGCATATCAATCAGCCTAACAATCGTCACAGTCTGTCCCCCTTAAAATCTCTATCATTTTAACCACTTTTTCAAGTTCTTCTTTTGTTGCGCCCTTTGTTTTTGAAAACAAAATTCGCATACCTGGATTATTTTTTAATTCTTCCAAATATTCGTTTAGCTCATCGTCCTCCGACATCGAATCGGGGGATTTTTTTCCGTTGACAAGCTCGTCGACAGTCATATTAAAATAGTCGGCAATCTTCTGTAAATTTGAAAAAGAAATTGTTTTGTTCTTGCCGGATTTGTAATCGCTGAGCGCGGAACGCTGAATGCCTGCCGATTTGCACATCCGGGTTATGTTCGTGTTATTTTCTTTACATAAATTGTCTATTCTTTCATAAAGAGGCAGCATAAGAGAACTCCTAAATATCGTATTTCCGTTATTTTACTATTGACAATATCGTAATCGCGATATATAATATAGTTGTCAATAACGGAATAGCGTAAATATATATTAAACTTATCTATATTATATGGCTTAATTCCGTTATTGTCAATAAAGCAAGCGGGCAAAATTTGCTTTGCAAACGGATTTATTTTATAGGTTGCAACACTGTAAAAAAAGAAAATTCAGACATTCAAAAAGGAGAAAAACTATGGCTTATGAATTAGGAGTAGCCTACTACATCAAAAACATGGCTACAGGTAAATATCTAAATATTTACGGCAACGAACAGGTAAGCGACGGTCGTACCGTAAATACACACACATTTGAATCAGGTGCTAATGCCCAGCGATGGATTGTCAGATTGTGTGGGGAAGGCGGTAAAATATTTTCCGCTCTCTCTCCTAACAATTATGCCCTGAATATCAATCAGTATGAAAACAACAGATGTACTATTTGGCCGGCTTC
>JAQXIW010000066.1 GCA_029007985.1 Oscillospiraceae bacterium | reverse complement strand
CACAAGACGAAAATTTCGCAAATCAAATCAATATACAAATAATATTTACGGTACGATACGGTCATCCTACCCCACAATGCTCTGCCTAATCTGTTTCGGCAACAAACGGTCATTAAAATCGAAAACACAACACAAAAAAACAAGTCACATTTCTGTGACTTGTCTGGTGACCCATAGCGGAATCGAACCGCTGTTTTCGCCGTGAGAGGGCGATGTCTTGACCGCTTGACCAATGGGCCTTAATATAAATGGCTTAGATTTTAACTAAGCCATTGTTTCAAAAAGCCGAATGGCTTGGTGACCCGTACGGGAATCGAACCCATGTTACAGCCGTGAAAGGGCCGTGTCTTAACCGCTTGACCAACGGGCCATATATAAACAATGCATAGCACTGTATGTTATAAATTAACCGGATTGGTTTTCATAGGTTTTATCCAATCCTATCTATATTATCAGCCTAAGCTGTTGTTTTAGATAAATTTAGGCACTATGATAATGATAGTGCCTAAATTGGTGACCCGTACGGGAATCGAACCCATGTTACAGCCGTGAAAGGGCCGTGTCTTAACCGCTTGACCAACGGGCCAAAAGTGGTAGCGGCAGTGAGACTTGAACTTACGACCTACCGGGTATGAACCGGGTGCTCTAGCCAACTGAGCTATGCCGCCACGCTAACACTTATTGTGCGAAAATAAGTATACTATATGAATGGCGGTCTGTCAAGCATTTTTTTTGAAAATTCCCTAAATCTCTCTTGTGTTCCAAACCCGAATTTGCATATTCCGCAAAATTCCTCTGTAAAATCATAAAAGAATGTGATAATATATACCTATCGTTTTTGGAGGTACTTTATGAGAATGCGCAGAAAACCCTGGGCCCGTCCCGAATTGGACGCGTCGCAGGTGTATATAAAAAATCCCCACGACTATTGGGGTAAATGGCAGACCGCCTTTGAAAAGGAACAGCCGCTTGTTGTCGAGCTGGGCTGCGGCAAGGGCTCTTTTATCGCAAAAAAAGCTTTTATACACCCGGAAAAGAACTTTATCGCCTTTGATATTAAAAGCGAGGTTTTAGCCATCGCAAAAAGAAATATCGAAGCGCGGTACGGTACGGAAAATTGCCCGAATGTGCGCATAACCGCCTTTGACATCGAGAGAATAAATTTGGTCATTTCGCCGGCCGACGAGGTGGACGAGATATATATAAATTTCTGCAATCCCTGGCCGAAGCCGAAGCACAAAAAACGCAGACTCACATACCCGAAACAGCTAAACGCCTATAAATCCTTTTTGAAAAAAGACGGCAGAGTATTTTTCAAAACCGATGACGACGAGCTGTTTGAAGAGAGCCTGGAATACTTTGACCGGTGCGGATTTGAGATAGAATTTATCACACGAGATATGCAGTCAAATCCTCTGCCGGAAAACATCATAACCGAGCACGAAAAAATGTTTATGGACGAGGGTATAAAAATCAAGGGGCTCATCGCAAAAAACGACGGTGCAAAGCCGCGGCTTGACAAAATATTCTACAAAGACGGCTTTGTCACACCGGAGGGCGAAACCGAAAGCGAATAAACAAAAGGTCAGTTTTTGTCACAAATTATCAATTATTTATTATTTACGGCATAACATTGTTGTGATAACATTGTTATATACAAGTGTGAGGTATAACAATGGATAATTACATAACAAAAATCAATCTTTTGAAAGAGACGGGCATTTCCTACGGTCAGCTTTACAGGTGGAAGAGGATGGGCTTGATACCGGAGAGCTGGTTTATTAAAAGGCCGGCGCCGACGGGTCAGGAAACCATATTGCCAAGAGATAAAATTTTAGACAGAATAGCCGAAATAAAAAGCCTTATGAAAGTTTATTCCCTTGAGGAATTGGCGGAAAAGTACAAGGACACAAAAGAGGTCGACGACGCCGACATCACAAAGCCAGTCATCACCTTTGACGAGCTGTACGAATCCGACTATCTGATAGCCGAATATGTAAACGCCGTGGGCAACTATTTCAAAAAGCCGGCCTACACCGCGTGCGAGTACATGATGATTATCGCCTGTGCCGATGTGGCGAGAAAAGAGAGATTCACCACCCGTGAATATGTGGATATTCTCAGATACTCTTTGCCGGTTGCCGACAGGTGCAAATCGGTAAATGTTAAAATTGTTATTTTCGCCGCCGGCGGTGACACCCACATTATGAGCTACGAGAGCGAAGAGGACGCAATTTTTGACAGCGGTCTGCGAGTGCTGGGGCGCTTTGATTTTGCGAATATGTGGCACGAAATCAAAGAAAGTCTATAATTTGTTAAAAAATATATAAAATTATCAATTTTTTACCTTTTCAAATTGAAAAAAAGGTGATATAATATCACAGTTAAAAGCATGGTTTGAAACAAATTGTAAAAAAGTATAAAAATTACTTGAAATTTGTGGATATAGATGGTATTATAGATAATACTGTCATATAAAATTTAAGGAGGTGGGACTATGCCAAACATTAAATCTCAGAAAGACAGAGTTGAACAGACTAAGAAGGAAAATGCCAGCAACAAAGCTATCAAGAGTAACCTCAAAACAGTTACAAAGAAAGCTGCTATCGCTATTGCTGATGGTTCCGCTGACGCGCAGACAGTTGCAACAGCTGTTTCTACAATCGACAAGGCTGCTCAGAAGGGTGTAATTTCAAAGAATTCAGCCAGAAGAAAAGTTTCTAAGATGATGAAGAAAGCAAACGCTGCACAGGCTTAATCTTTTACAATATCATTGTTCATACTGTATGCACCTTTGCGGGTGCATATTTTTTTACTTTTTGACGGTTGTTTTATTTGCGGTTAAAAATTTATAAAGAGGGTGTGTTTTTATAATTCGCACACACTTGTTATACATTTTTATCACAAATTCATATTAGGATATAGACAATTTCAAACAGAGGAGTTTACAAAATGGTTATTATCATCACTTTAATCACCGGTCTCATCATCGGCGTTGTTGCCGACAAGATTATGAACACAAACCACTCGACGGTCTGGACGATTGTCCTGGGTATTGCCGGCTCGTCATTCGGCAAATTCCTTTTCGGTATGCTGGGATTTCACACAACCGGCTTTGCCAGCTTTGTTGTGTCGGTAATCGGCGCGTGTCTGCTGATTGTAATCGCAAATAAAATAGCAGACTGACGGCTTCGGCTTTCAAATCCTGCACGGAAATAATAAAGACCTGCGTCGCCGCAGGTCTTTTTGTTTGATTATATGTTGCCTCTTTTGATTTTGCTATGCTTTTCGCCGTTTACAGCTTGTATTCCGCCGGATTTTCACAGGCAAAAATGTTTTTCAAATCCTTTATGAGCTCGTCGACATCGCTTTCTTTTGTCGCCCACGAGGTGCAGAATCTGATTACCGCGTTGTCGTCGTCAATTTTTTCAGTGTAGGAAAACGCGTACTTTTCGCCCAGCTTTTCGTACAGCCATCTCGGCATTTCAGGGAAGAGTTGGTTTGATGTCGAGCCGTAGTGGTCTTTCAGGCCGCATTCCTCAAAGCAATCCTGCAATTTCACAGCCAAATCCATCCGGTGCTTGCCGCCCTTGTAGTACAGGCCTCTCTCGTCAAACAGCGGTATAAACTGAATGCCCAAAAGTCTGCCCTTTGCCAAAAGCGCACCGTTCTGCTTGATGAAATACTTGAAATTCGGCTTGAATTTGTCGTTTACTATGACGATTGCCTCGCCGAAAAGCGCGCCAACCTTTGTGCCGCCGATGTAGAACACGTCGCACAGCTTTGCGTAGTCCGCCATTGTCAAATCGTTGCCCCTGGCGTACAGGCCGTAGCCCATTCTCGCGCCGTCCAAATAGAGCGGCAGACCGTATTCGTCACAGACTTCTCTCAGCCGTGTGAGTTCAGCCTTTGAATACATTGTGCCGTTCTCCGTCGGGTTTGACACATATACCATGCCCGGCTTTACCATGTGAAAGCCGTAAATCTGCTGATTTTCCACGATTTTTCTGATGTGCTCCGGCTTTAATTTGCCGTCGAGAGAATAGGCTGTCAACACCTTGTGGCCGCCCTGCTCGATTGTGCCGGTTTCGTGCTGTTCCACATGTCCGGATTCCACGGAAATTACCCCCTCGTAATCCCTCAACATAGACCGGATAACCGTTTTGTTTGTGTGAGTGCCGCCGATTGTAAAATGAACATCCGCATTCGGACATTCACAGGCTTTCTTGATGAGCCGAGCCGCCTTTTCGGTGTACTCGTCGCCGCCGTAGCCCGGAGTCTGTTCAAAGTTTGTCTTTGACAGCAGGTCTAAAATCTCCGGCTGACAGCCTTCCGCATAGTCACATTCAAATCTGATCATTTCATAATCCCCCTATTATTTATTTGATATCCGCCGAAAATCATTGTACTGCGCCGATTTTCAACGGAGCGATCATATCGAATCACAGAACGTTAATCCGCATACAATTTTCCTTGCCGCGTCAACTATATAATATACATAATATCACCGTCCGGCGTAAAAGACAATTAAAAATTGGCTAAAAAAGATTTACGCCCCAAAAGAGTCTTACTTTTGGGGCGAGCGGTATTTATTTGTCTTCTTCAATTTTCTCGATTTTCCACACATTGAGAGTATCCACATCAGGACAGGCGAATACCCGGGTGTTTTCCGCGTTGCCCGGTATCTGACCGCCGTATCTCAAAATGTCGATGTAGGGAAAAGCCACATGCATCCGCATTGGACAGATTTTGCCCCTCTCGGTATCAAAATCATAGCTGTCGCCGATTCTGTGGCCCCTGTGACAGCCCCTCGGGCCCTTTCTGTCTATGAGAGTGATTCTGATTTTAGGTCTGCCGGCCATTGAGTATTTCTCCTAAATATTTTGTTATTATCAGGCCGCGGTTGACATCGGTGTTGTCCAAATTGTGCATAATCAAAATTTTTACCGCGTCCATCGCTTTTTTGACGGCTGTCTGCATCCGTTCGCCTTTGAGAATATATCCCGCCATAAATGCCGAGAAAATATCCCCCGTGCCGATGAATCTGCCCTTGATTATCTCGTACGGGATAAAGAAAAATTCACCTTTCTCACCGTCGTAGCCCATTGTGCAGGCGCTGCCCTCCACATTTGCGGATGTAATTACCACATTTTTTGCGCCCATTTCGTTCAGCTTTTTTGCCACGGCGCACATTTCTTCTTTTGACACGGCGCCGTGTACATATTCCCTGTCGGCGAGAGCGGCCGCCTCGGTGTAGTTAGGTACAATGTAATCCGCCACAGACACCAGCTTTTTCATTGCGGCAATTCTCTTTTCGGTGATGGAATTGTACAGCTTGCCCTCGTCGCCCATTATCGGGTCGGCAAATATTTTTACGCCCTTCCGCGACTGCCTTACACAGTAGTCGGCTATTATTTCCGCCTGGTTTTCGTTGGCGATAAAGCCTGTGGCGACGGCGTCAAATTCAAAGCCCAGCTCGTCCCATACGGCTATGGTTTTTACTATCTGTTCATCGGTGGCAAGTATGGAAAATTTGCCCCAGTCGAGAGTGTTTGACACGACGGCCGTCGGCAAATTGAAAGTCTCCAGCTCCATTGCCTCCAAAACCGGCGTCATTGCGCTCAGAGCCACATGGCCGTAGCCCGGCAAATCGTTTATCAGCAATATTTTTTTCATATGCGTTCTCCTTTTAACAATTACATTCATTTTATATTATATTTACCGCCTTTTCAATATGTGCGGCTCTTTTTTACAATATGTTCAAAATCGGCGGAAAATTTGTTAACCGAATGTGAACGGTTAATGCAAAAATCCAAAAAATCGGTTGACATTCGGCAAAAAATAATATATGCTAACAAATGTAGTTTTACTACGCCAAAACAGTAAATGCAATGACAAAGACAGTAGCCCTCGATTGAAAAAGTCAAAGAGAGCGCGGGCAGGTGAGAGCCGCGCACGAGTATCACGGGGTGAATATCACTTTCGAGCAGATGGCTGAAAGCATGAGCAATTAGGCTTATCCGGTGTATCTCCGTTAAAGGATAGACATATAAATGTATGTTGTAATAGGTGGTTAAGCAAAGGTTTAATATATACCCTTGTCCTGTCAACTCAGGGCGGGGTTTTTCTTTTGTCCTATACAACGAAATTAAAGGAGGATAAAAATGTACAAAAAAGTGCCGAACGACCTTAATTTTGTAGCAAGAGAAAAAGAAGTCGAAAGTTTTTGGAAAGACAATTCAATTTTTGAAAAGTCTATGGAGAGAACAAAACAGGGCCCGACCTACACATTTTATGACGGTCCGCCGACGGCTAACGGCAAGCCGCACATCGGCCATGTTCTCACCCGTGTAATCAAGGATATGATACCTCGCTATCACACAATGAAAGGCGAGTATGTGCCGAGAAAAGCCGGCTGGGACACACACGGTCTGCCGGTTGAGCTGGAAGTCGAAAAGAAAATCGGCATCAACGGCAAGGAACAGATTGAAAAATACGGCGTAGAGCCTTTCATCAAGCTCTGTAAAGAGAGCGTCTGGGAATACAAATCAATGTGGGAGGACTTCTCCGGCACGGTCGGTTTCTGGGCGGATATGGAGCACCCGTATGTAACCTACGACAACACTTTCATCGAGTCCGAATGGTGGGCTCTCAACGAAATCTGGAAAAAGGGCCTGCTCTACAAGGGCTTCAAGGTCGTGCCTTACTGTCCGCGCTGCGGCACACCGCTGTCTTCACACGAGGTCGCACAGGGCTATAAAGACGTAAAAGAGCGTTCCGCCATCGTCAAATTCAAACTCAAGGACGAGGACGCCTACATTCTGGCTTGGACGACAACGCCGTGGACTTTGCCGTCAAATACGGCGCTCTGCTTTAACCCGACGGTAGACTATGTAAAGGTCAAATACGCCGAAAACGGCGACACCTACTATTTGGCAAAAGAGCTGTGCGACAAAGTCTTGGGCGAGGACAAATACGAAGTCCTCTCGGAATGTAAAGGCAAAGATTTTGAATACAGAGAATATGAGCCGCTGTGGAACTTTGTATCCCCAAAGAAAAAATGTTGGTACTGCGTATGCGCTGACTATGTAACCACCGAGGACGGCACGGGCGTTGTACACATTGCCCCGGCATTCGGCGAAGACGACGCCAATGTGGGCAGACGCTATGATTTGCCTCTCATTCAGCTGGTCGACGACAAGGGCAACATGACAGCCGAAACAAAATGGGCGGGCACATTTGTAAAGAATGCCGACCCGGAAATTCTCAAGGATTTGAAAGAGTCCGGCGCGCTTTTTGCAGCTCCGAAATTCGAGCACTCCTATCCGCACTGCTGGAGATGCGACACGCCGCTTATCTACTATGCAAGAGAGTCCTGGTTTATCAAAATGACTGCCGTCAGAGACGACTTGGTCAGAAACAACAAGACAATTAACTGGATTCCTGAGACAATCGGCACAGGCCGTTTCGGCTCATGGATAGAAAACGTACAGGACTGGGGCATATCAAGAAACAGATACTGGGGTACGCCTCTCAACATTTGGGAGTGTGAATGCGGCGAACAGCACTCAATCGGCTCTATTGCCGAGCTGAAAGCCATGTCGCCTAACTGCCCTGAGAATATCGAGCTCCACCGCCCGTACATCGACAATGTGACAATCACCTGTCCGAAATGCGGTAAGCAGATGCACAGAGTACCTGAGGTCATCGACTGCTGGTTTGACTCCGGCTCAATGCCGTTTGCACAGCACCACTATCCGTTTGAAAACAAAGAGCTGTTTGAATCGCAGTTCCCGGCGCAGTTTATCTCCGAGGCCGTCGACCAGACAAGAGGCTGGTTCTACTCGCTGCTCGCCATTTCAACTCTGCTGTTCAACAAGGCTCCGTTTGAAAATGTCATCGTTTTAGGTCATGTTCAGGACGCTAACGGTCAGAAGATGTCAAAATCAAAGGGCAACGCCGTCGACCCGTTCGACGCTCTCAAAACCTTCGGCGCCGACGCAATCAGATGGTATTTCTACGCCAACAGCGCACCGTGGCTGCCTAACAGATTCCACGATAAAGCCGTTGTGGAATACCAGAGGAAATTTATGGGCAAGCTGTGGAACACCTATGCGTTCTTTGTGCTCTATGCCGACATAGATGAATTTGACCACACAAAACACGCTCTGCGGTACGATAGCCTCTCGGTAATGGACAAGTGGATTCTCTCGAGAATGAACACAATGGTAAAAAATACCGACAAATACCTTTCCGCTTATCAGATTCCGGAGGCGGCAAACGTCTTACAGGAATTTGTAGACGATTTGTCCAACTGGTATGTTCGCCGCAGCCGTGAAAGATTCTGGGCAAAGGGCATGGGTCAGGATAAGATTAACGCCTATATGACGCTGCACACCGCTCTTGTAACGCTTTGCAAGGCGGCAGCCCCGATGATTCCGTTTATGACGGAGGAAATTTACCAAAATCTTGTCCGCACAAACGACGCCGACGCCCCGATGTCCATTCATCTGTGCGACTATCCGGTTTGCGACGAGTCAATGATTGACGACAATCTCGAACGGGATATGGCTGTGGTCATGGAGGCTTGTACTGCGGCTTCCTCCGCAAGAAACGCGGCAAACATCAAAAACCGTCAGCCGCTGTCAAAGCTCTTTGTCAAGGCTGACAGACCGCTGTCAAAATTCTATCTCGACATCATCGCCGACGAGCTCAATGTCAAGGAAGTTGAGGAAATTTCCGACGCGTCCGGCTACATTTCATATTTGTTCAAGCCGCAGCTGAGAACGCTCGGCCCGCGTTTCGGCAAACAGCTGGGCGAGGTCAGAAACGCCCTTTCGGCTCTCGACGGCGCAAAAGCCAAAAAAGAGCTGGACGAAAACGGCTCCGTTACGCTGACGCTGTCGACCGGCGAGGTCAAGCTCGGCGCGGAGGATTTGCTCATCGAGGTCAAACAGACAGAGGGCTTTGAATCCGTATCCGGCAACAATGTGATCGTGGCTCTCGACACCCATATCACACCGGAGCTGCTGGAAGAGGGCTTTGTCAGAGAGATTATTTCAAAGCTGCAGACAATGAGAAAAGAGGCCGACTTCAATGTCACCGACAACATCAATGTCTGCATGACCGGCAACGAAAAAATTGCCGAAATTACAGAGAGAAACAAAGCTGTTATCTGTGAAAACACTCTGGCTCTGTCGGTTTCCTACACCGAGGGCGAGGGCTATACAAAGCAATGGGATGTAAACGGCGAAACCGTCACATTTACGGTAGCAAAAGCATAATAGTAAAATATATAAATTAAACCGCAGTTTCTGCGGTTTAATTTATACTATTGTATTATACATTAAGTAATTTTTACGATTTTTAATATACATATAGTAATTTATATCCAAGACAAAAATCCCCGTATAATCTTACCCGTCATAAAAAGGGCGGCAACAAAGCGATGTGATACGCGGCAAAGCAAATGAGATTATCAATGGATTTTTGAACACTTTTGATACAAGAATAGCTACATATCAGAACATTGTTGTTGTTGCACAATGCAGCAACACTTTTTTCTATACTGCCTTTCTAAGTTATTTCACAAATTCAAATAGATAAAATGATATAATTAATTCAAACAGTAAATCTCTTGCCAATGAAAGGGATACTCCAATGAACAAACAACATATTCAATACATATTCCTTCAACACACTATACTTTAATATCGGAGATACCTAACAATATATGAACAACCCTACAACTTTACAATACCTTTATAAAATTGATGGAAATTCTTTTATTTTAGATCAAAATTTACGGGACGGCTTCTATAGACTCGAAAGTTACAATTAAACAGCATGAACGATATAGACAAGAATAGACTTCTCCAAGAGCTAATCTCTATCAAAAAAAGAACGCTCTTCCCAATAGCAGCCATAATAATAACACTCATATTTCTAATTTCATCAAACAATAGTACAGATTATGTGATTATTTGGTTTTACACTTTGTTGACTAATACGTTTAACACTTGTTTTAATTTAAAATCCACTTTAAATAAAAACCACATTAACAACTTATTGAAAATAACATCAACAAGAAAGTTGCAACAATTATATATAATGATTAGAAATTTGTTGTGTATACTATTTATAGTTCCGGCTGTTTTTTCCGTAACCAAATTACTTGACAGTGCTAATTTCCATCATCATTTCTATTCCGGATTATTTTTGATACTTATTATCCTAAATATAACATTTTATATTCGGATAAATGTAATTATAACTAAGGAATTCGTTGAATAATAAGTTACAATATTATAAAACTTCAGCAACAACATATAAACCGCAGGAATTTCCTGCGGTTTACTTTTCATCCGGAAAGTTCCTTGTTCTTGCGCTTTTCAATCCTCTGTTGAGCTCGGAGCGTCTTTTTGTCTGCTTTCATTTCTTTCTTTGCTCTCTTATATTCCTTTCCGGCTTCCCTCTGTTTATGCCAAATTTCTGCTCGAGCTCAGCATATTCTTCTCTTACTTTCTTGATATCCGACCTGGTTTCCTCTATTTGACTTTTATTTTGCAATGTACAATATAAAAATTACTAATAGTATATTATTTTGAGCGAATATATACTATTGATAAATATAAATGAAACAAAAAAACACGGCTTGCACCGTGTCTTGATTTGTTTATTTGTCCGGTCTGTCTTCGTCGAGATACATCCAAAGCTTTGAGTCCGCCTCGGTAATCGGGCGGATAGGCTTTGCAGGTACGCCGTACGCCAAATATCCGGCAGGTATGTCCTTTGTGACGACGCTGCCTGCGCCGATGACGCAGCCGTCTCCGATAGTGACGCCGCCGATTACCACACAGTTACAGGCGAGCCAACAGTCGTTACCTATCTTTACCGGCTCTGCGTATTCCGCCATTTTTGTCGAGCCGTCCGGGTTCACCATCATTCTTTCGCTTGCGATGAGAGGGTGATTTGTTGCCATAATCGAAACATTAGGGCCGAAACACACATTGTCGCCGATTATTACCTCCGCGTCGTCCATAATCGTACAGTTAAAGTTAGCAAAGAAATTTTCACCGATGTGGGTATGCGAGCCGTAGTTTATCTGC
>JAQXIW010000065.1 GCA_029007985.1 Oscillospiraceae bacterium | reverse complement strand
GTATAAAAAATCCATGATAGGCAAGGCGCTCTGTCTGCCGCAGACCATCGGCTCTACCACCGGCGGCATGGCGCTCTACACCGTGCTTTCCACCGGCAAGCAGCCCGCGTGTATGCTGTTTTCCATGACCATAGACTCGCTCGCCGCGTCGGGCGCAATACTCGGCAGCATCTGGACGGATGCGAAAATGCCCGTCATTGACGAGCTTGGCGACGAATTTCTGAGCTATGTAAAGGACGGCATGACCGTCACCGTCAGGGAAAACGGCGTCGTCGAGGTCGGATAAGAACGCGTCTGACCGTACCGTGAGCGCCTGAAAAACTGATGCAAAAGACATAAAAGCAAAAAAACAGCCAAAAGGGCTTGCTGTCTGCGTAACGCAGGCGGCAAGCCCTTTAATCCTGCCTGAAGACAGACACCCGTTGCGTCGGTACATTTGGCACGGCGAATATTAAGAAAAACCACAGCAAAATAAATATTGTTGTATTTATTTGTCGAATGAGTATAATGGTACATAAAGGTATGTCTAACTGTGTACAGGAACCGCAGAGAAAACAAAACAGAAATATCAGCCCGGATTATTGATGAAGGGCCGGCTGAACAAAGTATATTCTTGATTGACAGACAACGTGATTTGAAGGAAACCGAATATCTCTGAAAAAAAGAATATGTACTGATAAATACGATCATGGAGCAGGAGGCGGAAAAATGAACATAGCAGTAATATTTGCCGGTGGAGTCGGAAGCCGAATGAACAGTAAAGAGAAACCGAAGCAGTTTCTCACAATCTATGGAAAACCTATTATCGTACATACAGTGGAATTATTCCAATTTCACAAAGAAATAGATGCAGTCGTTATCGCCTGCATAGAGCCATGGATACCGCATATGAAAAATCTTGTGCAGCAGTACAATTTGGATAAAGTTAAAGAAATAGTACCGGGAGGAAAAACGGGGCAGGAATCAATTTATAATGGCCTTTGTGCGGCTGAACGGGTTGCGCACGGTGAAGACGCCATTGTTTTGATACACGATGGTGTAAGACCGTTGATTACAGAAAAAACAATTTCAGATAATCTCAATTCGGTTCTGCAATACGGGTCTGCTATTACTTCTGTAAAAGTCAAAGAAACGGTATTGATGGTTTCTGAAGACAATAGGATCACTTATGTACCCGACAGAAGCATTACAAGATTGGCAAGAGCGCCTCAAAGCTTTTTCCTTTCAGAAATTATAAGCCTCCACAGACAAGCAATCAAAGACGGAAAGACGGATTTTATTGACTCGTGTTCAATGATGCAGTACTATAACAGGCCTTTGTATCTTGTCGATGGGCCGCAGGAGAATATCAAAATTACTACACCGGATGATTTCTATAGCATGAGGGCAATTCTTGAAGCGAGGGAAAACTCTCAAATATATGGATTGGAGTAAATTATGAAAAGCAAAGTATTAGCGAGAGATTTAGAAAATATAAGTAAAAGAGTATGCTTTCAGGAATTTGACAACAGCACGGTCCTTGTTACAGGGGCGACCGGATTAATTGGCTCTTTATTAGTGAAAACACTTATATTCTGCAGCAGAAAATACAAATTGAATATTAAAGTCGTAGCTTGTGTGAGAAGCGTAGAAAAAGCAGACCGGATATTTGGCGATATGGAGGACAGCGCCAATCTTGAATACTGTGTCTCAGATTTATTATCTGGTGAGATTAACTATGATAAAGCGGTTGATTACATTATTCACACGGCTGCAATTACAAATTCTCAAATGATGGTTAAGTCCCCGGTGGATACGGCGATGGTGGCTATTAACGGAACAAATAAAGTGTTGAAATTTGGCGCGGCACATAAGGTAAAATCGGTTGTCTATATTTCGTCTATGGAAGTGTATGGACAGATAAATCAAACAAACAAGATCTCGGAAGAGACGCTGGGCTATATAGACATTACAAAACCGAGAAGCAGTTATCCGGAAAGCAAAAGAATGTGTGAATGTCTTTGTGCGGCCTATGCCGAACAATACGATCTAAATGTTAAGGTTGTCAGATTAGCACAGACATTCGGAGCAGGTATTTCCAGAGAAGAGAATAGAGTATTTGCCCAATTTGCCAGGAGCGTTATTAACATGGAGAATATCGTGCTCCATACACATGGACAGTCTGAGGGCAATTATGTGTACACGGCAGATGCGGTTGCTGCAATACTGCTTGTTCTATTACACGGCAAAAAAGCGGAGATATATAATGTTTCAAACGAAGAAAGCCACATGAAGATATGTGAAATGGCAGAGATGGCAGCCAAGGAATTGGCGGATGGAAAGATAAAAGTTGTTTACGATATTCCGGAGGATAGCAAGGCATACGGATACGCACCTGAAACACATCTTTGGATGGATTCTTCAAAGATGAAAGCGTTGGGATGGGAGGCACAGGTTTCACTAAAGGAATCATATGTCCGGACAATGGAGTGGATGGAAGATATCGGCATGGTGAGGAAAACAAGATAAAGATACTATTGTCAGAGAATACTTCATTTCCGCTTATCTCAGATATATAGAAGTTTCCGAAAATTCAGCCACAAATGAAAAACGGCACAGCCGCTGTTTATGCGGCTGTGCCGAATTATTCATGGAAAAATCACTAAGGCCACCCACGAAAAGGTGGTTTATTTATTTCTGCGCTTCAGCGTGCGGTCTTTACCGCCGCCATCGCGTCAACCTCGGCGGAGATGGTCTCGCCGTCAAAGGTGTTGATCATAAAGATGCGGCTCTGCATATCGGGAGTGAGAATGCACAGGGGGTTGGAGGAATACTGTTCGGGCAGATACTCGACAGCGGCCTTGTTGAAGCAGACGTAGGGGAAGGCCTCGGTGAGCTTTGCGGAGACATCGGGACGCAGCAGGTAGTTGAGGAAGAGCTGCGCCTCGGTCTTGTGCTTTGAGCCCTTGAGCACGACCATCGTGTCAACGGACAATGACACGCGC
>JAQXIW010000064.1 GCA_029007985.1 Oscillospiraceae bacterium | reverse complement strand
GCTGTTGCCTTACGGTCTGGCTCTCGCCCCAACGGCGATAATGCTGTGGCTCAACAGCCTGTTTTCAAAGGTCTATATATCAAAGACCATAGGCAAGGGCCCGGCGGGCGTATTTTCAATGGTGTCTACGCTGGCAAATTTGGTCGCTCTCGTCCAGGCCGGGTTTGCCACATTCTGGTCGGCTTTTATTTATTCTCACTACAACACCGAGCAGGAATTGATAAAACAGGTACACGACTACCTGACCTTGCTCATTTTGGAATTTTTCTGTCTGATACTCGCCTTTGAAGATGTTATATTCTTTATTCTGGGCGACAGCTATCGCTCGGGCATGGCGGTTTTTCCGATTATGCTTTTGATACCGATTTTCTCGGTAATTCAGGAGACAACGGTATACGGAATTTCCATTGCGAAAAAGCCTATTTACGACACAATCGGCATAGGTCTGTCTGTTGTGGGCAACATCGGTTTTTGTGTGCTGTTGGCGCCGAAATTCGGCATATACGGCACCTGCATAGCCTTGGCGGCGGCAAACTTTGTGATGTTTTTGTTCCGCACCGTCATTGCTCAAAAGCTGTATTGCAGCATTGTCTCCCCCGTGAGAACGGCGGCGGCTATCGGCATTATGTTTGCGCTGACATTTTTGGCGTGCGTGTTCTCGGGCAATTTCCCGGTAAAATTTGCCGTCAGCATAGGCGGTATGGCGGTTTATTTCATACTCTACCGCAAACAGCTGAAAAACGCCGTGGCTATGGCAAAGGACATTGTCGGCGGATTTATTAAAAAATTCAGGAACGGATAAAACGGCAAAAGGCACTCTCGGGTGTCTTTTGTTTTGCAAAAACGGCGGATTTTCACGCAAAGCGCCGCCGCGTATTTACAATCGGCAAAATTTTTAATATACTGTATTACAGATTTATAAAGCGGGGAACAATTATGATTAAACTTATCGCCACGGATTTGGACGGCACTTTTCTTTCGAGCACAAAGAATAAACCGTCTGATTTCAGGGAAGTATTCGACGAAATAAAAAAGAGAAACATTTTGTTTGCGGTGGCGTCCGGCAGAGATTACAACGGCGCGGCAATGTATTTTGACGGCTACAAGGACGATATAATATTTGTCTGCGACAACGGCGCAAACATTTACCGGGGCGGCAAATTGCTGTCCCGGCACACGATGAACAGACAAATTTATCACACTCTCATAGACACTCTCGGAGAAATGGGCATAACCGACATTCTGGTGTGCGGCGTCAAGGGCTCGTACATTCAGGCGGCGTCCAGCCCGGAATATTTGGAAAAAATGACGACCCACTACACCCGGCAAACCGTGGTGGAGGATCTGAAAGGCGTAGACGACGAGATTTTCAAGGTGTCGGTGACGGATCTGACCGGCACGGTGCTGAAAAAAGAGGTCTATGAGCCGTTGATGTCAAAAGCCGTACGGAAAGAATTGACGGTGCATATGTCCGGCACAAGATTTTTGGACATAATGGACAAGACCGCCGACAAGGGCGTGGGCATCAGAGAATTACAGCAAAAGTACGGCATTTCCAAAAGTGAAACAATGGCTTTCGGCGACTACTACAACGACGAGCCCCTGTTGGACAGCGCCGAATACGCTTTTTTGATGGACGGTGCGCCGGAGGATCTGGCGGCAAAATACAAATACCGCCGGGGCAGCTGTGACCGGGACGGCGTGACAAAGCGGATAAGAGAATGGGCTTTTGACAAAATCAAATAGACAAATGAGGTGCGGTGAAAACCGCCCTTTTTTATATAGAATACTGAACTTTCAATATTCGGTTGACAGGGTTAAATCAAAATACTAAAATATGTGAGTATATATAAATAAAGGGAGTAATTAAAATGGATATGTCATCTATCATCAATCAGATGATAACTCTTTTTCTTATGATGGGCGTGGGTTATCTTTGCGGCAAAACCGATATAATAGACCCGGTCTTTTCAAAGAAAATGTCTAATCTTATCATAAATGTAACTACGCCTGCCATGATTATGGCGTCGGTTTCCACAAAGGTGTCTTTTCCTAAGGAGAGCGCAATTCAGGTTTTGCTTGTTTCGACGGCGATATTCATCGTGGTAATACCTTTGGCTTTTTTAGCCGCCACAATTTTGAGAGTGCCGCTCGACGACAAAAAACTGTATGTGTTTATGTTTATTTTCTCAAACACCGGCTTCATGGGCTACCCGGTAATACGCACAATATTCGGCAACGACGCCGTGTTTTTGGCGGCTCTGTACAATATGATTCAGGGCGTGGCTCTATATTCATTCGGCGTTTGGCTCATGGACTCAAAGGGCGGCAAATTCAATGTAAAATCGCTCATAAACCCATCTATGATTGCGTCCCTGCTGTCGCTGGTCGTCTTTCTGTGCGACATTCCTATTCCGCAGATTGCTGCTAATGTATTTGATTCGATAGGCTCTATCACCTCGCCTGCCGCCATGCTGCTCATCGGCGCAGGTCTGTCGGTAATGTCTGTTAAGGAAATTTTCACAGAGGCAAGGCTCTATCCTTTCGCCGTGTTAAAGCAAATCGCTCTGCCGGTGTTAATGTATCTTCTGATAGGTATTTTCTTAAAGGACGCCACCCTTTTGGGAATTATGATAGTCGTCTGCGCAATGCCTGTCGCCAACATTTCCGTAATGTTTGCCACACAGTACGGCGGCAACATCAACATGGCGTCAAAGGGAGTTTTCATCACGACGATGTGCTCTTTTGTGACAATACCATTGCTGTGTATGTTTTTGGGATAAAAATAAAGGACATTCGAGAGAATGTCCTTTTAGTTTGGGAAAATTTACAAAAATTGCCGTTTGAGCAAAATGTGTGCGGCGGCGATACGGGTATCGTCCCCCTACGATAAAATGTACTCGTATATACAATTCTTTTGAAAGCAGAAATATTAGCGTGTGCCTCCATCTGATGAGGGAGGTGGGAAAAGTCGAAGACTTTTGACGGAGGGAGAGAAAAAACATATCATAATTGCAATGATTACTTACAAAGACTACCCCTCAGTCAAAACTTCGTTTTGACAGCTCCCCTGACAAGGTGAGCCTTGCTTAAAGTTTCTGTTTGTCAAAGTCGGACATCGGCTCGGTCGGTGCTTTTGCTACGCAAAGGTGTCCACCGGACACCCGCACCCCCCGACAAGGTGAGACTTGCTTAAAGTTTATGTTTATTAAAGCCGCCTGTCGTTATATATTGCCGCGATGTTTCGGTATTGCGGTTTATCAATCCACGCCGACGGTTTTGCTGCGTCTTTCCATAATTGTTGTCGACTGCCAAACGCCGAAGCGGTCTTTTGCTATATTTTCTCTGGTGCCTACAATTCGCCAGCCGTTAGCAAGACACATTTTAATGCTGCGGATATTCGTGGAGAATATGGCCCGATAGAGAGTCCAAACGCCCCGTTTTTCACTCTCTTTTACCAGCTCTGCCATAAGCTGTTTGCCCACGCCCTGTGACTGATAGCCGTCATCGATATAGAGGGAAACCTCGCATACGCCCTTGTAGCACTCTCTGGAGCTTGTCGCCTGCAAAGCCGTCCAGCCCACGAGCCTGTCGCCGTCGAAAGCTCCGAGGCGGCATATTTCAAGATGATTTTTGTCCCAGCTCTCCGCGGTCGGAACCTCGGTGTTGAATGTAGATTTGCCCTTTTCTATGCCCTGAGCATAGATTTCAACAACTCTGTCAATGTCGGATTTTTCAAATTTTCTCACTTCAATCATAATTCTTCTCCCTATTTTCCGAATATTTTTAACGCAAGTCGGACAAAGAAATTATCCCGACAGCGCATAAATCTCTGATAGCGAACGCTCTGTCTGTTTGTCACATACTCTTTCATCGCCCGGGTGTATCTTGCGGCGTGATATTTAAGCGGTCTGCGGAAGGCGAGATGGTAATCTTGGCTGACAATGTTTTCCAGAAATGCGTCGAGCCGCCCCCCCATTTTTTCGAGATAGTCTTGGTCAACAAACGCCGGCCGCGTCATCATCCGCACCCATTTTTCCGGGTTGCGCTCTATTTCGTCGACGGCTTTTATCGCTTCGTCAAAGCTTTCGTAATCGTGTACATTTACAAATGCCGCCGGGTTGAAAATATTTGTCACATGGCAATCGCCGTAATAAATAGGTATCGTCTGCGCCGCAAAGGCGTGCAGGATTTTTTCCGTCACAAAGCCCGGCTGTGAAACGCTCTCGCAGGTTATGGAAAAACGGCATTCGCTTTGCAGAGCGTTTTTCTTTTCGTAGGTGTCGGTGACAAAGCCGGTGTTGTTCATAAAAGTGCCGGAGCTGTCGACCTGTTTATATTCGTTTACTTTGTTAAACAGCTCTATTCTCTGCGGCATTGAGTCGCCGTTGCCCACCACAAAGTTGCAAAACCTTTTCTTGTTTTCATAGGTTTCGGCTGTGACATTTTCGTGTTTATGCCGCGCTCTTTCGGCGTAGTCGTCGTCGATGAAAACCGGGTATCTTAAATATCTGTCGTTGTAGGTGATTTCGTCAAAGGATATGGCGTAGTCGCAATAGTTGAAATCCGGGCTTGCGTTTTCGCCGGAATAGAATATCCTGACGCAGTCGTACATCGCAAAGTCGAAATCATTAGGCAGAAACACCGAATAGAAAAGGTAGTCCGGCTCGTCGGAGAGCACAACCCTGTGTTTTTTGCGCAGAGAGTTTATAAAAATATTGTCGTCGTCTTTGAAACCGGCGTAAAAGCCGATAAATTTTACTTTTATCTCTCTCACTTTGAAAGGTACTCCTTTGCTTTCATTATGCCCACCAATGTCTTGCCGTCCTTTATTTCGCCGGAAAGACACATCTCATACGCTTTTTCAAACGGAATTTTCACCGTGTTGAGAAATTCGTCTTCGTCCGGGTGCTTGTCGCCGGCCGTCAAACCCGTGGCGAGATAAATATATATTATCTCTCCGCAATATCCCACCGTCGGCCACATCTGACCTAAATCGCAAAAGCTGTCGGCGGCAAAGCCGGTCTCTTCCGCCAGCTCTCTCTTTGCGGCGTCGAGGGGATTTTCGCCCTTTTCCAGCTTGCCCCGAGGGATTTCCAGCACTTCGAACTCAAAAGGCGAGCGGAACTGTCTGACGAGATACACAAAGCCCTCGCCGTCTATCGCCACCACCGATGCGCCGCCGTTGTGTAAAACGACATCTCGGCGGTGAACAGAGCCGTTTTCCAGCTCGACCGTCTTTTTTACCACGGTAAAAATTTTGTTTTCGCAGACCGTTTCACTTTTCAGCGTTTTTTCAAATGACATACAGCACCTCAATCGTAATTTTGTTTAGCCGACACCTTGTCGTTTATCAGCGCAAATCTGTAATGGTCTTCCCATTTGCCGTTAATTTCAAGGCATTTTTTTGAAAGCCCCTCCTGTTCAAAGCCGAACTTTTTCATCACACCCAGGCTTTTTTCGTTTCTCGGCATAACGAGAGAGTCTATTCTGTGCAGTCTGAGGGTGTTAAAGGCAAAGTTTATTACCTCCTCCACCGCCTCGGTACAGTAACCCATGCGGCGATAGTCCTTGTCGACCTTGTACGAAATCGTGCCGCTCTTTACCGAGCCGAAAAACACCGTACCCAGACCGACGGTGCCGATTACTTTTTTTGAGCCCTTGGGAATCATATAAAAACGGTAGTCCATGCCGTTCATCATATCCTTGTAATCCAGTTTGAGCAGAGTTTTACAGCCCTCTGCCGTGTAGAACATGCTCGGTCGCATCGGCTCGACATCCTGTAATATCTCTCTGTTTCTCTCGTTAAAATCCGCAACCGCCCGGGCGAGTTTCGGGTGGGACGCCACCAGGTACATTCTCTCGGTCGCCAGCGTGTATTCTTTGTAAAATAAGCCCATATACCCTCTTGAAATTATTAGGTTGAATTTTTTTTTGATTTATACTATAATTTATCATATTATAGTACAAATAACCATTTGTATCAATATTGTAAAAGAGGTTTTAAGTCAAATGTATTCCCACAAAGCGAGAGCCGACAGACTCAGAAAAGTTTTAGAGCTCATAAGAGCAGACGCCTGTATTGTCAAAAGTGAGGACAACCGCAGATATCTGACGGGCATCACAACGCGGGACGGCGTGGTGATAATCACAAAAGCGGGCAACAGATATTTTATCGCCGACGCAAAAAGTGAGGAAATCGCATCAAGACAGCTGTCTCCGCAGGGCTTTACCGTCAGGGGCGTCAACCAGCCGTCGGAATACCCTATTTGCATAAACGAAATTTTCCAGGCCGACAAAATATCTACGGCTTTGCTCGAAAGCAATTCAATATCCCATGAGGACTATCTCTGGCTGGAAAATTCCCTCTACGCCAAAATTTTGCCGCTGAAAACACAGCTGGACAAATTGCGTATGACAAAGGACCTGGAGGAAATAGAATACATAAAGACCGCACAGAGAATATCCGAAAAATCCTTTGAGGACCTTTTGCGCTTTATAAAGCCGGGTATGAGCGAAAAACAGATACAGGCAAAACTGGTACAGCTCATGCTGGAAAACGGCTCGGACATGGCAAAATTCAACATCGTGTGCGTATCGGGTGAAAACACATCCCTGGTACACAGCACGGCGACCGACAGAATAGTGGAAAAAGGCGACAATGTTATGTTGGAATTCGGCGCCGTCTACAACGGTTACCGCTCGAATATGGCCCGCACATTCTGTGTGGGCAAAGCCGGCGACGAATTCAGGAGAGCCTACAACGTGGTAAAAAACGCCACGATAATAGGTCAGAAATACATCAGAAAAGGCGTGTCCGGCCGGGACGCCGACAGCGAAATCAGGCGTTACATCGAGGAAAACGGATACCGCAATCATTTCAGACACTCTCTGGGCCACGGAATCGGTATAGGTTTGGAGGAGGCGCCGTATCTGTCACAGGATTCCGCCGACATTCTGACGACGGGCGAAGTAGTCACAATGGAGCCGGGTATTTATCTGCCGGGTAAATTCGGTGTGAGAATAGAGGATTTGCTCTACATCTCAAATTTGGGTACGGAAAATCTGACCCGCACCACAAAAGAGCTGTTAGAGCTGTAAAATTTAAGATTTTATATAAAAAACAGATTTCCGCATAGGAAATCTGTTTTAGTTTGCATTATTTTTTTGTCTTGATTTTGCCGTAGACGATGATGCAGAAAAGCAAAACCGCCATAAGCATCAATGTGACGCCGACTTTTTCAAACAGTGAGCCGTTTATTTTGGATTCGCTTTTTTCTGCCGCTCTCGGAGTGTACTCGAATTTAACGGTGTTCAGCTCGCTGTTCCATTCCGACTGAACGTCAGTGCCGTCATATAATTTAGAGAACATAAATGTGTACATTTTTCCGCCGTCCACGGTGTAAGCCATTCTCGATATGATACCGGAGCTCTCGTCGTACATGTCGATGACTATGAACTTTGCGCTGTCCGCCGTGTGCATATTGAAGCCGACTACCGCGTTTCTTTCGTCCTCGGACATTGAGTAGATAAAGGCGGAGGCTATCGAGGAAAGCTCGTCCTCGGTCATGTCCTTCCAGTTTTCGCCCATCCGCTCGGAGACATCCGGAATACATCTTATCATCGCGGTTTCCGTGCCGGTGTTTCTCTCCATCTCGGCTATAAAATTGTACTTGTCTGCCCATTCCAGCCAGGACACCTCGTTTTCGCCCCAGGCTTCCTCTAATTCCTTGTCGTGATATTCGCTTGTCCAGACCTTCCAGCTGCCCTTTAACTCAATGGTGAGGGGCTGTTTTTCCAGACTGACCGTCGTGGTGTTCACCGTAACAGTTTCATCGGCGCTGACGCCTATTGCCGCCGTCACGGCGAGGGCCAGCGTTAAAAGAATAGTAGCTACTTTTTTCATTTTTGTGTGTCTTCCTTAAATTCGTTATAAAGCTCTGTAAGCTGCTCGGCTGTCGGGGCGGAATTTACAATACCCTGATAGATACCCGGCTTGCCGCCGCCTTTGCCGCCCGTGTGAGAGGCGATGAATCTGCCCAGCCTGTTTGTATCGACAGACTGTGAGACGATGCAAATTTTGCCGTCGGACACCGCAATCGCCGTCGACGCCTTTTTTTCGCCGAGCATCACCGACATTTGAGCCAAATCCGCCGCGTCAAGACCCGGCTGTACACAGACGGCAAGCTCACCGTCGGTTTTTGTCCTTTCGACCCAAATTTCAATCATCGACCTTTTGAGAGATGACCGCGACATTTTCAAACTTTCGTTCTCTTTTATCTTTTTTACCACGGCGTCAGCCACATTGTCCACCGGAGAAGACAAAAGATGGGATATCCGATAACAGTCGGCGTTTCTCTTTTTCAGCATTGCGAGAGCTCTGCCGCCGCAGGCGCAGAAAAGTCGTGTGCCGCCGTTAAAGGACTGCTGTGCGTAAATGATAATCGAGCCCACCTGCGCCGTGGATTTCAAATGAGTGCCGCAGCAGGCGCATACATCCACATTTTCGACGGTGACTATTCGTATGTCGCCGTCAATGTCTCTTTTTGAGCGGTAGTCCATCTCTTTGACATTTTGCGGATACCGGGCTGTAATCGGGTTGTTTTCCCATATTCTGCGGTTACAGACATCTATGACATGCTCTGTGTCCGACGGGGTCAGCACGCCGTCATAGTCGATGACCAGCTCTTTTTCCGTCAGATGAAAGCCCACATTGTTATAGCCGTATTCAGACAAAATCACGCCGGAAATCATGTGGTCGCCGGTGTGCTGTTGCATTAAATCAAAGCGCCTGTCCCAATCTATTTCGCCGTGTACTTTTGTGCCGATTGGTATTTCGGCGTCGGCGGTGTGGGCGATAAGCCCGTTTTTTTCGTGAACTTCCGATATGTTTACGACTGTGTCGCCGTAGGTCAGCACGCCCTTATCGGTAGGCTGACCGCCGCCCTCCGGGTAGAAAGCCGTCCTGTCCAGAGTGATTTTCCACCCTTTTTTCGCCGGCTCGCAGCCGGTAACGACGGCGTCAAACTCTCTCAAAAAAGAATCCGAATAATACAGTTTTTCTGTCATAATATCATTCCTCTATTTCACAGCACAGCGGGTCTTCGCCCTCGAAAATGCGCCGATGATTTACCAATTCCAGCGCAGTTTTTTGAATTTCCGGCGGAAGCTGAATCATATACTCTATATCCTCATTGTATAGTTTTGCAGATATTTTACATTTTGTAAACTCAGGATTGAACAGCACCATACAGTTGAAAATAAAATCTCCGTTTTCAAAATCCTCATCGCCCCGCAAAATATCCCTGTCTTTGACCGGGCAATCCATTTCGTAGCAGTTTAGATATACCTTGTCAAAGGTTTTTTCTTCCGAAAGACATCTGTAAATCGCATTTGCCAAAACTATGTCGTAATCCGGGATAAAGGCCAAAACATCGTCGCAGAGGACCGGCTTTAATTCCTCTTCATACCGATAAGTTACGGTGAAACAGACAATCGTCTCGTCCTTTGCCCTGGTTTTGCCCTTTTTAATTTCCACCCGGTCGACCGCAGAGCTTTCGACCGTGAGATTGCCTTCATCGAGAAAAGGAGCGATACCGACGCTCTCCCGATAAGACAGCATGTCCGTCTCTTTGCCCCGAGCCGTCGTAATAACTATTTCGTATGTGTCCTCGGCGTCCGCCATTCTGACAAGATTGAGACTGTCGCCGGCTTTGAGTTTTTGCGCCGCCTTGGCGTCCAAATCGTTGCCCCGAATATACAGTTTGTAGCCGTGCTTAATTATCCGCATATTATCACCTCGTGTATAATAAAATAATATACCATATATTCGCCGCATTTTCAATTTTTTTGAAAAAACAGGCTCAAACCGGCGGCAAAGCGATATTTTTGCCGCCAAGTTTAAGCCGTTGAAACTTATAATGAGCCGCGTAAAATAAAGGCTCATTCCGTGATGTATTTTATTGCAGTGCAGTTCAAGGCAGCATCAAAAAAGAATGAGCGGCGTAAAACGAAAGCTCATTCCGTGAAATATTTTATTGTTGTGCGTTTTCAAAACGGCATAAAGCGCAAAGCCGGATTTTGAGAAATCCCTGTACCTGTCGGGTGTTTTTGCTTTGAAAAACCCGTGTCGGTCACAGGTCTTCGGTCTTGAATTTGCCCTCTGCCAAATCCTTAACGGTGACATTTTCAAAATAGTTGTCCACCACTTTTTTCAAATCCTGCCACATGGACAGAGTCGGGCAAACATCCCGTCTTTCGCAATCCACACCGCCGTCCTTTGCGATACAGGCTACCGGGGCAACGCTGCCCTCGGTGGCGTTGAGCACCCGAGCCACCGTGTATGAATCCAAATCGTTTGTCAGTCTGTAACCGCCGCCCTTGCCCCTGACGGAATCGACAATCCCGGCCTTTGACAGCGAGGCGACAATGCTTTCAAGGTATTTTTCGGATATATTCTGGCGCTCTGCAATATCGTTCAACGGAATGTAGTTGCCGTCTTTGTGCAAAGCCAAGTCGACCATAACTCTGAGAGCGTATCTGCCCTTTGTGGAAATCAACATAAAAACACCTCATTAACATTGCAAAATACTATGTTAATGATTTTATCATATTTTGCTTCTTTTTACAAGAATAAAGGGGCGCAAATGTAAAAGTTTACATTGTTTGTATTGTTTTTTTAGGTTAAATATAGTAAAATATACAGGCAAAAAATTACAATTTTATTACAGCGAAACACATATTACACTTTCGCTTTTAAGGAGATATAATGGAAAAGCCTGTTCTTCTTGTCATGGCCGCGGGCATGGGGTCCCGTTACGGCGGTCTGAAACAGATTGACCCGGTCGGCCCGGGCGGAGAAATCATCATCGACTATTCTCTGTACGACGCACACAAAGCCGGATTTGACAAGGTTGTTTTTGTTATAAAAAAAGAGATTGAAAAAGATTTTACCGACATAATTGTGCCGCGCATACCGTCGGGAATGGAATATGAATTTGTATTCCAGAACATCGACGATTTGCCTCGGGGATACACAAAGCCGGATGGCCGTATAAAGCCGTGGGGTACGGCGCACGCCGTATGTGCGGCAAGAGATGCGGTCAACTCGCCTTTTGTCGTCATCAACGCCGACGACTACTACGGCCGGGACGCTTTCAGAGTCATATATCAGTATCTGGCGACGGCAAAGCCGAAGGACAAATACGATTTTACAATGGTCGCCTATGAATTGGGTAATACCCTGACGG
The DNA here is from genome assembly GCA_029007985.1 of Oscillospiraceae bacterium. GTDB lineage: Bacteria > Bacillota > Clostridia > Oscillospirales > Ruminococcaceae > RGIG3102. The sequence continues at coordinate 5,931 of JAQXIW010000064.1, read as the reverse complement.
AAAACGGCTATGTGTCAAGAGGCGTGTGCGAAACCGACGCCAACGATATGCTTTTGTCGGTCACCGAGCACACTCACATCGAAAAGGACGGCGACGGCGCAAGATACACCGAGGACGGCGGCGAGACCTGGGACGAATTGGATCGGTATTCGGCGGTGTCGATGAATCTTTGGGGCTTTACAAGAGAATTTATCGACGAGGCCTGGGCGGGCTTCCCGCGGTTTCTGGACAGGGCATTGAGCGAAAATCCGCTGAAAGCCGAATACTATCTGCCGTCGGTTGTTACAGAGCTTATCAACGGCAACAAGGCAACGGTCAAAGTCTTACATTCTGCGGACAAATGGTACGGCGTGACCTACAAAGAGGACAAGCCGGCAGTAATGCAGGCTCTCAAAAAAATGCACGAGTGCGGCGTATATCCGCAGAATCTGTGGAAATAAAATATAATTCCCTTGAAAAAGGGAATTTTATTTTTGTAAAATGCGTTTTGAAGTGTGATTACGGCTCTTTACAAGGCAAATGCCGCCTATCTTTCGCGGATTTATTGCAAATTGTAAAAATAAAATATATAATTAAACAAAAAACGAAAAGAGAGACAACTGTGAAAATCCTATTTATCGGCGATGTCGTAGGCGAAAACGGAAAAAGAATGTTAAGAAAGACTTTGCCGTCAATCAAAAAAGAGTACGGCGCCGAGGTGTGCATAGTCAACGGCGAAAATTCCAACGAAAGCGGTACCGGCATGTCAAAAAGGGACGCCGAGGATATTTTTGCCTGCGGGGCGGATGTAATCACCGGGGGCAACCATTCGATGCGCAAGGCGGATATTTCTATCTATGAAGAAAACGAATATATTCTCTGCCCGGCAAATTTTAATTTTGCGGATGAAAATTGCGGCGCCGTCAGAGTGGACATGGGCAGACAGAGTATCACGGTCATAAACCTGATAGGCACGGTGTTTATGGACGGCCACAGAAACCCGTTTTTTGAGCTGGACAGAATACTGAAAAGCGTCAGCGATAAAAATATTTTTGTTGACTTTCACGCCGAAGCCACATCGGAAAAACAGGCTTTTGCAAATTATGCCGACGGCAGAGTTTCCGCCGTGGTCGGTACTCACACCCATGTGCAGACGAACGACGACAGAATTTTACCCGGCGGTACGGCATATATAACCGACGCCGGCTGTGTGTCGGCAGAGGATTCCGTGCTGGGCGTTGTCAAAGAGGCGGCAATCGAAAAGCAAAAATACTTAAAACCGGTCAGATTTTCCACAAAAGAGGGAGGCGGTTATGTCTGCGGTATTTTTATAGAAACCGACGCTGACGGAAAAGCCGTAAAGACGGAAAAAATAAAAAAATACGCGGAATGAGAAATTTTGCCGCAGATTCCCGGCGCATTTTATAGCGGCGGATATTTGGGTTCGCCTCGGTCGGTGATTTTGAATTTGAACAAATGAGCAAGTGAGCCTCCATCTGATGAGGGAGGTGGGTCGACGAATGTCGAGCCGGAGGGAGAGAAAAACACATCATATTTGTAATGATTACTTACAAAGACTACCCCTCAGTCAAAACTCCGTTTTGACAGGTCTCGCCTGCAGGCTCGGTCGGTGCTTTTGAAATCAGAATAATTAGTGCAACCCTCCACTTTTAGATAATGGAGAGGTGGGTCGACGAATGTCGAGCCGGTGGGGATAGAAAACATCGGTTGAATGAAACTTCAAAATATATATTTTCAAAATAATAAATCAATCCCCCAGTCTGCTTCGCAGACAGCCCCCTTTATTCAAAAGGGGCCTTTCGAAAAGGTCTGCACACAAAACTTTGTCACGGACACCCGCACCCCCTGACAAGGTAAGCCTTGCTTAAAGTTTCTGTCTATCAAAGACGCCTCTCGGCTCGGTCAGTCTTTTGAAAACAGAAAAATCAGTGAAAGCCTCCCCTTATGAACAATGTTCTGTCCCAAATTGTGCAGAGTATATCAAAAAGGGTATTTTTATTTCTCATAATTTTACAAACATAGTAAAAGGTGTGCACCGGAGTGCACACCTTTTTTAGACTGATATTGTGAAATTGATTTTTTGATTTGATTACATAAGCTCGTAAGATTTTGAAACGTGAACTTTGCCTGACTTAGACAGTACCATAACGTAAACGATACCGGCAACAAACATGACAGCGTTTGCAACGAGAACCCATGTAGCCTGACCTTTGCAGTTCATGTAAGCCTGGAGGAGAAGAATGAGCTCAGAAGCGCCGATGAGAAGTTTGAGCATGCCGTCCGATACGTGGAACGGTGACTTAGCCCATGCTTCAGGGAAGAGCTTAGGAAGTCTCAAGATACCTGCGGCAAGGATGAGGTTGTTGACGTTGCCGAGGAGGAGAACGAGCTTACCGATCATAGCTGTGTTCATTCCGAGGAGGATAGCTGCAGCGTTAACAATGAAGAAGAGGAGCAGCCAAGCCGGAGCAGCTTTGTGCTTGTTGAGCTTGTTCATGAATGCAGGGAACCAACCGTCCTGTGTAGCCATCATCAAAGGTCTGATTGAGTTGGCGATGGATGAGTTAAGTGTTGTACCTATGGCAAACATAGCACCACAGACCATGAAGAAGTAGTAAACAGGGAGAGGCATAATCTGGTAAGCGATAACGCCGAGGTTGCCGGCTTCGATAACTTCCGGAGCAGGAAGAACACCGCCGATAACGCAAGCCATGAATGCGTAAAGAACAGCAACAGCAACTGTTGAGAAGATAACAACGACAGGAATATCGTGAACCGGGTCAACAGCTTCAGCCGAGAAGTTAACAACAACCGTAGCACCGCCTGTAGCGAATGTGAGGTATGTAGCAGCTTCGAGAAGGCCTGAGATACCGTCTGTCATAAGAGGAGCGTCAAAGAGCTCGTTGCCGAAGTAACCTGCCCAGTGAACTTTCGGAAGACCGAACACTGTGAATATGATAAGAGCGATGATCAAGAGGTAGAACATGATTGTCTGTACCTTAGCCATCCATTCTGTACCGAAGTAGTTGAGAATGAAGAAGATTGCAAGGTATGCAAGAGCCATCGGTGTTGCGTAAGGCTTCAGGCCAGGGATGAGCTGGATTGTGTATGAAGCAAGACCTGTACCGAACATGGCCATTGACATTCTGTTGAAGATGTAAGTGAAAGCGTAGAAACCAGCGAACTTGTCACCTACGAAGATAGCTGCCTGTGTGTAGAAACCACCGAGAGCACGGATTGTAGAACCCATGAAGATTGTCGGAAGAGCGCCGAAGCATGTGAAAATAGCAGCGATAACGAAAGCGATATTAACAGAACGACCTGTCATACCGAGAGCTGCAATAGACATAACCATAACGCCTGAACCGATAATCTGACCAACCGCAATTGAGAGGAGGTCCATTCTTTTAAGGGTTCTGTTCAGATTTTGCATTGTGTCTGACATAAGAAAAACTCCTTTTTTTAATAAACCACTTTTTATCAGTCCGAGAATTGTACGAATTACAATTCTTATTGTCAGTGCTATTTTATCATTTCTCACATACTATATCAATACTGCCGGCAGAATTTTGTCATAATGAATAAAAATGTTACAAATATTTTAACATATTAACAAATTGTTAATAAATTTTAGTTAAGTTATCTATATACCTACTTATCATATATACAAAATATATGAAATGAGGAATTTATTTAATAAAATAAAAACGGATGATTACTCACCCGCTGAAGTTTCGTCGCCCGACTGTACCGTATACACGGTGACAGACTCTATTTTTATATCTTTTTGCGGTTTGCCGCTTTCGTCGGTCTTTGAATTTGCGATTTCATAGGCGATGTCCAGCCCCTCGCAAACCTGACCGAATACGGTGTAGCGGTAGTCAAAAGACGGCGCGCCGCCTATCTGTGAATAAACGTTTATGACTTCCTCTCGCCAGCCGGCACCTCTCATTTCGTCCAGTTTTGCGGAAATATCCCGGTCTGTCGGCGTGGTGACTATGTAAAACCGAGAGCCGTTTTTGTCCTCGCCGCCGCTTACCATGCCCACCCGGCCGGTGTAGTTGTGCAGTTTATCGGTAAACTCGTCGGTAAAATAAATTCCCCACCGGGATTTGCCCGTGCCCTGTGTGCCCTCCGGCGAGCCCGCCCGAACGAGAGTATCCTTTACGACGCGGCTGAAAAGCGAGCCGTCGTAATAGCCGCTGTCGGAAAGCAGCCTGAAATTTTCCACCCGCAAAGGCGCATATTCCGGAAAGAGCAAAATTTTAATCGTACCCTTGGTTGTTTTTATTTCCGCCACCGTGTCGCCGTCTGCCACCGCCCTGAATTGTTCTTCATTCGTGGTGACGTCGAGTTTTGACGGGTATTTTGAGCTTTTGCCGCAGCCGGCAAGAGCAAATATAAATAGAAGCGAAAAAATAATCCGCCGCAGTTTTTTCATAACAGACCATATCCCCCTGTGTAAACAGTATTACTATTTTATCACATAAACTGTTAAAAAAGAATGACAATTTAATTACTTTTATTTATCTGTAACAAATTTTTTCTTAACTTTTGCCCAAAATGTTGAAATCGCAAATATCACCGATATTTCATTTGACAACAGATATTATTGTGAATATAATATTAGTAACAATTAAGAAAGGGGTATATCCAATGCGGGAAGATATTAAAAACGAATTTGATTCAGAAGAAGAATATTCCACGGATATTATCACTCTTGTTGATGAAAATGATGAAGAAGTGACATTTGAAGTCCTGGGCAGAGCCGATTACAACGACCAAAGCTATATGGCTGCCATGGAAGTTTTTGACAATGAAGAGGACGCCGAAGACGCCGAGCCTTATGTCTATATTTTCAGAGAGGGCGAGCCGGACGAAGAGGGTCTGTTGACCTATGACATTGTCGAGGACGAAGACGAGCTTTACGATGTTCAGGAAGTATTCAAAGAAATATTGAGCGAATATTTTGACTTCGACTGATTATCGGCATGTCTGCCTGTCGGGTGCGATTTTGCGGTTATCATATTTTGGTCCTACATTTATTTTATCGGGAGCCGCGTGCTCGGTGCGGATTGCAGGCCTTCCCTCCCGGGGTTAAGGAAGCGCGAAACATCGGATTCGGCGTACCCACCCTAGTGTATCGCTGGGTTCTAAAATGGTAGCCCCGGCTCGACGGGTTTACATATCAAATTACAGCCTGTGAAAACAGGCTGTTTTTATAATACAGAGGTATATATGTCATTTAACGATAGAACACTGACGGTGGTCGGCGAAAGTGATTACGAAAAAATAACAAACCGCCACATTGTGCTTGTGGGGGTAGGCGGCGTCGGCGGCGCAGTGCTGGAATGTCTGGTGAGATTCGGCGTAAAAAAAATTACAATAATAGATTTTGACACGGTGGACGAGTCAAATCTCAACCGACAGCTGATTTCCACGGCGGACGCCGTCGGCAAAATAAAAGTCGATGTCGCAAAGCGGCGAGCGCTGTCAATACGCCCCGACTGCGATATTGACGCCGTGAATATGTTTATCCGGGCGGAAAATCTGGATTTTATCGGCAATTTGCAACCGGACTATGTGATAGACTGTATAGACAGCGTCAAAAGCAAGCTGGATTTGGTGCGGTATTGCCATGAAAAAGACATACCTATAATATCCGCCATGGGCACCGGCGGCAGATTTTCGCCCTACGGCTTTGTGATAGGCAAAGTAGAGGACACCGCCGGCAACGGCTGCGGCCTGTCGAGAGTCATGCGCCGAGAGCTGAAAAAAAGAGGGGTGGTAAACCACACCTGTCTTTACAACACAAATCCGCCGGAAACAAAGCAAACTCACGAATCCCACGGCAGACACGCCCCCGGCTCGACGGTTTTCGCCCCGAACATCGCCGGGATAATGATAGCCCACTATGTGTGCGAACAGCTG
>JAQXIW010000063.1 GCA_029007985.1 Oscillospiraceae bacterium | reverse complement strand
TATGTATTTCGAGCATATGCAGTCTAAGGCTTTTTGCTATGGCAGTATGCCAAAACTCATCAGAGTTTTCGGGGTAATGGGGGAAACCGCATTGCCTTCCGGCACTTTGTGTGCCCTATGAAAAGAAGTACTTGTAAGTTTATGATTACTGGTTACAGGTATGTCTTTTTGACATACCTGTTTTTTTGGAGATTAGTATGAGAAACACTACCCTTGTTCATATCGAAAAAGACGGCAAATGGCTGATGATGCACAGGACGAAAAAAGAAAACGACGAAAATCACGACAAATGGATTGGTATCGGCGGCAAATTCAAAGACGGCGAATCCCCATACGAATGTGCGGTCAGAGAGACCTTTGAAGAGACCGGGCTTATGCTCATGTCGGCAAAGTTGCGAGGAATAGTCACATTTGTGTCGGACGAGTGGGGTACGGAATATATGTTCGTCTACACATCGGACGCTTTCAAAGGCGAATTGAAAGAGTGTGACGAGGGCAGTCTCGAATGGATAAAAAAAGAGGACACTCTCAGCTTGCCGATATGGGAGGGAGATAGGCTGTTTTTGAAGATGCTCATTGACAATGCGCCGTTTTTCGAAATGAAGCTGGTCTACCGCGGCGAAAAACTCGTGCGGCACGAAATCCGTTGAGGAAAGGAAGAACATTGAAAACAAAAAGCTTTTATACCGTTAAAGAAATACTGCTTATGGGCATTATGTCGGCTCTGGGCATGATGGCAAAGCCGATTTTTTCCCCGGTTTTCAACGCGCTGACAGACTTTATCAGAAGACCGGGCGGCAGCGTCACCGCCGGAGTGTCAATGATGTTCATAGTGTTTACGGCGGCATACATACACAAAAAAGGTGCAGGCGCTCTTATGGGGTTGTGTCAGGCTCTTGTTTCGCTGTCTACGGGCATAGGGGCTGCGGCCGGTCTGCCGGTGGTGTTCACATACACTCTGCCGGGCGTTGCCATAGACTTGGTGCTGCTCAGTCCGCTGTACAAAAAAGATTTGAAGCTGTGTATGATGGCGGCCGGAGCCTGCGGTGTTCTTGCCGGGGCGGGGGCTACAAACATTCTGTTTTTTCACTTGAATTTCGTGTCGTTCATTCTGTTTTATATTTTCGGCATTTTGTCCGGCGCATTGGGCGGATATATTGCTTGGAGCATATATAAAAGAATAGGAGAATATGTATGAAAAAATCCACAAGAAATATTTTAATTGCCCTTGTTTTCCTCGCCGCTTGCGCTTTGATATTCGTTAACAGAGGTCTTAACAAGGACGAAGTGGCAAAGGTCGGCGCAAAACAGCTGACGGTAAGCCTTGCCTCCGGCGAAACGGTGTACGATTACTCGGAGGAATCCGAAAACTATGTCACATTCGATACGGTTATGACAAGAAAAAACGGCGATAAATTCGACAAAAATTACAGCGGTATACAGGTAAAGGATATTTTGGCGGACTTGAAAGTCGAGCTGACCGACAAAGACAATGTGGTCTTTACATGCGCCGACAACTATGAGGTAAAAGTATCCGCCGCCGACATTCTCACGGATGGAAACGTCTATCTGGTTTCAAAAGAGAGCGGCGAGGAAAACCGGGATAACGGCGTGTTTATGCTGGTTATTAACGGCGATGAATTTTCTACCCGCTGGGCAAAAAATGTGGTAAAGGTGAGCGTGGTTGAAGAATAAAATTCAGATTGACAACGGCAAACTGAATAAATTTTTCCGCAGCGAAAAAGCATTTGACAACGAGAAAGAGTTGCTTTCGGCTCTTTCTCCTTTTGCATTGGCGCCAAAGGTCTGTTTTGCAAAGGATAACCGTATTTGCAGAGAGTACACCGAGGGCATAACATTCGCCCGGGCGACAGACGGGGCGGACTCAACCGAGAGGGTGTGCTGTTTGACGGATATGCTTTTTGATTATATATCCGAAACGGAAAAAGTCCTTTATGAAAGGTACGGAAAATATGTTGTACTCTGCGACATCAACCCGAGAAATTTCATCGTCACTCCAAATGACAGAATCGTGGGTATAGATTTTGAGAGCCGGCATTTCGGACAAAGGGAAGAAAATTATATTTCGCTGTCTGCAATGGTGAATTTGCTGGCATACAATGAGCGCATCGACAGAGAGGCGGTGATTGGGCATTGCGGTAAAAAACTCTGCGAAAAGCTGGGAGGCGACTATTCCCGGGAAGTATCAAAAAAGGAGGCAAGTATAAAGGCCGCCAGGAAAACAATGAAATTTATCAGAGAATGCGACGGCTGTATTTTGGCAGGCGGCAAATCCAGCCGTATGAACCATTACCCAAAGGGCCTGCTTAAAAAAGACGGTTATCCGTTCATCCGGCACATTCTGTATTCAATGCAGATATTTGACGGCGTGTATCTTTCGGCAAACACCGGTGATTACGATTTTACCGGTCTTGTAAAACTTGAGGATTCGGTAAAGGATATAGGCCCCCTCGGCGGCATATACACAGCTCTTACATCCTCAAAAAGGCAGTATGTGTTTTTTGCCTCCTGCGATATGCCGAATATTTCACAGGACGCCATAATGATGCTGGCTGATAAAATGTCCGACGGCGTTAAGTGCGTCGCAGCAAGGCAAGGGGATAAAGTTTACCCGGTTCTTCGGATATATTCAAAAGACTGTATTCCGCGGATAGAAAAGGCAATAGAGAGCAAAAACCACAAACTGTTGAATATACTGGAAAACTGCAACGCAATCTATGCGGATATTCCGCGGCAATATGATTTGACAAATGTCAATACAAAAGCGGACTACGAAAAGATGAAA
>JAQXIW010000062.1 GCA_029007985.1 Oscillospiraceae bacterium | reverse complement strand
CGTCCGAGGACAAGAGATTGCTTTTCCCAAATGCAAGTGCCGGAGAGATAGAACCCGGCATCTTTGAATGCCTTTCTGAAATTCAGGCCTTCTGTGTCTGCATGAAATACATAGATACTTGCATCATCTGCCATAGCCTTTTCTGTATTCGTAAAGGCATCAAGGAGGAAGTGATAGAATTTATCATTTTCCATATTGTCATTTTTGATTTTCCCGGCTGAACCTTCATAGTTGACATTGTATGGTGGGTCGGTTATAACAAGATTTGCCTTTTCGTCATTCATCAAAATTGCAAAAGTTTCTGCCTTTGTGCTGTCACCGCATACAAGTTTGTGCTTTCCGAGCAACCATATATCACCGATCTGTGTTTTCGTTGGCTTTTGTAGCTCTGCTTCTACATCAAACTCATCATCTTTAACATCATCTGTTTCAAATAACTTTGAGAGTTCGGCATCATCAAAACCGGTAAGAGAAAGGTCAAACGCCATATCTTGCAAAGCCTCAATTTCAAGCTTCAACATTTCTTCATCCCATCCGGCATCTAAAGCAAAACGGTTGTCAGCAATAATATATGCTTTCTTTTGAGCCTCGGTAAGATGGTCAACAAACACACATGGAACTTCTGTGATATTTTCCTCTTTTGCTGCCATAACTCTTCCATGCCCGGCAATAATGTTATAATCTCTGTCAATAATGACGGGGTTTATAAAGCCGAACTCTCGCAGAGAGGAGCGAAGTTTTGTTATTTGTTCTTTGGAATGTGTACGAGCATTGTTTACATAAGGGATAAGTTTTTCAATTTCTACCAGGCTCATGTCTGTTGTTGTTTTACTCATACGGCACCTCCATTAAAAAAGACCCCATTCGGCAAATTTCTCGAACCCGCCAATAGAGTCAATATAGTTTTTAGACTGTGTCACAATGTCAGAGTACGGTACCCCATCAACACAATCATCACCGATGGCACACACAAGAGTAACAGGCTTTTTAGTTCTTTGAGCTTTAAGAAACGCATAAATATTAACGCTTACATCAGCTTTTGATAAATCCTTGCCATGAAGTCCGCCGCCGGTTACAGAGTCTGCCATATCAGAACCGAGTTTTCGGTTTGTTGCACCTGTATCCACATTTGTTCCGCCCGTCCAGTCACCAATAGGATTTATTTCGGCATTAGGATATTTCTCTCGGAGTTTTTTTGTATCTGCATTGCTTTGGCAAATGATAAGCCTTGTTTCATCAAGAATGTATTTACCGTCATATGGGTAGGCTTCATAAATATCACGGGCTATTGTTGACATTACTTTTTGTTCTTCTGTCAAAGGGATGCCTTTGAATATTCCATTATCTCCGCAACGAAATCTGTCCTTCTGATTATGTTCTAAATGTACATCTTGCGGAACAATAACAATATCACAATCAACATCACCCGCTATGCGATTTATTGTACTTTTAATGTTATTTGTATTCAGTATAGCAGTAGTTTCTATAATCGCATGGCACTTACCATGTCCAATTAACACTTCTACTGCAATTTTTGGATTGCTGTTATTTTTGTATGCAAGGTCAACAATTGCACCCGCAATTCTGTCAGCCACTTTATCAGGATGACTTGGGTTAACTTTTTCAATCATCTTTGTATTCCTTTCCGAGCAGACAAGAGTCGCTCCATTAAATCGTCTTGTGGATTAGCTCCGGTATATTCCACACTGCAGTTTTCTTTTACAATTTGGTATATTTCATTCCATAACCGCACAGCTTGGTTCATGTAATTAATGCCGATATTAATAAACGGTGATGGAATTGGTTTTCCTGTTGTAGGGTGTTTAGATAGGAACCCGAGCTGATTTGTCATTTCTTCGCACTGAATCCATCGTGCAGCACACATTGCATACCTCTCCAAGAGTTGAGGAGATACCACATTATGACATCCGACAGTCTTTAACCATTCCCAAGTTTCAGTGTAGATTTCTTTGGCTTGAAAATTTCCGCCGTCTCTCTGAGCTGCAGAAAGAAAATCATGCGGCTTTGGCATATCCACACCTGATACATCAGGAATATCTAACACATTTAAAGTTCTACCACCGGGATTACCGCTTTCCACTTTCTCTGTTAAAGCTTTCTTTTTTCGTCCGGCACCTGGTCTTTTACCGCCTCGACCTCCGATGTTATTTGACTTTGTTGGCACTGTTTAGACACCACCTTTCGTGTTTAAAAATTCTTGTTAGTTTAATTACCCTTTTGATTTCGCTCTTTTTATGCGTAAAGGGAGGGGCCCGTTCTTCTGCGATAGGTTCACAGAGATTCAGACCGCCCCTCCGGATGCTTGTGTGAGTTCCATCTGTCACCATCTTTAGCTGTAATTTTCGAGTGGCAAGACTTGCACAGGCTCATAAGATTGCTCTCCTCATGCGTTCCGCCTCGTGACAACGGAAGTATGTGGTGAACCTCCTCAGCCGGGGTCAGTCTGCCGTGTTTCTTACACATCTCACAAAGCGGAAACTGCGTAATATGTCTGTCTCGGATTCGTTTCCACGCTCTGCCGTACCTTTTCTTACTTTCGGGGTCACGGATATATTTTTCGTAGCGTTTGTTTTCTTTTGCTTGGTGTTCTTCGCAAAATCTTCCGTCTGTCAGCTTGGGGCATCCGGGATGAGAACACGGTCGTTTCGGTTTATTCGGCATTTATATTCAACTCGCTTTTGGCAAAATAAAATCCCTAACAGGATTTCTCCTATTAAGGCTTTATAATATTTATTTTAAATTTAAAGTATAAAAAAAATCCAAACTCCACGCAACTCCA
>JAQXIW010000061.1 GCA_029007985.1 Oscillospiraceae bacterium | reverse complement strand
TATGTATTTCGAGCATATGCAGTCTAAGGCTTTTTGCTATGGCAGTATGCCAAAACTCATCAGAGTTTTCGGGGTAATGGGGGAAACCGCATTGCCTTCCGGCACTTTGTGTGCCCTATGAAAAGAAGTACTTGTAAGTTTTTGATTACTGTTTACAGGTATGTCTTTTTGACATACCTGTTTTTTGGAGATTAGTATGAGAAACACTACCCTTGTTCATATCGAAAAAGACGGCAAATGGCTGATGATGCACAGGACGAAAAAAGTAAACGACGAAAATCACGACAAATGGATAGGTATCGGCGGCAAATTCAAAGACGGCGAATCTCCGTACGAATGTGCGGTCAGAGAGACCTTTGAAGAGACCGGGCTCACGCTTTTGTCGGCAAAGTTGCGCGGAATAGTAACATTTGTGTCGGACGAGTGGGGTACGGAATATATGTTTGTCTACACATCGGACGGTTTCAAAGGAGACTTGAAAGAATGTGACGAGGGCAGCCTTGAATGGATAAAAAAAGAGGATACTCTCAATTTGCCGATATGGGAGGGCGACAGGCTGTTTTTGAAAATGCTCATTGACAATGCGCCGTTTTTTGAGATGAAGCTGGTCTACCGCGGCGAAAAACTCGTGCGGCACGAAATCCGTTGAGGAAAGGAAAAATATTGAAAACAAAAAGCTTTTATACCGTAAAAGAAATATTGCTCATGGGCATTATGTCGGCTCTTGGCATGATGGCAAAGCCGATTTTTTCCCCGGTTTTCAACGCGATTACAGACTTTATCAGAATACCGGGCGGCAGCGTCACCGCCGGAGTGCCCATGATGTTCATAGTGTTTACGGCTGCGTACATACACAAAAAGGGGGCGGGCGCTCTCATGGGGCTGTGTCAGTCTCTTGTTTCGCTGTCTACGGGCATAGGGGCTGCGGCAGGTCTGCTGGTGGTGTTCACATACACTTTGCCGGGCGTTGCCATAGACTTGGTGCTGCTCAGCCCGTTGTATAAAAAAGATTTGAAGCTGTGTATGATGACAGCCGGGGCCTGCGGTGTTCTTGCCGGGGCGGGGGCTACAAACATTCTGCTTTTTCACTTGAATTTCGTGTCGTTCATTCTGTTTTATATTTTCGGTATTTTGTCCGGCGCATTGGGCGGATATATCGCTTGGAGCATATATAAAAGAATAGGAGAATATGTATGAAAAAATCCACAAGAAATATTTTAATTGGCCTTGTTTTCCTCGCCGCTTGCGCTTTGATAATCGTCAACAGAAATTCTAACAAGGACGAAGTGGCAAAGGTCGGCGCAAAACAGCTGACGGTAAGCCTCGCCTCCGGCGAAACGGTGTACGATTACTCGGAGGAATCCGATAAGTATGTCACTTTCGACACGGTTATGACAAGAAAAAACGGCGATAAATTCGGTAAAAACTACAGCGGTATTCAGGTAAAGGATATTTTGGCGGATTTGAAGGTCGAGCTGGCCGACAAGGACAATGTGGTCTTTACATGCGCCGACAACTATGAGGTAAAAGTATCCGCCGCTGACATTCTCACGGATGGAAATGTCTATCTGGTTTCAAAAGAGAGCGGCGAGGAAAACCGGGATAACGGCGTGTTTATGCTGGTCGTAAACGGCGACGAATTCGCTACCCGCTGGGCAAAAAATGTGGTAAAGGTGAGCGTGGTTGAAGAATAAAATTCAGATTGACAACGGCAAACTGAATAAATTTTTCCGCAGCGAAAAGGCATTTGACAACGAGAAAGAGTTACTTTCGACTCTTTCTCTTTTTGCACTGGCGCCGAAGGTATATTATGCAAAAGACAACCGTATCTGCAGAGAGTATACCGAGGGCATAACATTTGCCCGGGCAACAGACGGGGCGGATACGACCGACAGAGTTTGTTTTTTGACCGACTTGCTTTTTGAATATATATCCGAAATCGAAAAAGTGCTTTATGACAGGTACGGCAAATATGTTGTGCTGGGCGACATCAACCCGAGGAATTTCATTGTTACCGCTGATGACAGAATAGTAGGCATAGATTTTGAAAATCGGCATTTCGGCGAAAGAAGAGAAAACTATATTTCTATGTCCGCAATGGTAAATTTGCTTGTATATAACAGCCGCATTGACAGAAAAGCGGTGATTGAGCACTGCGACAGGTTGCTGTGCGACAATTTGGGCGGCGAGTACAGACGGGAAGTCGAAAAAAAGATAGAAACCGTAATAAAAGCAAGAAAAACGATGAAATTCATACGAGAGTGCGACGGTTGTATTTTGGCGGGCGGCAAGTCCAGTCGCATGAACTACTACCCAAAAGGGTTGCTTAATAAAGACGGTTATTCGTTCATTCGGCACATTCTCTATTCCATGCAAATATTTGACGATGTGTATCTGTCTGCAAACGGCGACGAGTACGATTTCTTAAATCTCGAAAAAATAGAGGACTCGGTAAAGGACATAGGCCCTCTCGGGGGCATATACACAGCCCTTACGGCTGCAAAAAAACAGTATGTGTTTTTTGCCTCCTGCGACATGCCGAATATTTCACAGAACATCATAATGACGCTGGCGGATAAAATGACCGACGGCGTAAAATGCGTCGCCGCAAGGCAGCGGGGTAAAATATATCCTGTTCTGCGGATATATTCAAAAGACTGTATACCGCGGATAGAAAAGGCAATAGAGAGCAAAAACCACAAACTGTTGAATATACTGGAAAACTGCAACGCAATCTATGCGGATATTCCGCGGCAATATGATTTGACAAATGTCAATACAAAAGCGGACTACGAAAAGATGAAA